>NZ_CP094380.1:600000-900000 GCF_022809775.1 Pseudodesulfovibrio tunisiensis
TCAGTCCCTTGAGAACTTCGTCCAGACCGTCCGCCGTGAGTTCGTCCATGGCCTGTCCTGCCGCGCCAACGCCGGGAAAGATGATGCCTTGTGCCGCATCCAGCTTTTCGGGCTTATTGGTGATTTCACAGGGGATTCCGAGGTGGTCCAGAGCACGTTTCACGCTGGTCTGGTTCCCCGCCTTGTAATCGAATATGGCGAGCATTGTCCCTCCCTTGGATTTTTCTTTCAATACAGCGACTAGTAAAAAATGGTGAGGAAAACAAGGGTTTTTTACGAATTGACAATAACGTTGTTTCTGATGCGCGAGATTTCTTTTCTGTCATGGAATGAATTTGATGCCTTCATGGGAAGGCAACATGAATTCGGATGGATGTGCAAGATGTTCGCTGTGGCGCGATTCTTGATCATTTGTGGAAAAGGAGATCGCCATGCTGGAAGAAACCATTGCCATTGGAATCGGTCTGGTCGCGGGATGCGTGGTCGCGGCCCTGTTTGTGGCCCACGCCGACGGAGCAGCGGCAAAGGCGCGCCGGATGGCGCGTGAAGCGTTGTTTCGCGAGAAGGGAAAAAGCAGGAAGTGAGGCTATTTTGCCAGAATGCGCAGGAGCAGGTCCCCGGTGACGGGGCCGAGCTTGCGGCCCAGTCCCTTGAGGCGGATTGGCCTGCCGACCACGAAGTCCGGTGGCAGCGTGACCTCGATGGTGCGCGGTCCCTTGGAAAAGCGTTGATCCACGGTGATGCGGATTTTTCTGCCCGGAATCAGGTGATGGGCAGGGAAATGCACGATCTGTTCGTGGTCCATCTGGTGACGGCACCAGGATTTGATGGACCCGACCAGTCCCTTGGAAAAATCCAGGCTCAGCGTACGCTCGCCCCAGTGAAGCTGGAGCTTGCGCTTCCTGTGCTCGAGCGGGCCCTTGTAGCCGGGGCGGTCCTTGCGAATCTGGCGGTAGATGTCCTCGAACACCTGACGGGCGAATTCGTCGTTCAGGATGTCCTTGAGAACGTCTTCCTCATGATAGTAGAAGTGTTGGGATTTGGCGCGGGTCGATCCGGGCTGCTTCCTGTCCGGGCGTTTCGGCTTGACGCGATGCTGCCGGGCATACGCCTTGGCTCCCTGATCCGGGCGGGCCGTGGGCCCGGGGCGTTCGGTGTGCGAGGCTTTCGGTTCCGGGCGCGGGCCTGCCTTGCGGAGCAGTTCCCTGGCCGTGACGTATGCCTCGTTTATCTCCCGAAACCGGTCCGCGGCTTCGGGAGACGTGTTCAGGTCCGGGTGATACTTGAAGGCGAGTTTGCGAAACGCGGTCTTGACCTCGCCAAGGTCGGAACCATGGCCGAGGCCGAGTATGCGGTAGCATTCCTGAAGAGTCATAGAGGTATTCCCGGAGCTGGCGGCCAAGGCCGGTTATTCGTCGGCGAGCAGGGCGTTCGGCGACACGCCGGGAGCATAGCGCAAAAGGTCTTCCTCGTGCAAATACTCGCGGCCCTGACGCACGAATTCCTCGTGGCTCGCATCCGGGTTCACGCCCGGACAGTAGTCCTGAATCATTTCCCAGCTTGTCTTGTCCACGAGATTGCCCCGAAAGAACGGCCAGGCGCGGCATACGTCGGGCCGACCCGGATGCACGCCGCACCCCAGCCCGTGTTTGAAAAAGATGCAGTACAGGTCGTCGCCCACGGTCAGATGATATTTGCCCCCGCGACTTTCCGTGTACTTTTCCAGAAGTTCGTCAACGGAAATGCCGAGGTGGGCGGCCAGCCGCACCTGATCCTTTTCCGTCATCACGATGCCGCCCTTTCCCTGGCAGCAGTGGCCGCACATGCGGCATTCAAAGGCTTTCACGGTCATCGGGCGATCCCCAGTTGCTGCAGCTCGACCTTGAGGCAGCGGTCTTCGATTACGATTATGCCGGACTTTTTCAGGATTTCTCTGGCTTCCGGGCTGTATATGTTTTCCTGCATCCAGAAGAGTCTGGGCAGTGGATTCATGCGCAGCACTTCGCGGGCGTGGTCCGGGCAGAATTGGGCGTTGCGGAACAGGTCCACAACGTCCACGGGCTCGGGAATGTCGGTCACGCATTTGTATGCCTTGAGACCCCACACGTTTTCCCGGACCGGATGAACCGGGATCACGTTGAACCCCATCTCGATCATTTCCCGGCCAACGCGGTCCACCGGGCGGTTCGGCTTGTCCACGGCTCCGATAACGGCAATGGTCTTGACCTGCCCCAGCAGCGCGGCTAGCTCTTTCATATTCGTCAGCATGATCATTCCTCGTTTTGAATGCGTGCAGTTGTACAGAAAAAGACTCCGGTTGCCTAGTGTGTCGGAAAGGAGACAATGTATGTTTGAAGCCCTTGGGCATATCCCTGCCGGTGAAATCCGGCGCAGGCAGGATGCCGTGCGGCACCATCTTGCGGACGTTGCGCCGGAAGCCGGTGGCATTCTCGTGTTTTCCCGTCTCAACATCTACTACCTTACGGGAACGTTGGGGCAGGGCGTATTGTGGCTGCCTCTGGATTCCGCCCCCGTGCTTCTCGTGCGCAAGGGGCTGGACAGGGCAAGGCTGGAGTCGCCGCTCGAGCATATCCATTCCTACAAGTCCTATTCCCAGATGCCGGGCCTGTGCGCGGATGCGGGCAGTCCGTTGCCCCATACCGTGGCCGTGGTCATGGCCGGGTTGAGCTGGCAGCTCGGGCAGCTTCTGGAACGCAAGCTTGCCGACAGGAAATTCGTGCCCGGCGACCATGCCGTGGCCTTGGCCAAGATGATCAAGTCCGAATGGGAACTGGACATTCTGCGGACCTGCGGCAAGCTCCATCACGAGGCCCTGTGCGAGATGCTGCCGGGCATGCTGCATCCGGGCATGACCGAACGCGAGATTTCCCACAAGTCGTGGGAGGTGTTTTTCGCCAAGGGGCATCAGGGCATGCTGCGCATGCAGGCGCATGGGGAGGAATGTTTTCTGGGGCATGTCTCGGCAGGTGATTCCGGCAATTATCCCAGTTCGTTCAATGGCCCCTTGGGATTGCGGGGCGAACATCCCGCCGTCCCGTTCATGGGACATGCCGCCAAGGTCTGGCAGCCGAAAGAACCGCTCATGCTGGACATCGGTTTTCAGATCGACGGATACCAGACGGACAAGACGCAGGCATATTGGTCCGGCCCTGAATCGTCGATCCCGGACGAGGTGCGCCGCGCCCATGAGTTTTGCGTGGAGATGCAGAATCGGACCGCGGAACATGCCAAACCCGGGGTCACGCCCGCCGAGCTGTATGCCTATTGCATCGAACAGGCGCGAAAGCGTGGTTTTGCCGAAGGCTTCATGGGGCTCGGCGACAACAAGGTTCCCTTCATCGGCCATGGCATAGGCTTGACCGTGGATGAGTTTCCGCCCCTGGCTGCCGGGTTCGACATGCCGTTGCAGGAAGGCATGGCGCTTGCCTTGGAACCCAAGCAGGGCATTCCGGGAGTCGGCATGGTCGGGGTCGAGAATACCTACGAAGTAACGGCCTCCGGTGCCAGATGCATTTCCGGGGATCGTTACGAGATGATCTGCGTGTGATTTCGCTTGTGAAAATGCAAAGGTCCCGACAGTCTTGGCTGTCGGGGCCTTTTATTCCGATTCGAGCGGCGAAGCCTATTCGTATGCCGCTTCATAGATGGCGATGATGTCTTCCCTGGTCATTTCCACCGGGGTCGAATTGAAGAGTTTGCCCATGGTGCCCAAGGCGCAGTCCGCCATGGCCGGGAATTCGTCGGGCGTGATGCCGTAGTCGGACATTCTGAGCGAATCGAGTCCAGTCCCTTCAAGCAGGCGGTCCAGAGCTTCCAGAAACGCCGGGCCGAACTGATCGGCCGGAATGTCCTCTTCAAGGCTGGTGCCCATTGTCAGGGCCAGATCGCCCAGACGCTCCTCTCCGCGTGAGGCCAGAAATGCGAAGTACGAGCGGGACAGCATGGCAAGGCCCGCACCGTGCGGCAGCTCCGGGTGGAATGCGGACAGGGCATGTTCCAGAGAGTGCTGGGAAATGCACGAGGAATAGGTCTCGCACAGCCCTGCGGCTGTGCTGGCCCACGCCATGACCGTGCGTGCTTCGAGGTTGCTTCCGTCAGCCACGGCCTCGGGCAGGGTGTTGGCAATCAGGTGCACGGCTTCAAGGGAAAGGGCATCGCTGGCAGGCTGGCGGCGGATCGAGAGGTACGCCTCGGCCGCATGACAGAATGCGTCGAATCCGGTGTACGCAGTCTGGGATTTGGGCACGGACAGCATGAGCTTGGGGTCCACGATGGACAGGGTGGGGAAGGTGGAATCGTTGCCCCAGCCGATTTTTTCCTGCGAGCCGGTTCTGCTGATCACGGTCCAGGGATCGGCCTCGGTGCCGGTTCCTGCCGTGGTCGGGATGGCCACGATGGGCAGGGCCGGGTGTTCCGGGGTTTTCATTTTTCCCGTGCCTTCGATCATGTAGTCCCAGTACTGTCCGGAATTGGCCGCCAGCAGGGCAATGGCCTTGGCCGAATCAATGGTGGAACCGCCGCCCAGACCGACAATGAAATTCACGTCGTTTTCCCGGGCGATGGCAGCGGCTTCCTCCACCTGTTCGCTCTCCGGGTTGGGTTTGATTTTGTCATAGACAAGGGAAGCGACTCCCTGTTTGGCCAGCATGCCCTGAACTCGGGCCAGATAGCCGAGTTTCAGCATGATGCCGGATTCACCGATCACGATCATGGCCTTGTTGCCGCGCGGCAGATGGGGCGTTTCGCTGAGTTCATCCAGTTTGTCCGGCCCGAAGAGCAGGCGGGTGGGCATGTAGTATTGGAAGTTGAGCATGGCGTTCTCCTTATTTCCCGGGCTTGTCCCATGATTCAAGGGCGTTTTCAAGCTGCGTTTTCGTAAACAGGTCGCGCAGCACAAGGGGGCGGTCCGCAGCAGGGCCGGTGCCAAACACTGCGGCCATGGGGATGCTGGAGCCGCCAAGGGCCTTGAGCAGGGCTTCGGCATCCGGATTGCGTTCGGTCAGGTCCGCCTTGATGAAGCGGATGTCATATTGCCGTTTCCAGTGACGCACGTTGTCCGGCGTCAGGACCGTGGCTTCCAGCAGCTTGCAGGTGGGGCACCAGTCTGCCGTGAAATCCACGAACAGGACTTCACTGCCCAGTTGCTGGTTGAATGCTTTCGTGTCGAAGGGGTCCCACGGCTGCGATTGGTCGGCAGGGGCAAAGGTCCATGCCAGACAAAGTCCGGCAAGGCATGCGCCTGTCAGTCGAAGTTTCCAGACATTGCGTGCCGTGCGCGCCGCCATGGAACGTTTCCAGAGCCAGATCGCGCAGGCAATGCCCCATGTTGGCACCAGAAAAAGCAGGGTCCGGCTGCCGAGGGCAAGGGAAACAAGATAGAAGCCCGTGGCCAGCAGAAAGAACGCGATCCCCTTTTCCACGAATTCGATCCATGGTCCGGGCCGTGGCAGGAAGCGGGAAAGGCCGGGAAATATCGTCATCAGCAGGTACGGCGAGGCCATGCCCGCGCCAATGGCGAGAAAGACCACCGTGACCACGAACGGCTGCTGCAGCAGGGCCCAGCTCAGGACGCCGCCGAGAAACGGACCGCTGCACGGCGTGGCCAGCAGCGTGGTGAGCATGCCCGTGAAAAAGGCCTGTGATCGGGGCGAAGTCGCCTTGGAACCGAACTTGAGGTCGATGACGGGCAGATGGAACAGGCCGAACAGGCTGGCGCTCAGGGCAAGTATGATGCCTGCCACGGCCAGCACGAGCCAGCGGTTCTGGAAAAAGGCTCCCCATGCCTGTCCAGTCAGGCCCAGCGTCAGCGCAAGAACGGAAAAGAAACAGAGTACCCCCAGCGCAAAGAAAATGTTGTGTTCGCGGAAAAGGCGTTGCCGTTCCTTTTCGTCCTGTTCGGACGAAGCCGACAGAATGGCGGACAGTTTGAGGCTGACTACGGGAAGCACGCAGGGCATGACGTTGAGAATCAGCCCTGCGATCAGACCGAGAAGAATGGCGGTGATCAGGTCGCTGACTTCCAGTCCCGGGACAAGATAGCGCGGTTCGAAATTCCACTGGGCATTTTCGCTTGTCGAGGGGATTTCGGGAGAGGAGGCTCTTGTTGCTTCCAGCGGTGTTGTTGCGGCTATCTGTCGATATTTTTCCCACCATGGCTGGTCACTTGCCTTGAGCAAGGGGGAAGCGTTTTTCGAACCATTCCAGACAAGGTCGACGCTGGCCGGGAGGCAGGTGGTTGCGGAGCAGAGCAGCAGGTCCAGCGTTGCGGTTACGAATTCAACGCCGCTGGGCAGGGGAATGAAAAGCCGTGTACCGGATTCATAGGTGTTGATGGTCTGGGTCGTGTTGAACGGGTCGATCTTGCTTTTGCCCTCGGGATAGAGCGTGCCGATTGCCTTGCCCGAGGTTGCGTCGGAAACGGCAAGCCGTGTGGGTTTTCCCATGCCGCCGGGATTGTGGGCATAGGTATACCAGCCCTGATCCATTTTCAGCGTCAGGGTGAGAAGTCTTTCCGCTTTGTTCTCCAGTCGCTGTGCTTGATCCTCGGGCAGGGAGAATACCGAAAATCGCGTGTGCAGGGGCAGGTCTCCTGCTGTGGAGGGCGTGACTGCGCCAAGCGTGGTTGCGAGTAGAAAAAGGATTGGAAAACTAATGAGTAGGGCGTTTTTTCGGGTCATGAGCAAAATCTGTTTTTTTTTGAAAATATGTTGTTGACAACCAGAGGCGGAATATATAGAAAACTCCTCGTCGCACGGCAACGTCGGCACCCCGACTGGGTCACTAGCTCAATTGGCAGAGCAGCGGACTCTTAATCCGGAGGTTCAAGGTTCGATTCCTTGGTGACCCACCAGTCAATACAAGGGGCTAGGCTATCAGTCTAGCCCCTTTTTCATGGTCTCGCCAGAGAGGTTTGCCGGAAAGCAGAAAAAATCATTTTGGCCGGGATTTTTGTTTGACATTTCCGGGCGGAGTAAATAAACCCCTCTTCGTCGCACGGCAACGGCGACACCCGACTGGGTCACTAGCTCAATTGGCAGAGCAGCGGACTCTTAATCCGGAGGTTCAAGGTTCGATTCCTTGGTGACCCACCAGTCAATGACAAGGGGCCAGACAGCAGTCTGGCCCCCTTTTTCGTTTTTGGGAAGAAAAAAGTAAAAATCAAATTAATTGCGATTTTTGTTTGACATTTCCGGGCGGAGTAAATAAATCCCTCTTTGTCGCACGGCAACGGCGACACCCGACTGGGTCACTAGCTCAATTGGCAGAGCAGCGGACTCTTAATCCGGAGGTTCAAGGTTCGATTCCTTGGTGACCCACCAGTCAATGACAAGGGGCCAGACAGCAGTCTGGCCCCTTTTTTTTGTCGCTGATGGCCGGGACTCATTTCGTGGGATACCCTGCCCGGCTCCAGGCCAGAAAACCGCCCGCCAGAGCCTGAACATTCCAGAATCCGTGGCGTTGCAGGTAGGATGCCGCGATATTGGAACGGTAGCCGGTCGCGCAATACAGGACATGACTGCCATCCTCGGGCAGGTCGTGCTTGCCTTCGAGGATGTCGGCCAGAGGAATGTGCACGGCTCCGGGGATTCCGCCTCCCTGAACTTCGGCCGGAGTGCGCACGTCGACAATGCTTTTGGCCTCGCCGTCATCCATCATGCCTTTGAACAGTTGCGCCGTGATCTGGGAGAGTCTGTCCACGGGACGGCCGCTGTATACCCACGCCATGATTCCGCCAGTCAGGTACCCGTGAATGTTGTCGTAGCCGATGCGGTGCAGCTCCGTGGTCATCCGGTCGTAATCCTCCTTGGAATCAACCACCAGAAGCAGGTCGCTTTTCGGATCCACCACCATGCCGACCCAGTTGGCAAGGCTTGGTTCGAACCCGATGTTGAGTGAACCGGGAATGTGGAAGCCGCTGAAGGCGGCAGCGTCGCGTACGTCCACGACCACGGCCCCGTCGAGGATGCGGGATTCGAACTGTGCGGGCTCCATGGCTCTGTCCAGCGGACAGCGTTCCAGCAGGGGCGCGCCGTGCGCATTGGTGCCGATGATGTGCGTGAAGCTTTTGGGCCGGGCCGGGAAATCCTGACTCATGGCATGATGAAATGCCTTGCGGTCCGGAAATCCGAGCATGGGATTGTGGCGTCGCTCAAAGCCCAGAGTGGAGCTGGGCTTGGAACTCATGCCCTTGCCGCAGAGAGACCCCATGCCGTGCGCCGGAAAAACCTCCAGATAATCTGGATATTTGGCAAGTTTGCCGTACAGACTGTTGTAGAGGTTGTCTATCTGTTCATCCAGCTTGGCCTCGCCCACGAGGTCCGGCCTGCCGATGTCCCCCACGAAAAGCACGTCACCGGTCAGGATCATCCACGGTTCGTCGCCCCGGGATTTGTCCGTCACCAGCAGAGACAGTGCGTCCGGGGTATGTCCCGGCGTGTGCAGAACCTCCAGCCGCGCGTTGCCGATTTCCAGCGTGTCTCCTTCGCTCAGTTTGGTGAAGGGAAATTCCACGGGCGAGGTGGCATACATCATGATATCGCACCCGACGCGCGAGGCAAGTTCCTGATTGCCGCTCACATGGTCGGCATGCACGTGGGTATCGATGACATGGGAAATCCGCATGCCCTGGTCCCGGGAAATATCAAGGTAGTCCTGCACATCGCGTTTGGGGTCCACCACGACCATTTCCCGGGCACCCGGGCAGCCTATGACATAGGAAAAACAGCCCAGTCCGGGCGTGACTATCTGCTTGAAGAACATGAGATTCCCTCCCTATGGGGTTGTTGGCTTTTGGAATGAATGAATATCATTCCCGAAAAGGCTGCGCAACCCCATGGGGGGATTCTCGTGGTTTCTATTTTCCCAGTTCCTCGGACTTGCGGGCAAAGCGCTGGGCCAGATCGTCCAGACAATCTGCGGAAACCGCGAATACGGGAAGCTTTTCCGTTTCATCCAGAGTGCGACGGTACGACCACATGGCGAGGTAGAACAGATCGGTTTCCTCGCAGGAGTGGCAAGCCTGCTTGAGCAGGGTCACGATTTCGGCCTTGATGCGTTCCCGCTGCAGAATGGACTGCTTCAGGCGTTCTCCGGCATCGCCTGGCTCCTTTTCGTCCGCCAGCAGAGTCTGAAATCTGGCGTTGGCACGTTCCACGGCCTTGGCTGCCTGCAGGTATTTCCCGGAGAGTTCGGTAAGGGCGGGGTCTTCGGCAATGGTTCGCAAGACGGTCGCCGCCTGTTCCAGACGATGCGCGTTGAGCCGGAACATTGCTGAAGCCTCGGGTATGTCGAGAACCCGCGTCTGTTTTTTCCCATTCACCACGTATTCGCGATCTTCGCCTGTAGCCATGTTCGCAAGCCGTTCCACGAATGCCGGAGCGTACTGATCGTACAGGGTGCGCACCATCCTGGGTGTGAAGACATAGTCCAGAATGGCCTGACGCGCCTTGCGAATGTTGTTCTGGTCGACGGCAAATCCCTGCGGATCGCGCCCGAAGCGGATGTTCATGCCCTTGAAGGAAACAAGGCTTGCAGGCTTGCCATGGCGGGCTTCGGGCTGAAAGCGGTCCAGCACATATGCGGCGAGGCGGTCGAGGAATTCCAGGGAAACCATGGCGTCCTCACGGACTTCCACCACGGTTTCAACCGGTTCGGGAACGGGTTTTGCCTTGGGAGCCGGAGCCGGTTCCGGGCTTGGGGTCGCATCCTTGGGTTCCATGGTCGAAGGCGTGTAATCCGGCGTAGCATCCTGACCGTTGGCAACCCAATCAGGAGCCTTGGGGATTTCCACGGGCGGGGGCGTGACCTCTGCCCTGTGTTCGGGTTGGTCCGTTCCCGGCTTGAAGAGCAGGAATGCGGCTCCGGCAATGAGCATGGCTGCCGTGGCGGAAAGTATGATTGCTGTAGTGCGGCGATTCATGTGAAAAGCTCCCGTGTGTCTTGGCCGTTATTCTCCCGGTTTCCAGGAGGGGGCGTTGTCTGTGCCGTTGAAACGGCAGGTTTCGGTCAGGTCTCGCAGCCCGGCCCAATGAATTGATCCCTTGATTGCCTGACTGGTGACGCGTCTGAGGCGCGAATAGAAATCCAGCAGTTCCACCATGCGGGAAAGGCTGATGGACCCGTTGGCTCCTGCCTGAAGCAGGGCCTTTTTCAATTCGTGATATACATCTCCCAGCTCGTGGAGCTGCTGCTTGAGGTTGTGAAATTCCGGAGCGCATGGAGTATGAGCCACATCCAGTATTTCCCGTACTGCCTTGCGGAAGTTCAGGGCATGCTCGGCCGTAATTGGCGGCAGGTCGTGACGTAGGGTGGCATGCTCCTGGGATACTTCGAAAATGGTGTCGATCACTGTGTTGTAGTACTGAACGACTCGCAGGCTTTCCGGCATGCCCTTTGCCACGGATTCCGGCAGGTCCGCGCGTTGGAGCTTGGCGCAGAATTCCCGGATGCCCATGATCAGGTTTTCCAGTCCGGCCTTCATTCGGATCAGTTCCCGTGAACGAAAGTCCGAGGCCAGTGCCTTCTGGGTCATGAGTCTCGTCTGCTCCCCCAGTCTGCCCAGCTCCATGAACAGGGCGTCCAGAGCGAGAACCGGAGATTTGACCACGTTCCTGTCCAGATAGCGGGGCGTTCCGATTTCCGCGATCTTCGAGCCGATTCGGCGATTGAGAAAGCGGACCAGTCGTTCCGTGAACGGCAGGAACAGAGCCACTCCCAGCAGGTTGAAGCAGGTGTGGAACAGTGCGAGAATCGTTGCCGGGTCGTCGTTGTGTGCCACATGGGCCAGCTCGGCCACACCTTTCAGGAACAGGGGCATGATGAGCAGGGCTATTGCGCCGGTTCCGAGGTTGAACAGGATTTGTGCGGCCGCGACCTTCTTGGCATTGTGCGTGGCACCGATCACGGAAAACGCGGCCGTGGAGGTCGTGCCGATGTTTGCGCCGACCACGGTGGCCGCAGCCAGTGACAGGTCCAGAAAACCGGACATGGCGGCGGTGAGTACCAGGGCTATGGCTGCGCTGGAACTTTGCATGAGCAGGGTAAGTCCGAATCCGACAAGGGCGAAGAGCATGATGAAAAGCGGACCGTTGCCTGCGAACGCGGCAAGGTTCACCTGCGATTGAAGACCGGTGAAAGTGGATTGCAGCACTTCGATGCCCAGAAAGAAGATGCCGAATCCGGCGAGCGCGTCTCCGAGATGCTCCCGGCGGGTGTTCGCCCCGGTGAGCCGGAGTATGGCTCCGAGTCCGACCATGGGCAGGGCCAGAGCCTTGACCTTGACCGAAACGCCTACTGCCGCGACGATCCAGCCGGTAATCGTGGTGCCGATGTTGGACCCGTAGATCACGCCCACGGATTGCGACAGGGTGACGAGTCCCGCGTTGACAAAGCCGATCACGGCCACGGTTACCGCGCTGGAGGATTGGACCAGAGTCGTGAACAGGAACCCCGTGCACATGCCCCGGAACGGGGGTTTTTGTCCAGTTGGCGAGGAGTTGGCGAAGCGCCCGGCCCGCGGCCTTGCGCAGCCCGTTGGTCATCAGGCGCATTCCGAGCAGGAACAGGCCGAGGCCGCCGAGCAGGCCGGTCACGATGGAGAGGGTCATTGGGGCTGTTCACTCCTTGAAAGCTTGCATTGGCATTCTAGTTGTCCAGAATGGCAAAGTAAACCGATTTTCCCGGGCTAGTCCAGCGTCCGGCGGTATCGTTTCAGGCCGACCATGACCACGGCCAGCCAGAAGAGCAGTATGGGCCAGACATGCGGCAGGGAATCCGCTATGCCGTTTCCCTTGAGCAGAATGCCGCGAACCATGCGCAGATAGTGTGTCAGGGGCAGGGCCGACCCGATGGCCTGCGCCCATTGCGGCATTCCCCGGAACGGGAACATGAACCCGGAAAGCAGCAGGGACGGCAGGAAAAAGAAAATGGAGAGCTGTACGGCCTGCAACTGGTTGCGGGCCACGGTGGACAGGGTGACCCCGACCGACAGGTTGGCGGCAATGAAGAACAGGGAAAAGGCGTAGATCAGCGTCACGCTGCCGTGCATGGGCACGTTGAACAGCAGGCGTGCGGCAACGATGATCAGGGTCATCTGGATGTATCCCACCAGAATGTAGGGAACGATCTTGCCAAGCATGACTTCCAGCGGCCGGATCGGCGTGGACAGCAGGTGCTCCATGGTTCCGCGTTCCTGTTCGCGTGTGATGGCCAGAGCCGTGATCATGACCAGGGTCAGGGTGAGTATCACGCCCATGAGTCCGGGGACGATATTGTACTGCGTTTCGGCCTCGGGGTTGTAGTTGTTGTGGATGCGCACGTCCACGGGCGATTGTTTTGCCACCATGTCCGAGAAGGTGCCTTGAAGCTCCCTGCCCAGTGCCGTGCCGACGATTTCCTGAAAGGATTTGACTGCGCCGCCCGTGGCGACCGGGTCCGTGGCATCCGCTTCGAGCAGCAGGATCGGCCTGTCTCCGCGAAGCAGGGCGCGCCCGAATTGTTCCGGGATGGTCAGGACGAATTGCACATCCCCTTCGCGCAGCAGGCGATCGGTCTGGGCGCGGCTTTTCGCGTGCACCGTGATGTCGAAGAAGGTGCTGGTCTGCATGGCTGCCACAATGGCTCGTGAGTACGGGGAATTGTCCCCGGAGAGCACGGCGGTGGGCATGTGGCGCGGGTCCGAGTTGATGGCGTAGCCGAACAGGATGAGCTGGATCAGAGGAATCCCGATCATCATGGCGAAGGTCAGCCTGTCACGGCGCATCTGGATGAATTCCTTGGCAGTCATGGCTGCAAATCGTTGCCAGCGGAAAATCGGGATCATGACTGCTTGCCCCCGGTCTGCTGCATCATGTCGATGAAGACTTCCTCAAGGCTGGTGTCGATTTCATTCCAGACAAAGGGGACGGAGCGGTATGGTTCGATGCTTTGGGCAAGCCGGGCAGCATCGCGTCCGCTGACATGCAGGGTGTTGCCGAAGGCCACCACCTGATCCACGCCCGGCTTGTTCTTCAGGCTGAGCGAAAGGGCGTGCAGGCTTGTGTCCGCATCCGCGTATCTGGCCACGCTCCATGTCGTCAGTCCGGCATCGCGGATCATGCTTTCCACCGTGCCCGAGGCCAGCAGGTTGCCGTAGGCGATGTAGGCCAGCCTGTGGCAGCGTTCGGCCTCGTCCATGTAATGCGTGGAGATGAGCGCGGTGATGCCTTCGGAAGCCAGGGCATGCACCTCGTCCCAGAATGCGCGGCGAGCGCCCGGGTCCACACCTGCCGTGGGTTCGTCCAGCAGAAGCAGGGCCGGTTTGTGCAGGGTGCAGACGCCAAGGGAAAGCCGCTGCTTCCATCCTCCGGACAGGTTCCCGGCGAGCTGATTTTCGAATTGGCCGAGCCGCATGCGGTCCATGCAGTCGCGCACGATTCCGGTGCCGTTTTTCAATCCGAAGACGCGGGCCGTGAATTCCAGATTTTCCCGGACCGTCATGTCCTCGTACAGACTGAAGCGCTGGGTCATGTACCCGACATGCGGCTTGATGCGATGGGCTTCGGAAAGAATGTCGTACCCCAGACACGTTCCCTGCCCGGAATCCGGTCTGAGCAGGCCGCACAGCATGCGGATGGACGTGGTCTTGCCCGAACCGTTCGGACCGAGAAAACCGTAGATTTCCCCCTTGCGGATTTCCATGTCCAGATTGTTTACCGCGACCTTGCTGCCAAAGGATTTGGTCAGGCCGCTGACGCTGATGGCGGTTGCCGTTGTCATGGCTCAATCCGCCAGTTCGGGAATGGTGACGTCCACGGGCTGGCCCGGGTGCAGCAGTGTTGCCTTGTCCGCCTCGGGGCGGGCCTTGATCAGGAAGACGAGCTTGGCCCGGCTCTGGCTGGAATAGATCACGGGAGGCGTATATTCGGCGGAAGGGGAAATGTAATATATTCTTGCGGGGACAGGTTCCGGGGTGCCATCAAAGGAAATCAATGCCTCATCGCCCACCGCGAGTTTTCCTGCAAGGTCCTGCGGAACGAAGAAACGGGCCTCGATGTTTTGCGGGGGGAGCAGGGAAACGATTGGGCGGCCTGCCGGAACCCATTCCCCGACCCTGTACAACGTGTCGAAGATCAGCCCGGCAGACGGGGTGTTTTGGCGTTTCTGGTTCAGGTTCCACTCCGCCTGTTCCAGCTTGGCTTCCGCCTGTCTGACCTCGGCTTCGGCTGCACGGATTTCATCGGTGCGCGCACCGAGTTGCGCGGTCTGCAATTCGGCCCGAATCTGGCGGACCTGCTCGTTCTTCTGCTCGTAGTCGGACTTGGTCCTGTCCAGTTCTTCCTGGGAGATGGTCTGTTCTTCAAGCAGGGTGATGCGGCGTCGGTATTCCTTTTCCGCCAGGGATGCCGAATGGCGGGCCTGCCCGAGTCTGGCGCGGATTGCGTCCAGTTCCGAGGGGCGTTGTCCCTTTTTCAGGTCAGCGAGACGATCCTGTGCCCGTTGCAGATTGTGGGCCGCTTCCTCGCGTGCGGCTGTTTCAAAGTCATGCTCCAGCGCAAACAGGGGGTGACCTGCAGTCACGGTTTGTCCTCGGGTTACGGACAAGGCTTGCAGGATGCCGCCGAGAGGGGAGGAAACATGGACGAATTCGCCTTCGGCATAGCCTTGAAACGTGTCGGAATGTTCATTCGAACAGGCGGCGAACACAAGCGTGCAGATCAGGAGCGGCAATGTCGCGAACCAGGGAATTCGGCACATGGCTGGAATCCTTTTTTGTCGGTATGACGACAAAATAGGCCGAATTTCGTGTGCGTGTCAAAGCGCGAAACGACAAAAGCCGCGTGATACGCGGCTTTTGTCGATGAAATAGGGGTTGCTGTTAGCTGAAGTAGCGGTTCTTGTCCTCCCGCTCCTTGGCTGTATCGAAGTCGATGTTGATGCCCGGGCGGTCCGGAGCCTTGGCCTTGATAGCCCTGCGAAAGCAGATGATAAACAGCAGGGCTATGCAACCGATTATCAAAGCTATTATCTGATAGGTGTCCATAAGGGGCAGCTTCTACACCACTCTCATGCGTTCCACAAGCGTTACCCGCAAGCAGGGTAGGGAAATGGTTTGGTTCATCATGAAAAAAGGCTTGCGCCGAAATGACGCAAGCCTTGTGATTTCTGGCTCCCCAGCACGGACTTGAACCGCGGACCTAGTGGTTAACAGCCACCCGCTCTGCCGATTGAGCTACTGGGGAACATCTGTAAGCAACCGAGAAAGAGAAATATCCGCTTTCTTCGGAGTTGGCAAGTAAAAAAATGCCTGAAATCAAAGATCTTTTCAAATAAAAAGCCTCTCTGGAATGCAAAGAGGCGATTGATGTCAATCTGGCTCCCCAGCACGGACTTGAACCGCGAACCTAGTGGTTAACAGCCACCCGCTCTGCCGATTGAGCTACTGGGGAGCACTTCGCGTTGAAGCGAAAAGGGTTCTAAAGAAATCACGGTTGAGGGTCAAGTAAAAAATTGCTTTTTCTCTGAAAAAAAACTACTTCCACTCCGGCGTGTCCGTCAGGCTGCTTCAGATGGTCTTAAGCGGCCCATTTTCTTGACGGGAAACGTTATTTGGCATACGCAAACGAAGTCTCTTGTTTTTTTCTAGACTATACAAGGGATCAAGGTACGGAACATTGTCTGAGAATACGAAGAAGAAGAACAAGAAGATCAAGCTGGCGACCAAGTCGGCCCATGCCGAACGGTTCATGCCCATGCTTGAGGCCCTGCAGGCCAAGGATGAACTCAACCCGGTCGTCAAGACCCGGGTGGAGAAGGCTTGCGCACTTTTGGATGAGGGCGTCGCCCTGTATCCCAACGATTTTCGCCGCGATTCGGAAATCGCCGACATCTGGAACAAATATGATGAGATGGACGGCGAGGCTCTGGAAAAACTGGAAACGGAATTCGCTTTGGCCGGTCGGGTGGTCTCCTACCGCTCTTTCGGCAAGGTGACGTTCTTTCATCTCCAGGATTCCACCGGCCAGATTCAGGTCTATGCCGCCAGGGACGACCTCGGCCCGGACCTGTACAAACTTTTCAAGAAAACCGACATCGGCGACATCGTCGGCATTTCGGGCACCTTGTTCCGGACCAAGACCGGGGAATTGACTCTCAAGACCGTGAGCTTCAAGCTCATTACCAAATCCATGCGCCCGCTGCCCGAGAAATATCACGGGCTCAAGGACGTGGAAACCCGGTACCGCCAGCGCTATGTCGACCTGATCGTGACCCCTCGCACCAAGGAAATCTTCAAGGCGCGGACTGCGGTCATTCGTGAAATGCGTCGTTTCCTGGATGAAAAGGGATTCATGGAAGTGGAAACCCCCATGATGCACCCCATCCCGGGCGGAGCCACGGCCAGACCGTTCGAGACGCATCACAATGCTCTGGACATGAAGCTCTACATGCGCATTGCCCCCGAACTGTACCTCAAGCGTCTGCTCGTGGGTGGTCTGGATCGCGTGTACGAGATCAACCGGAATTTCCGCAACGAAGGTCTGGATACCCGGCACAACCCGGAATTCACCATGCTGGAATTCTACTGGGCCTATGCCAACTTCAACGACCTCATGGATTTGACCGAGGAGATGTTCTCCCGCATCGCCGAAAAGGTGACCGGTTCCACCAAGGTCGAGTATCAGGGTGAAACCATCGATCTTTCCATCGGTGCCTGGACCCGCATGCCGTTCCACGAGTCCCTCGAAAAGGTGGGCGGCGTTTCTCCGGAAGTCTACAACGACTACGAGAAGTGCAAGGAGCTGGTGAAGCAGAAGGGCGAAAAGGTCGTCGAAGGCGAAAAGCTGGGCAAGCTTCAGGCCAAGCTTTTCGACATTCTGGTTGAGCCCAATCTTGTTCAGCCTCATTTCATCTATCATTATCCGACCGACATTTCTCCGCTTTCCCGCAGGAACGAGGAGAACCCGGAAATCACGGATCGCTTCGAGCTGTTCATGACCGGCCGGGAACTTTCCAATGCGTTTTCCGAGCTGAATGACCCGGTCGACCAGCGCGGGCGTTTCGAGGAACAGGTCAAGGAAAAGGAAGCTGGCGACGAGGAAGCGCATTTCATGGACGAGGATTATGTTCGCGCCCTGGAATACGGCATGCCCCCGGCTGCCGGGCAGGGAATCGGCATCGACCGTCTGGTCATGCTGCTGACGGACAGCGCGTCCATTCGTGAAGTCATTCTCTTCCCGCTGCTCAGGCCGGAAGTCTAGCCTATGGAGGGTGTCCGTATCCGGATGGAGCCGATCAGGGTATGAAATTCGAGACGTTTGTCGCTCTCAGATATCTGTTCGCCCTGCGCAAACAGTCCTTCATTTCGGTGATTTCCCTGTTCGCCGTGTGCGGTGTCGCACTCGGCGTCGGGGCTCTCATCGTGGTCATCGGCGTCATGAACGGGTTTTCCACGGATTTGCGTGACAAGATTCTGGGCGTGAATGCCCATGTTCTGGTCACGTCGATCCGGGGCGGCATCACGGATTACGAACGGCTGGCCCGCGAGGCTGCCGAAGTTCCGGGCGTCACCGGTGTGACGCCCTTTGTGTATTCCGAGGTCATGCTTTCCAGCCGGAACGGCGTCAAGGGCGTGGTTCTGCGCGGAATCGATCCCGAATCCAGCAAGACCGTGCTCAGCCTTTCCAGGGACATGGTCAATGGCTCGATCCTCGACCTTGACAACGAGGAAGGAAAGCCCGGAATCATCATCGGCTCCGAACTCGCCAAACGGCTTGGTCTTGCGCGTGGTTCCGAGGTCAATCTCCTGTCGCCCTCGGGGCGTTCCGGTGCTGCCGGATTCACTCCCAAGGTGCGACGGTTCCGCGTTGCCGGGGTGTTTCGGACCGGCATGTACGAATACGATTCCTCTCTCGGGTATGTCACCATTCCCGCAGCAAGAAAATTGCTCGGTTTCAAGGGTGATATCGTTTCCGGACTGGAAATCAGCGTCAACGACGTGTACAACGTGGACCAGATTTCAAAAAATCTGCGCGACAGGATAGGCACCTTCACGGTGTATGTCCGCAACTGGCAGGAGATGAACGCCAATCTTTTCGCAGCTTTGGAGCTGGAAAAGTCCGCCATGTTCATCATTCTGGCCATGATCGTGCTGGTCGGGTCCTTCAGCATCGTGACCACGTTGGTCATGCTGGTGATGCAAAAGACCAAGGATATTGCCATTTTCATGTCTCTCGGGGCGGATGAATCCCGGATTCGCCGGATTTTCATGCTTCAGGGGACGTTTATCGGCCTGGTGGGGACCGTGGCCGGATACATGATCGGCATCCCGGTGAGTTTGCTTCTGAAGAAATATCAGTTTATCAAACTTCCGAGCAACGTGTATCCGGTGGATTACCTGCCCGTGCGTCTGGAGGCGCTGGATTTGACGGTGATCGGACTGGCGGCGTTTCTGCTGTGTTTTCTGGCGACCATCTACCCGGCTCGCCGGGCAGCGGCCCTGAACCCGAGTGATGCCTTGCGTTATGAATAGAGAGCCGCTATACCGCTTGGCCGCCGTGGACAAGTCCTATTCCGGGCCGTCCGAATCCATCTGTGTGCTGGACAAGGTCGATCTGGATATTCAGGCCGGGGAATCCGTCGCCATTCTGGGTGCGTCGGGGTCCGGCAAGACGACGTTATTGCATATTCTCGGTACGTTGGACACGCCAACGGCCGGACAGCTTTTTTTCAGCGGCATGGATGTCATGTCGTTGAGCCGCAGGCAGCGGGCGGAATTGCGGAACCGCGAGATCGGTTTCGTGTTTCAGTTTCATCATCTGCTGCCTGAATTCTCCACTTTGGAGAATGTGGCCATGCCCGGAATCATCCGCGGCATGGGGCGAAGCGAGGCCCATGGGTTGGCCCGCGAAGCCCTGACACTGGTCGGCATGGAGCACAGGATGGAGCACAGGGTCACGACCCTGTCGGGCGGGGAACGTCAGCGCGTTGCCATTGCCCGGGCCATTCTGCTGCGGCCCAAGGTGCTTCTGGCCGATGAACCCACGGGGAACCTGGATGAAGGAAACGGCGCATTGGTCGGCGACCTTCTGGTTTCCCTGAACAAGGAACTCGGGATGACCTTCGTAGTGGTTACGCATAATCCCGAGCTTGCCGGCATGATGCAACGGCGACTGGAATTGCGTTCAGGAGAACTGTATGCCCGCTAATCGTTTTCGTGTTCTTGTGGCCGGGGTCTTGGCCACTCTCCTTCTGGGTTTTGCCTCCATCGGGGCGGCTGCGGACATTTCAGGCGATGTGAAGATCGCTGTCATGCCGTTTACGGTCAATGCCGGGGAAGAGTTGTCCTATCTCAAGGACAGCCTGCCCGAACTGTTTTCCGATCGTCTTCACGAAGCCGGATTCGAAGTTGTGGATCAGGCCGAGGTGAAGCGGATCATGGCGGAGAAGGGCTTTGCCGCCGTTACTCCCGATGCCGCTCGCGAGGTCGCTCTGCTTTCCGGTGCGGGATTTGCGGTTTTCGGAACCTTCAATCAGATCGGTGATGACCTGACCATCGATGCCCGTCTGGTCGAGTCCTATGGGACCAAGCCTGCCCGCAAGGTCGCCGTGACCGAGCAGGGGCTGATCAACCTGCTTCCGGCCGTGGACGCGGTCGTTGATCGCATGAAGATGACCCTGCTCAAGCAGGATGTCATTGCCGACGTGCAGGTGGAAGGCACCAAGGTGCTGGACAAGGAAGTCGTGCTCATGCGCCTGACCTTGCGGAAGGGCGATCTGCTGACTGGCAAGGCCGTGAACACGGCTTTGAAGAATATTTATGATCTTGGTTATTTCGACGATGTGACCGTCAAGGTGGAAGACACGTCGGAAGGCAAGAACGTCATTTTCGACGTCAAGGAAAAACCGCGCATTCAGGCTGTTGGCGTGCGCGGTGCCGACGCACTTGATTCCGAGGACATCGTGGAGGCCGTTTCCACGAAAAAGGGCGGCGTGGTCAACCCCAAGGTGCTTGCCGACGATATCCGCGTCATTCGCGAAATGTATCGCAAGGAAGGGTACTACAAGGCCAAGGTCACCCATGAGATCGAGAGCGCGGGCGATGGCATTGCCCGGCTGACTTTCGTGATTGACGAAGGTCCCAAGCTCTACGTCAAGGAAGTGGTCATCGACGGCGCACAGCAGCTTGATCCCGATGACATCAAGGATGTGCTCGCGGTCAAGGAACGCGGTTTCCTGTCCTGGATCACCAATACCGGTGTGCTCAAGGAGGAACTGCTTGAGCGTGACGCCGCGGCAATCATGGCCTTCTACAACAGCAAGGGCTTCATCGATGCCAAGGTGGGGCGTCCCGAGATCGACATCAAGGATGACGGCATCTACGTCATCTATCAGGTCTGGGAAGGTGATCGCTACAAGATGGGAGAAACCCTGTTCGAAGGCGATCTCATCGATGATCCGGCCAAGCTCATGGCCGTGACCAAGGTGCACAACCTCAAGCTCGAGGACGAATACTTCGACCGTTCCCTGCTCAAGGGCGATGTCGAGCGGCTGACCCAGTATTACACCGATTACGGCTATGCCTATGCCGAAGTGGGGGTCCGGTTGCAGGATCACAGGGACGACAAGGTCGTGGATGTGGTCTTCAACATGAGCAAGCACCAGCGCGTGCACATTCGTCGCGTGCTGGTGGAGGGCAATACCGCCACTCGTGACAATGTCATTCTGCGGGAGATGCGTCTTGCCGACGGGGACATGTTCAGCGGTGAGAAATTGACCCGTTCCCAGCAGCGTCTGAACAATCTGGGCTTTTTCGAGAAGGTCGACATTGCACCGATTCCCACCGGTGATCCCGATGAAATGGACCTGATCGTCAAGGTCAAGGACAAGCCGACCGGCCGCATTGGTGGTGGTATCGGCTACTCCACGTATGATGGCGTGTATCTGGCTGCGGAAATCACGGAGCGAAATCTGTTCGGACGTGGATATTCCCTTGGCCTGAACGGTCTTGTCGGCCAGAAGAACAACGTCTTTTCCCTGAGTTTCATCAATCCGCATCTCAACGATACCGATGTCGGCTTCGGCGTGACCGCCTACAATCGGGATGAGGACTTTACGGACTATGACAAGAGTTCCACCGGTGGTGTTGTGGAATTCTTTTATCCGGTGGGCGAGTATTCCACGCTCAAGTGGTCCTACACCGGTGAGTATTATGAAATCAGCGACCTGGCTTCCGACGCCTCGAAATCGCTTCGGGACGAAAAGGGCGCACATGTCCTGAGTCAGCTTGCCGCTTCCGTGGAGCGGGATACTCGCGACGATTACATGAATCCCACGACCGGTACGATCATCAAGGGCACGGTCGCCAATGGCGGCGGTCTGATCGGCGGCACGGATGATTTCTTCAAGTGGACGGTGGCCCATGACTGGTACACGCCGGCCATTGAGAAGTTCGTTTTCCATTCCAAGTTCTGGGTCGGTTTCGTCCACCAGAATTTCGGTGGCGACAGGATTCCCACCACGCAGCGTTTCCGCCTCGGTGGTCTGAATTCGGTGCGCGGCTACTCCAGCTATCGCATTGGTCCCATCGACAGCGATGACAGGGACGAAGTGCTTGGCGGTGACAAGGCCTTCTACATGAACCTTGAAGTCCGCCGCGTGCTGAGCAAGGAATACGGCATTAACGGTTTGGTCTTTTTCGACGCCGGTAATGCCTGGGATGAGGGCGAGATGCTGTTCGAGCCCGTGGAACGGTACGGACAGACGCCTTCCCTCGGTTTGTACAAGAGTGTCGGCGCCGGGCTGCATTGGTTCTCCCCGATGGGTCCCGTCGGCTTTGTGTACGGCTATGGTCTTGACGAGCTGGAAAACAGCAGCCGTCACAAGATCGAGCTGGTTATGGGACAGCGCTTTTAAAAAAAACAAATCGGATTGACCGAAGGAGTAATACTGATGAAACGCATTCTTTTTGCCACCTTGTGCCTGGTTGTTCTGCTTCAGGTGCCCGCGTATGCCGCAGACGCCAAGATCGGTGTTTTCAGCATGCAGAAACTCATGCTCGAATCCGATGCGTCCCAGGATGCCGGAGCCCAGATGAAGGCCGAGTTCGAGCCCCTGATCAAGGACCTTGAGCGGGAAAAGGCTGCCATCCAGAAGATGGAAGAGGACATCAAGAAGCAGGATCTGGCTCTGAAGCTGGACGCCAAGCAGGACATGCAGCGCAAGCTTCGCAGCCGCATCCGCGACTATCAGGACAGCGCCGTTGCCCTCCAGCAGAAGCAGGCCTCCCAGAGCCAGAAGCTGCAGAAGCCCATTCTGGAACTCATTCAGAAGGTGGTCGACGAATATGGCAAGAAGCACAAGATGACCGTGATCATGGACATGCGCGTGGCCGGTATCGTGTACTTCGATAACAGCGTGGAAATCACGGATGCACTGATGGCCGAGATGAACAAGCAGTGGAAGGCCAAGAAGTAGCATCATGTCGTATCTGCTTTCCGAACTTGCCGAGCGGCTCGGGCTTGAATTCCTGGGTGACGACGTTGAAATCACGGGCGTGAATACCCTGGACAAGGCCGGGCCGGGCGAGTTGTCCTTTCTGGTCAACCCGAAATACGCCGCACAACTGGAAACGACCGGTGCGTCCTGCATTCTGACGGACAGGACGCACGCCGAATCCGTGGACTGCGCCTTGATCAGCGCCAATGTCTACATGGACCTTGCCAGGATTCTGCATGTGTTCGCCAGGCCGCACGGATGCTTCAAGGGCATCAGCGAGCTGGCCTACATTCATCCTGATGCGCAGGTTGATCCTTCGGCCACGGTGTATCCCTTCGCTTTTGTGGGGGAGAACGCCAAGGTCGGCGAAGACTGCGTGATTTTTTCCGGTTGCTATGTCGGGGAAGACGCCATTCTGGAAAAGGGGTGCATTCTGTATCCCAATGCCGTTGTCATGGGACAGTGCGTTCTTCGCGAAAACGTCATTCTTCAACCCGGCGCCGTGATTGGCGGGGACGGGTACGGTTATGCCCAGACTCCGGCCGGACATATGAAGATTCCTCAGATCGGACGTGTCGAGCTTGGTGGAAATGTCGAAATCGGTTCCAACTCCGCCATTGATCGGGCCGCGCTGGACGTGACCCGCGTGGGCGAGGGGACCAAGATCGACAATCTGGTTCAGGTGGCCCACAACGTGGAAATCGGACAGCATTGCCTGATCATTTCCCAGGTGGGCATTGCCGGGAGCACCAAGGTCGGCAACGGTGTCATTCTGGCTGGTCAGGTCGGCGTGGCGGACAACGTGTCCATTGGTGACAATGTGCAGGTTGCCGCGCAGTCCGGCATTGCCGGCAATGTTGCCGAAGGGGCGAAACTGATGGGCAGTCCGGCCATTCCGGTCAAGCAGTACATGCGCGCCGGTGGGGTCTGCCTGCCCAGGCTGCCGGAGTTGTTCAAGCGCGTGAAACAGCTTGAAAGGGAACTGGAGCAGCTCAAGGCCGTTTCTGGAGAGAACGATGGGTAATTTCGAGGAAATCATTGAAATCAAGCGGATCATGGAAATGATTCCGCATCGATATCCGTTTCTGCTGGTGGACAGGGTGGTGGAATTCGAAGCCGGTGTTCGCATGAAGGCGTACAAGAACGTGACCATGAACGAGCCGTTTTTTCAGGGACATTTTCCCGGACTTCCGGTCATGCCCGGCGTGCTCATTCTGGAGGCTCTGGCCCAGACCGGCGCTGTCTTCGTGACCCGTTCCGTGGATTTCGAATCCAAGGACAAGGTCTTTCTTTTTGCGGGAATGAACAACGTCAAGTTCCGTACTCCGGTGGTTCCCGGTGACAAGCTGGATCTTGAGGTCTTTTATCAGAGAAAGAAAATGAACATATGGCGCATGAGCGGCGTTGCCACTGTGGACGGCAAGGTCGTGGCTCAAGGGGATTTCACCGCTGCTGTCGCCGATAAAGGGGATATGTAGTGGCTACCGAGATTCATCCTACTGCGGTGGTTGACCCTTCCGTCAAGCTCGGCGTTGACGTCCGGATCGGACCCTATGTGGTTGTCGAGGCGGATACCGTGATCGGCGATGGTTCCTACGTGGAATCCTTTGCCGTGATCAAGCGGTATACGGAAATGGGAAAAAACAACCACATTCATCCCAATGCGGTCATCGGCGGTGAACCGCAGCATGTCGCGTATCAGGACGAAAAGACGTTTACCCGACTCGGCGACAACAACACGGTCCGCGAGTGCGTGACCATTCATCGCGGAACAGTGCAGGGTGACGGGGAAACCGTGGTCGGTTCCAACTGCATGCTCATGGCCTATTCCCATGTCGCGCATGACTGCCGCCTCGGGGACAACGTGATTCTGGCCAACTCGGTCAATCTGGCCGGTCATGTCCAGATCGGCAATCATGTCATCGTGAGCGGCATTTCCGCCGTGCAGCAGCATGTGCGGATCGGTGACTACGCCTTTCTTGGCGGCGCCAGCGGCTACAATCTCGATGTTCCTCCCTACATGCTGGCGCACGGAGTTCGCGGCAAGCTTTCCGGGCTGAACATCATCGGGCTCAAGCGTCATGGTTTCACTTCCGAGACCTGCAAGATGCTCAAACGGGCCTACAAGACCATTTTCTGTTCCGGTCAGACCAAGGAAAAAGCCCTGGCTCAGGTTGAAGCGGAAATTCAGGGCGTACCGGAAGTGGATACGCTTGTTGCCTTCATTCGCGAAAGCAGGGGCGTTGCTCCCGACACGCGTCAGAAGAGCGGGCAGTGCCAGGACGACGAGTAGCCTTGGAATGACTGCTTCCATGACCATAGGACTGATTGCCGGAGGCCGGAAATTCCCGGTTCTCGTGGCTCAGGGAATCAAGGCTCGTGGCCATAAACTGGTGGTGGCCGGATTTTCCGGCCACACCAATATGGATGTGGTGCCCCTTGCCGATGTCTGGAAGGAACTGAAGCTCGGCAAGCTCGCCCAGCTCATCAAGTTCTTCAAGAGCAACGGCGTGCAGCGCGTTATCATGGCCGGGACCATCAACAAGCCCAAGGTCATGGATCTCAGATTTCTGGACATGCGCGCCATGAAACTCATCTTTCGCATCAAGGGCAGGGGAGACGCGCAGATTCTTCAGGCTTTCGGCGAGGAACTCGAAGCCGAGGGCATGCCTGTCGAGCCCGCCCACCTCTATCTTCCCGATCTGCTGACTCCGGCTGGGGTGCTGACGGAACGTCAACCCGACGAACACGAATGGGAGGACTTGCGTTTCGGCTGGAAAGTGGGCAAGGAGCTCGGCAAGCTCGACATCGGCCAGTGCCTTGTGGTCAAGCAGGCCGTGGTTGCGGCTGTCGAAGCTCTGGAAGGCACGGATGAAACCATTCGCCGCGGCTGTTCCCTTGCCGGAGAAGGCTGCGTGGTGGTCAAGGTGTTCAAGCCCGGTCAGCAGGATCAGGTGGATTTGCCCAGTCTGGGAGCGGATACCATTCACATCATGGCCGAGCATGGCGCGACCTGTCTTGGCATTGAGGCTGAAAAAAGCCTGTTTTTTGATCGTGAAGAAGCGCTTGCTGCGGCCCGCAAGGCCGGAATTTCCATCGTCGGACTGACGGCGGATCAGATCGGTTCCTGATTTTTTCTCTTTCTCGGCTTTCGAGCCGTTTTCCCGTCCCCATATGAACCTTGCCAAAGGCGGGTCCGTGTGAGATTAAATATTTTTCACGGATATTGCGATGTTGCGATTTCCGTCAACATCGTTTTCGGCTTTTTGACAGGTTTTCACCATGTATACATCCATAGACTGCATGCCGTGCCTGATGGGCATGGCGCTTCGTTCAGCCCGGCTGGCTCGCCCTCATGACGAGGATTTTCACCACCTTGTGGTTTCCCGGTGGTGTCGCATTCTTGCCGATCTGGATTTGCGTCTTCCTCCGCCGGCCATCGCTGCCCATTTGAACAGGCTGGTGGCCGAGTTGTCCGGTTGCGCCGATCTGTACGAGGACGATAAGCTGGAGGCCAATGCGAGCGTTTCAAGGACGTTGCCCCGCCTTCGGTCCCTGCTTGACGAACAGAGGCCGCAGGGGGAAACCTGCGTACTGTCGCTTGCTTTGGATATGTCCATAGTCGGCAATTTCATCGACAGGGGCGTGGAATTGACGTTTGATTGGAAAGCGGCACTCGACAACCTGTCGACCTCATTGTGCCCTGTTACCGTGGAACGTTTCATGGATCGCACCGGGCCGGGCAAAGAGGTGCTCATCCTCGGCGACAATGCCGGAGAAATCGTGCTGGATACCCTGCTGGTCGAAGAGCTTTCCAGACTCGGATGCTCCGTGACCTATGCCGTTCGTTCCTGTCCCGTGCTCAATGATGCCACGGTTGCCGATGCCGAACAGGTCGGCATGACAGCTCTGTGTCCCGTGGTCGAGAGCGGAGTGGATACGCCGGGTACGGTACTGGAACGGTGCACGCCGGATTTCCTCGATAAAATGCGCAATGCCGATTTGGTTCTGGCCAAGGGGCAGGGCAATTTCGAGGCCTTGCAGGGACGTTTTCCGGGGGTGTTCTGTGCCTTCAAGGTCAAGTGCGACCGAGTAGCCCGGGATACGGGACAGGAGATCGGCAGTTCCGCCTTTCTCGTCACCTGCGGCCGGGAGTCGTGAGTGGAGGACGCATGACGCGGATGTTGCGGCGTTTTCTGGTTTTCGTGTCCGAAACCGTTGCCGTTGCTGTCCTGCTTGGGGCTGCCGCGCTTTTTTTCGTCTCCCGATACATTGATACCCAAGATTTTCGGACGCGATTCGTCTCGGTCCTGCAGGATGCCACGGGTGTCCCTTTTCGGCTTGATGGCGAACTGGACATTTCCTTCCGTCCATGGATTCGCCTGCATGTCAAGGGGCTGACCATTCCCGATGATCCGGAATTCGGCGATCTGCCGCTTCTGGAAGTGGACAACCTGCTTCTGGGCGTTCGCCTGTTTCCGCTTCTGGATCGTGACGTCATTGTCAATGCCGCATCGGTCGAGGGCATGACCGTGAATGTGGTGCGCCTGCCGGATGGCCGGTTCAACTGGGAATCGGTCGTGGCATCCTCCGGAAACGGTTCGGCCATGAACGCCGGCAGCGGCGAGGAGGGCGGAATTGCCATTCGGGATTTCGTCATTCGAGGCGCCGACGTTTCCGGTTGCACCTTGCGCATGCGGGACAAGCTGGAAAAGCAATCCTACATTGCGCAGGGGTTGGAAATGAAACTGGGCGAGTTTCGGCCGGGGGAGCGTGTTGCCTTTACCTTGCGCGGCTCCTTTGGCTGGGATCAGGGGGATGTTGTTGCCGATGTGAATCTTCAGGGAAGTCTGGATTCCGGTCTGGGCAGAAAGCACGACCTGATTTCCGATACGTCCCTCTACGCTGTTGTGGGGGGCGGGTTCCTGCCGGACAAGGCTGCCCCGGGTGAAGTGACGGCCAACATCCGGTTCGACCGTGAACAGGACAAGCTGCTTGTGGACGGTTTCCACCTTCGGCTTCTTGGCATGTCGGCTCATGGTTCGTTCCGGACAGGACGGCTGGATGCGCCTTTTCTTCTGGAGGGCGAATTGGCGGTCAATTCCTTTGCGCCCCGTCCGTTGCTCAAGGAGTATGTGCCTGCATTGCCTCTCGACAAGGTGCGCGACGGGCTGAACTCCGTTTCCGGGGAAACGCGTTTTCGCATGGATGGCAAAGGCATCAGTTTGGAGAAACTGTCGTTTGCCTTGGATGATGCCAGGCTTCGTGGTTCCTTGGCCTGTTTCGATTTTTCCAATCCGGAATTCCATTTCGATCTGACTGCGGGCAAACTGGATATCGACCGGTATCTTCCGCTTTTCATGACCGAAGAGCCTTTTGTCTGGGGAGATTTTCATCTTGCCGAGCTGGCGCACCTTCGGGCAAAGGGGAAGGCCAAAGCTTCAAGCGTCGTGGTCCTTGGGCATGAGTTCGACTCGGTCTCCGCGTCGTTGGCATCTTCCCGTGGAAAAATGCAATTGGCCACCGGGCCTTTTCTTTTCAACGGCAGTTCCGCCAGGGGGCGTGCAATGCTTGATCTCGACTTGTCCGGCGCTGCCCGCCGATCGCCAGTCGTATCCATGGTCGGGGCTGTGGAAGTGGCTGCCGACTCGTTTGTCTGGAAGTCGGATTCGGTTGATATCCACTCCGGGGGCAAGGTCAGGCTTGAGTTGCGCGCTGGGAAAGTGCCATGTGTACCGGCTGACCGTTCCCTGAAACTTCTGCACCATGTCGCATTGGCGGGCAAGGCCGAGATGACGAACGGCGTGATTTCCGTTGCCACGGACCATGCCCGGAAGAATGTTGCCTTTTCCCGGGCCGAAACCTCCCTTGATGCGCATTCGCTGGCCGAGGATTCGGACTGGTTCGGTTTTCAGGTCAACGGGAGTCTGAATGTCGATGGGCAGAGCGGGAAGTACGTTTCCGCATTGCAGGTCGAAGGTCCTGTTGCAGTGCGGGAGAACGGGGACTTTCGCGCATCCGAAGTCGTGTTTTCCGGTCGGTTTGCCGGTGATTTCTTTCCGCAGAAGAGCGACCTCCTGCAGGCCAAGGGCAGAATTTCCCTTGACTCCACTGCGGACTCCCTGCAAGTCGGCAGTCTGCTGGTACGTGGTCTTGGAACGGAAGTCTCCGGCAGTATCTCCGGTCGGGAACTGAGTGGAAAACAGGAATATTCAGGGATGTTGTCCGTGACGAGGTGCCAGCCTCGGCGCCTGTTGCGACTGGCCGGTTTGGAACCCTGGGAAATGGCTGATCCCGGCGTTCTGGGAGAACTGACCGTATCGTCCCGGTTCGCACTTTCCTCCGATGGATTCCGTTTCGACGATGTGAATGGACGACTGGATGACTGCGCTGTTCAGGGCATGGTTCGTGGCGAGGGATTCGACACCCCTGTGCTGCGGTTTTCCCTTGATGCCGGACGGCTGGATCTGGACAGGTATCTGCCGCCGGAAGATGACGTGCGCAAGGCGCGGAGCAGGAGTTCCCAGGCTGTCCATGAATCGGCTCCCGTTCGTCTGCCCATGACTTTTCTGCGTGCTCTGCGGCTGGATGGAACGGTGCGGATCGCCGAGTTTCGACTGGATGATCTGTGGGCGACCCGGGTTTCCGGTACGGTCAGGGCGGAAAAGGGTGACATTGCCGTCAAGGCCAAGGGCCGGATGTATGGAGGGGCTCTGGACGTGGACTGGTCCGGCGAGGTAGGCGAGGAATATCTGCATACCGCCCTGAAGCTGCATGTTGAAGACGGACGCATTGAGCAGATGCTCAAGGATGTGGCCGGGCGCGACTATATCCGTGGCGAAACCGATGTGGATTTCGATCTGTCCGCAAGCGGTGCCACGGATGACGATGTCGTGAATTCCCTGTCGGGCACGGCATGGTTCCGGGTGCGCGACGGTTCGTTCCGTTTTTCGAAGAGCGATGACGCCGGGCAGGGAAAGCGTACGGTCTTTCAAAAGGCGGCCGGAGATTTCACGGTGCAGAACGGAGTCTTTTCGGTGCAGAAGTTTCGCATGGACGCGCCGCCGCTTCTCGTGACAACGGGGTCGGGCTTCTTCAGTGTTGCTGACGATGTTATCGCCTTGTCCCTGCGCAATGATTTCGTGGCCGTGCCGAGTGTGACCATTCAGCTTCATGGAAGACTGTCCGACCCGCAGGTGAGGATTCCCACCAAAAACATTCTCAGTGATACGGTGACGAACATCCTTACGTTACCGCAGAAGCCCATCGACTTCTTGCGGGATCTTCTCCCCTGGTAGAAATGCCGGGATTGCCCGGTTCGTGAATTCGTGTATTATCGGCGCACAAGCCAAAAGGGATGATCATCATGACGCCGAAACGAGTGCGCAAGGCATCGGCCACGCTTCGCAGCCATTTTGTCGAGGATATCTGGGTCCGCAACGCCCCGGACACGCCTCTGCATGTGCGCGCCTGGAAGGCCGTCTGCCGCTTCTTCTATCTGGTTGGGCACGGTTTCTTTCAGGATCAATGCATCATCCGGGCTGCGGCCCTGACCTTCACCACCATTCTCTCCGTTGTTCCGTTTCTGGCCGTGGCCTTTTCCATTTCCAAGGGGTTCGGCTTGCAGAACACCGAAGTCATCAGGACGCTCATCCTGAAGATGACCACGGGCCGCATGGAAGTGGCGGACAAGATCATCGAATACATCGACCGGACCAATGTTCAGGCGCTCGGCTGGATCGGCGTGGCCATGCTGCTGTTTACGGTTCTTTCCCTTGTCGGGACCATTGAAAAGGCCTTCAACACGATCTGGCAGGTCAATCGGGGGCGGTCCACATGGCGAAAGATTTCCGACTTTCTGCCCATTATCGTGATTTGCCCCATCGTCCTGCTTGTGGCGTCCAGTTTCAACGTTTCCCTGCATCAGCAGAACATGATCAAGGGGCTGCTCAGCATTCAGGCCATCGGGTATCTTGAGGCCCTGTTTCTCAAGATCACCCCGTTCATTCTCATTTCGCTGGCCTTTGCCTTCATGTTCGCATTCATCCCCAACACCAAGGTCCGTTTTTCCGGGGCGCTTCTGGGGGGCATGTTCGCAGGTGCGCTCTGGCAGGTTGCGCAATGGGCCTACATCAACTGGCAGATAGGCGCGGCCAAGTACAATGCCATCTACGGCAGTTTTGCCCAGTTCCCCCTGCTGCTTGTCTGGATTTACATCAGTTGGACCATCGTGCTTCTCGGCAGCGAGGTGAGCTACGCTTTTCAGAATCTGAACGCCTTTGTCAAAAAACGGTTTTTCGGCAATGCCACGCCATTTGAACGTCAGAAACTTGCCGTGCTCATGATGGTCATGCTTGCCAGGAGCTTTCGGGATGCGCGGCCCCTGCCTTCCGTCGAGGAACTTTCGGATCAGTTGATGGCGCCGTCTTCTCTGGTTTCCGATCTGTATGCCGTGTTGGCCAAGTTCGGATATGTGGTGCCTGTGCAAGGCAGAGAAGGCGAAGTGTTCGCCCCGGCACGGTCTCTGGAAGACGTCCGGGTGGTGGATATCATCGGAGTGGTCAACATGGATGGCGACAATCGCAGCTATGCCGCGTTTGCCAAACGGTTCGGGTTCATGGAAACCCTGTTCGACAATCTGGGCAAGGTCGTGTCCGAAAGTGAAGCCAATCTGACGTTGCTCGAATGCGCGGAAAAATTTCCTGCCCATGCCATTGAAGTGCCGAAAGAGGAAGTCGGGGAAACGAAATAGCCTCCGGCGGTCCCTTCGGGAGGACCGGGGCGCTGCCCCGGACCCGCGAGGAGCGAGGCCCCTCGACTCCATTTGTTCAGCCAATCGAAAGAGGCGTGATGCATGCCCTGCCGGGACATGCATCACGCCTCTTTCGATTGGCTGAACGGAGTTTGGAGAACCGTATTTTTCAACTACGTGGCATGGCAATTTTGCAAACTGCCAATTCTTTCCGGAGGCGTAGCGCCAAAGAGTTTGGGAGAGACCAGAGAACCTTTTGCCATAGGGGCTCTGGTCGCCGTAGATTCGCCTACGCCGCAGGCTTTGCGTAGATGGCTTCGTACTTGGCCTTGACCTTGTTGAAGCAGCCCTGTTCGATGGAATTTCTGACCTCTTTCATCAGTTTCAGATAAAAGTGGAGGTTGTGATAGGTATTCAGTCGGTAGGACAGCAGTTCCTTGGCCGTGTACAGATGGCGCAGGTAGGCGCGTGAGAAGTTGCGGCAGGTGTAGCAGTCGCAGTTCGGGTCCAGAGGGGAATCGTCCTCGCGGTATTGTGCCTTCTTGATGTTGATCTTGCCCACGGAAGTGAACAGCGTGCCGTTTCTGGCGTTGCGCGAGGGCAGCACGCAGTCGAACATGTCCACTCCGGCGGAAACGCCTTCCAGAATGTCCAGTGGTGTGCCAACGCCCATGAGATAGCGGGGTTTTTCCGTGGGCATGAGCGGCGTGATGTGGTGCAGGATGTCGTACATTTCCTCGGTGCCTTCGCCTACGGACAGGCCGCCGATGGCGAATCCTTCGAAATCGATGTCCCGGAGCTGCTCCAGGCTGCGTTCGCGCAGATCCTTGAAGAAGCCGCCCTGTACAATGCCGAACATGAGCTGGTCGCCAGAGCCCTTGGGGTAGCGTGCGCGGCAGCGTTTGGCCCAGCGCGTGGTCATTTCGAGGGATTTTTCCGTGTAGGCATAATCCGCCCCGTAGCCCACGCATTCGTCCAGAACCATCATGATGTCCGAACCGAGATTGTGTTGGATGTCGATGGCTTTTTCCGGGGAAAAGAAATGCTTGGAACCATCGATGTAGGAACGGAATTCCACGCCTTCCTCGGAGAGCTTGCGGATGGATTCCAGACTGAAGACCTGAAATCCGCCGCTGTCCGTGAGGATGGGCTTTTTCCAGTTGGCGAACTTGTGCAGGCCGCCTCGTCTGGCCACGAGATCGTCACCCGGTCGCAGATACAGATGATAGGTGTTGCCCAGAATGATCTGGGCCTCCATCTCCTCCAGATCGGTGGGGGACAGGGACTTCACCGTGCCCTGCGTGCCGACGGGCATGAAGATCGGGGTCTGGATTTCTCCGTGGGCCGTGGCCAGGGTGCCGCGACGGGCAAGGCCGTCCGTGGCATGCAGCTTGAAATCGCCGGGATTTGCCATAGGTCTATTTCACTCCCTTTTTCGGGCATATGTCGTTGAGTTCGCATTCCGGACAGCGGGGCTTGCGCGCCGGGCATACCTCGCGTCCGAAGTAGACGAGAAAATGATTGATGTCTCCCCATGCTTCGCGGGGGTACAATGCCATGAGATCCTTTTCTATGCGTACCTGATCCGTGAACGTGGTCAGGCCGAGGCGGAAGGAGAGCCGGGTCACGTGCGTGTCCACGGCAATGCCTTCGTGAATGCCGAACGCATTGGACAGCACGATGTTTGCTGTCTTGCGCGCCACGCCGGGCAGAGTAATCAGGTCCTGCATGGTCCGGGGTACTTCGCCGTTGTATTCCTCGACAACGCGTATGGCCGCGTTCTTGAGATTCCTTGCCTTGTTGCGAAAGAATCCGGTGGAGCGGACCACTTCCTCGATTTCCGCAACGTCGGCTGCGGCCACGTCCGGTATGGAGGGCCAGCGTTCGAAGAACACCGGCGTGACCAGATTGACCCGGGCGTCCGTGCATTGCGCGGACAGCACCGTGGCAACGAGCAGTTCCCACGGCGTTTTCCAGTCCAGAGCCGGCTCGGGGGCGGGATAGCGTTTTTCGAGTCTGCGGAAGATTTCCAGAGCGCGTTGTTTTTTCTGCATGGCAAATTCCTTTGTGACGGTCCATCCGTTAACAGCTTGCGCCGCAACCCTCAAGATCAATGTCCGGGCTTTGCGCGGAGGGCTGGGAGTGGTAGGGTTCGAATGCATAGCGAAACAAAGGAGTCATCATGAGCGAATCCCTTGTGTACATGACCATGGAAAACCGGGAGCAGGCCGCCAATATCGGTGCGGTTCTGGTAGAACGCAGACTTGCCGCATGCGTGAACGTCATTCCGGGCATGGAGTCCCTGTACTGGTGGAACGGACAGGTGCAGCATGGCAGCGAAGCCGTGCTCATTGCCAAGACCAGGTCCGCACTGGTGGCGGAACTTGTTGAAGCTGTCAAGGCCGTGCATCCCCATGAGGTGCCGTGCATCGTCTCCATGCGCATCGAAGGGGGCAATCCGGATTTTCTGACGTGGATACGTGAGGAGACCAAATAGACGGCGGTTCCGTTGACATGACGCGCACCTCGGCCTAGTCTCGGCACAAAGAAATTCAACAGGTTCCGAGGAGGAATGAATGCAAGTATATATCACCGGCTCTCTGGCCTTTGACCGCATCATGACGTTTCCCGGCAGGTTTTCCGACCATATTCTGCCGGACAAGATTCACATCATGAACGTCTGCTTCGTCGGCAACGGGCTTGACGAAAAATTTGGCGGCACGGCCGGAAACATCGCGTACAGCATGGCCCAACTGGGTGAAAAGCCGGTGATCCTCAGTCAGGTGGGACGGGATTTTTCCGTTTACGACGAACGCCTCCAGAAACTGGGATTGCCCGTGGAGGGCATCCGTACGCTGGATCACGAATTCACTGCGGGCGCGCACATCACCACGGACATGGCCGACAACCAGATTACCTGCTTCAACCCCGGAGCCATGTGTCACTCCTGCGGCTACGACATGACCGGCCTCAATGGCGACAGCATCGGCATCGTGTCCCCCGGCAATGTGGAGGACATGGTCAATCATCCGAAATACTACCGCGAGAACAATATCCGTTTCATCTTCGACCCGGGACAGCAGATCACCACCTTGGGCGGTGAAAAGCTGAAGCAGGCTCTTGAGGGAGCATACATGCTCATCGTCAACGACTACGAGTTGCAGATGGTCATGAACGACACCGGGTATTCCAAGACGGAGCTGCTGGACAAGGTGGGCATGATCGTGACCACGCTGGGCGAGAACGGCTGCATGGTCAACAACGGTGAGGAAATGCACATTCCCGCAGCCAGGCCCGTAGCCGTGGTCGATCCCACGGGCGCGGGCGACGCGTTCCGTGCCGGACTGCTCAAGGGACTTTGTCTGGGCAAGGATGTGGAAACCGCCTGTCGCATGGGCTGCGTGAGCGCCCTGTATTCCGTCGAGACAAGAGGCACCCAGGAATTTCAGTATACCTGGGAGGATTTCAAGCATCGTTACGAGGAGAACTACGGGCCGCTGGCATAGGACCCGGACGCTCCTCCAAGGAGCCGTATCGTGATCGAACTGACCAGGACCTCGCTGGAAGAGTATCTTCGGAAGGTGTTCGGCCGCAATGCGCGGTTGATCGGAGCCGGGGACATCGGCAACCTGGACGAGCAGGGCATGAAGGGCTTTGGCTACGGAAAGCCTTTGCTCATCCGTTTCGAGCACGATGGAACTGAAAAGGAGGCCGTACTGTCCGTCATGAAGGGGGACAAGTACGGCCATCAGTTTTATTGGGACCGGGCCGCCATTCTGATGTTCCAGTTCGAGACTTCGGCCCTCATGGAACGCCATGCCCGTCCGCTCGGACTCGGGTATGTGAATGCGGACAGCGAGCTTGTTCCTGTGGAGTCGCCCCGGGAGTTCTTCATTGTTAATGAAAAACTTGAAGGGCATGACTACTTTCAGGATCTGGAGCGCATTCGCGAGGGCGGATTTCGGGATTCGGACGTGGACATGGCGCGCGAATTCGCCCGGTGGCTTGCCCGCGTGCATTCCCGCAAGCTGGATGATCCCGACCTGTACTATCGCCGCATTCGCAACCTCATCGGTTCCAGCGAATGCATTCTCGGCCTGATCGACGAGGCCTTTCCGCATCCCTACGAGTTTTTTCCGGACGAGCGGTTCCGTGGTCTGGAAAAGCAGTGCGTGGAGTGGCGCTGGAAGCTTCGCGGCTACAGCCATCGGCTGAGCGCCGTGCATGGGGATTTTCATCCGTGGAATGTGCTGGTCACGGATGACGGCGACTTTTCCGTGCTGGACCGGAGCCGGGGCGAGTGGGGCGAGCCCGGCGGCGATCTCGCGACCATGGCCGTGAACTACCTGCTCTGGAGCCTGTACGACCACGACCGCCTGAACGGGAAATACGAGCTGCTGTACCGGGCCTATTTCGAGGAATACCTCTCCCTGACCGGGGACGAGGAAGTGCTTGAGGTCATGGCTCCGTTCTTCGTGTTTCGCGCCCTGGTCATCGCTTCTCCGGAATGGTACCCGGATCATCCCGTCAACGTGCGTCGTCGCCTGTTTCGGTTCATGGAAAACGTGCTTGAGGACTCGGTCTTCGATTGGGAACACATCAATCGCTACATGGAATGAACATGCCGGAAACCGGATTCGCCATCTGGGTCGTGGGGCTGCCGGGCAGCGGCAAGTCCACGTTGGCCAAGGCCGTTCATGCACGGCTGCTGGAGCACGGCCATGACGCGGTCCTGCTTCAGATGGATGCCCGTCGCAAGGCGTATTTCCCGAATCCGACGTATTCGGCAGAAGAACGCGCGCAGGCGTATGCCATGTTCATTGACGAAGCCGCGACGCTGGTGGAGCAGGGGCGGGCCGTTGTCATGGACGGTACGGCGTATCGCGCGGCCATGCGGCGGGAGGCGCGCAAATGCATTGCCCGGTTTGCGGAAATTCTTGTCCGGTGCGACGTGCGTGAAGCCATGCGCCGTGAGGCTTCCCGGCCCAAAGGGCTGGTCATGGCCGGACTGTATTGCAAGGCCTTGGAGCGGCAGGAAACCGGAAAACAGTTTGATGGGCTTGGCGATGTCGTGGGTGTGGACGTGCCTTTCGAGGAAGATTCCGGGGCCGAATTCATGATCGACAACACCACGCTTTCCAAAGCCGAGACCCGTGCCGCCGTGGTCGCTTTTCTGGACAGTTGGCTCAAGAACGCTTAACCACAACCAGCGGACGGCATTGTCCATAACAAACGAAATCATTCCCATGCCCGGGCATGGGGTCTGGAAGAGCGACATTTCATGAAATACCATATCAGCACTTTTGGCTGCCAGATGAACGTGCATGACTCGGAATGGCTTGCACGAGCTTTGGACAGCCGCGGATGGACCGCGGTCCCCGAGGACGAGGCTCAGGTCTTCATTGTCAACACCTGCTCGGTGCGGGAAAAGCCCGAGCAGAAGGTGTATAGCGAACTCGGCAGGATCGCGGGACGGCTGCGGGACATCCCCGAAGGGTTTGCTGCGGTCGGTGGCTGCGTGGCCCAGCAGGTGGGACGCGGCTTTTTCGAACGTTTTCCCTTTGTTCGACTGGTGTTCGGTTCGGATGGCATTGCCAATGCGCCCAATGCGCTTGAGCGATTGGCCGAGGGCTCGGACGAGAAGGTCGCGCTGCTGGATTTCGTATCCCTGTACGAGGAACGTGAGCAGGCCGAGGGCGAGACCGTGCGCATTGCCGAGACTCGGCAGGCGTTCGTGAACATCATGCAGGGGTGTGACAACTTCTGTTCCTACTGCATCGTGCCGTACACGCGCGGTCGTCAGAAGTCCCGGCATCCCGAGGCCGTCATCGAGGAATGCCGGATGCTCGTGCGGTCCGGGGTGCGCGAGCTGACTCTGCTGGGCCAGAACGTGAACAGCTTCGGTCTGGACAAGGGCGGCGTGGGCGTGAGTTTTGCCGATCTGCTTCGGTCCGTGGCCGCGATTCCTGGATTGGATCGTCTGCGATTCACCACGTCGCATCCCAAGGACATTGCGCCGGAAGTCATTGCCGCGTTCGGAGAGCTGGAGAATCTGTGCCCGTCCCTGCATCTGCCGCTTCAATCCGGCTCGGACGCCGTGCTCAAGCGCATGAAGCGTCGCTATACCCGGGAGCGCTATTTGTCCATCGTGGAGGGACTCAAGCAGGCCCGGCCCGACATTGCCCTGACCACGGATCTGATCGTGGGTTTTCCCGGAGAGACCGAGGAGGATTTTCAGGAGACCCTGCGCGTCATGAAGCAGGTGGAGTACGAGTCCAGCTTTTCCTTCAAGTATTCCGACAGGCCGGGCGTTGCCGCTCTGAACATGGAACCCAAGGTGTCGCCTGAAGAAGCTTCGGACAGGCTGACCCGCTTGCAGAATTTGCAGAATGCTATTACTGGAAATAGTCTAAAAAAGCAGGTCGGAAACCGGACGCAGGTTCTGATCGAAGGAGTGAGCCGCAGGCAGGACGGCGGCGGTACCTGGTGGAAGGGCCGCGATCCGGCCGGACGTATCGTGAATCTCGCATTGCCCCATGAAAAGGGCATGACCGGGCTCATGGTTCCTGCCAGGATAACCGAAGCCAAGAAACACTCCCTGATGGGGGAAAGGACGGGCGAGCCGTGGTAAAGGTCGACATATTCGGACTGGCTATTGACGAGAATTCCCGATCTCCGATCCTGATGCTCAAGGATGAGGTGAGCAATCTCGTGTTGCCCATCTGGATCGGGGCAATGGAGGCCATGTCCATTTCCGTCGCCCTGAACAAGGTTCCCTTTCCCCGGCCCATGACGCATGACCTGCTTCTCAGCATGATCAAGGGCATGGGCGGCAGCGTGACCCGGGTTGAGGTCACGGATATCGAAGGCGGCACGTTCTACGCGGAAATCGTCGTGGAGCATGGCGAGAATACCCGGCGGATCGACAGTCGTCCCTCGGATGCCATCGCCCTTGCCGTCCGGGCGGAATGCCCGATTCTCGTGAGTCAGGCCGTGCTGGACGATGCCGGGGCTCCATATCAGGAGACCGAGACGGTTCTCAAAAGGGACGAATCCAGCAAGTGGCTCGATGAATTGGAAAAAATGTCGGAAAAAGACACCAAATACAAGATGTGATCGACCATGATAGATTTGCATACCCATACGGTTTTCAGCGATGGCGAACTCATTCCAGCGGAACTCGTTCGCCGTGCACAGGTGGCCGGGTACAAGGCCGTTGGCCTGACCGATCATGCCGATGAAAGCAACATGTATCACACCTTGGAAAACGTGATCCGTTTCGTGAGGAAACAGGGACACTTTTTCGATGTGACCGTGATCCCCGGCGTGGAAATCACGCACGTGCCCCCGGCGTTGATTGGCGAAATGACCCGCGAGGCGCGCAAGGCCGGAGCCCGGGTGGTCGTGGTGCACGGGGAAACGCCGGTCGAACCTGTGGATCGGGGAACCAATCTCGCTGCCATCGAGGCCGGAGTGGATATTCTGGCACATCCCGGTCTGATCACGGACGAGGAAGCTGCTCTGGCCGTGGAAAAAGGGGTTGCTCTGGAAATCACCACACGGGGCGGGCACAGCTATACCAACGGTCATGTGGCGGCCATGGCGCGCAAGCACGGTGCCAAACTGGTCATCGACAACGATGCCCATGCCCCACGCGATCTGATCGGCAGGGAGCTGCGGCGGGTCGTGGCGTTGGGGGCCGGACTGACGCCCGAGGAGTTGCGGGCGGCCGAGGCCAATTCGCGGGAGATCGTGCAGCGCTGCATGAAATAGCGTTCGCATTTTGTCACGGAATCGTGGTGCGGAGCGGTTGCGATGCGGATATCTCACGCATCGCTGCCTGATTTTTTCTGAAGTACGGGCCTGGTCCCAAACAATGACGGGTGATCAATGAATCTTCTTCCCGACAGCGACATCGTCACGCTGCTTTCCGGCGCCACCCTTGCGGTGAAGCTGGTACTGCTCTTTCTGGCCTGCATGAGCCTGTGGAGCTGGACCATCATCTTCTACAAATTCCTTTCGATTGGCGTTGCCCGGCGCAAGGTTGCGCAGGGGTATGACGCATTCGTGGATGCGCATGACCTGACCTCGGGGCTCAAGGCTCTCGGCGGACGGGACGCATCGCCTCTGGCACGCGTTGGTGCGTTGGCTGTCAAGGAGTTCAGGCTTCTCGAACGGGCCGAGGTCAACCGCGAGCGCAAGCGCATGCTGGCCAAGGACACTCTGCGTCGAGTGCTCAAGCAGGGCATCAGCAAGGAAATGCGTTCCCTGACCCGCAATCTGCCGTTTCTGGCAACCTGCGCCAATGCCGCCCCGTTCATCGGGCTGTTCGGCACGGTCTGGGGCATCATGCATTCCTTCCACAGCATCGGCCAGCAGCAGTCCGCAGCACTTGCCACGGTTGCCCCGGGCATTTCCGAAGCTTTGGTCGCCACGGCCATCGGCCTGCTCGTGGCCATTCCCGCCACGATTTTCTACAACTACTTTCTGGGCAAGCTCAATGAAGTCGAGTCCGGGATGGTGGATTTCGCTGGCGCGTTTCTGAATCGCGCGGAACGGGAAATCGCCTGGGCCGAAAAGGCCAAAGCCAAAAACTAGGAGCCGCGCATGGCGATCAAGACTGGCGGCGGCTACCTGAACGAAATCAACGTCACCCCGTTCGTGGATGTGATGCTGGTGCTGCTGATCATTTTCATGGTTACGGCTCCGCTCATGACCCAGGGCGTGGAAGTGGACCTGCCCACCACGCGCACCGTGCGCAACCTGCCTCAGGACAGTGATCATCTCGTGCTGACCGTGAAACGGGACGGCAGGATGTTTCTGGACGAGTATCAGGTGGGCTTCGAGGAATTGCAGGACCATCTCAAGCGGCTGGTGGCGAACCAGAAAAAGCAGCTTTTTCTGCGTGCGGACAAGGAAGTGCCCTACGGCACCGTGGTCAAGGTCATGGGCGAGATCAAGGGCGCGGGAATTGATCGGCTCGGTATTGTGGCCGAGCAGGAAAAGCAGGCCCGGAAGTAGGCGCAAGCCGTTCCCGGAGCAGTTGAATGCGTCATTTTTTCGGTTTCATAGCCTCTTTTTTCTTTCACTGTGCCCTGGTTGCGGTCGCGCTTTTCTGGGCCACGGGAACGCCGGTCAGGGTGAACATGGATCGGCCCGTGTATACGGTCGATCTGGTTTCCCTTGCGCCTCCGCCGCCTCCGGCTCCGGTAGAGAAAGTCCCGGCTGCGTCCGAGGTCAAACCGGTCTCTCAGCCGGAATCTGCCGCTCCGGTGGAGGTCAAGGGTGACCCCGAACCGGTCAAGCCGGTCGTCAAGCCGGAGCCTGAAAAAAAAGCCAAAAAGATCAGTCCCAAAAAGGACGAAAAGAAGAAAGTCGTAAAAAGGAAGGAAAAGCCGAAACCCGAACCGAAACCAAAGCCCAAACCGAAGCCCAAACCGAAGCCCAAGCCCGGAAAAACGGAAAAGCAGCTTTTGGCCGAGGGACTCAAGGCCGCGCAGAAAAAGGTTGCCGCGCAGGAACGCAGACAGAAGCGGAAACTGGCTGACGAGCTTGCCGCGCTTCGAAAAAACGAGAGCGGCGTATATGCGCATGGTGGTCAGCAGGACGGCCGGGAAGGTGGTGTGCAGGGAGGCAGCGGGATCAGCGGATCCGGTCTGTCCGAGGTGTACGCCCTGATCGTGGGGACGGCCATCAAGAAGAATTGGCGCTATCCTTCGTTTGCCGGAGAAGCGAATATCGTTGCGTCCGTGGAAATCGTTCTGGCTTCGGATGGAAGAATTCTCGAATACAAGGTTGTTGCTCCCTCGGGCAATGCCGTGTTTGACAATTCCGCGCTTCAGGCTATCAAACAGACCGAGTACGTGGAACGCCCGCGAACCGAACGGGACCGCGTTCTCGTTATCAACTTCAACAGTCAGGAACTTTCAGAGTAGCCAAATGAAACGACTTTTCCAGTTGTTTGCCGTGATTTTTCTTGCCGTGGCCCTGGCGGTCCCGGCTTTTGCCCAGGCTCCGCTCACCGTGGACATCCATGGCCCGGGTCAGCGCATGGTCAATTTCGTCATGCTGCCGCCCAGACCTGCGGGAGTATCGCTCGTGCCTCAGGCGCCGTCCCAAGCCTTGGCCGAACTCATTGCCAATGATCTCGGTTACATTCCGTTTCTCAGGAATGTGCCTTCAAATTCGTTGCTTGGCGGTGATCCGAGCAAGGGCGTCGAACGCAAGGACATTGATTTCAAACCGTTGCAGCTTGCCAAGGTTGATCTGGTCATGACCACGGGCTGGGACGGAAACAGTGTGGAGCTGCGTGTTTTCGAGACGTTCAGTGGACGTCGGGTCGTTGGCAAGAAATACAACGATCTTGACCGGGTACCGCTTGCCAAGGTCGCAGACAGATTCTGTTCCGTGTTTCTGGAGGCCTTGACCGGAAAAAAGGGATTTTTCGAATCTCCCATCGCTTTCGTGAAGCATGAGGGCGAGACCAAGGAAATTTTCACCATTTTGCCGCAGGGCAGGGAGTTGCAGCGCATCACCCGACTTGGCGGATTCAATCTCAGCCCGGCCTGGTCCATGAATGGCCGCAAGATCGCATTCACGCACATTGGCAAGAAGACCCATTCCCTCGGTGTCTACGACGCGGATACAAGGAAGATCACGCTGTATACCAAGGGACTCGGTCATTCCGTCATCAGCCCGGTATTCGGACCGGACGATCACATCACCGTGGCCCTGAATCGCAACGGCGCGACCAACATCTATCAGCTTGACGGCCAGTTTCGCCCCAAGCGGACTCTGGCTCAGGGACCGTACATCGATGTTTCCCCGAGCTTCGACCGGACCGGCGAACTCATGGCCTTTACCTCGGGCCGGGCGGGCAATCCCCACATCTATCTCATGAACATGAAGACCGGACAGGTGAGGCGCGTAACCATTCAGGGCAAATACAACACGCATCCCTGCCTCAGCCCGAACGGTCGATTCGTGGCCTATACGCACCGGACCGATGAGGGGCACCGCATTTTTCTGCACGATCTGGCTACCGGGCGGGAAAAGCAGCTGACCTTCGGCCCGGGCAATGACGAATTCCCAGCCTTTGGGCCGGACGGCTATTTCATCGCCTTTGCCTCAAACAGGACAGGGGAATACAAGCTGTATCTGACCACGCGTCATGGCGATACGCCCAGGATGCTGCCCACGGGCAAGGGGCCTGCCTATGCCCCGGCCTGGGATACGTCGCGACAGTGGTAGGCAATTGTTGCATGTTGAGGGTTGATTTTGCCGCTGGAAAATGTACATCTAATCAAGCGGCGTACTGGTATTCGGTGCTTGGCGCCTGCGCAAATGCCTGAATGCGGCACCTTTAAGGAGAGAGCATGAAAACGAAATGGTATCTGGGCGTATTGGTAGTGATTTGCCTGTCCCTGTTCGTCACGGCCGGGTGTTCGACAAAAAAGACATCGAGCATGCCGCCGGGCGCGACCAAGGTGAAGGTGGAGGACGATTCCAAGTGGACGCCTCCTCCGGCTCCCGAAGCGCCCCAGCCCCAGATCGATGAAGAGGCTCTCAAGGCCGAAGCCGAAGCTCGCGCACGGACTCAGGCCATTCAGGAACTGACGGATGCCCGCATTCAATTCGCCTTTGATTCCTATGAGCTGAACGAGGAATCCCGTGCCCTGCTTGCTGTCAAGGCAAGCATCATGCGCAACTATGCCGACACCACCGTGGTGATTGAAGGCTATTGCGACGAGCGGGGTACCGAGGAATACAATCTTGCTCTCGGCGAACGCCGCGCCCGTGCCGCCTACGAACATCTGGTCATTCTGGGGGTTGCCCCGGAGCGGATGAGCATCGTCAGTTTTGGCGAGGAACGTCCGGTCGATCCCTCGCATAATGAAACCGCGTGGGCCAAGAACCGTCGGGCAGAGTTCGTGGTGCAGTAGCTCTCCGCCAATTAGAGATGAAAAAAGCCGCCTTGATTTCAAGGCGGCTTTTTTCGTGTTCAGTCGATTCGGTCAGAAAGCCAGACAGAGCAGCCAGAGGATCAGCAGAGCGTATCCACCGGCCACGGCATCGTCGATCATTACGCCGAAGCCTCCGGGAAACGCGGTTTCGGCCTGCCTGACCGGCCAGGGTTTGAGTATGTCGAAGACCCTGAACAGAACAAAGGCCAGAACCAGCACCCACCACGAAACCACCTGAAACGGGAGCAGGGCGATCCACTGGCCGAGCAGTTCGTCGATGATGACGCATCCCGGGTCCTTTTGATCCAGAACGGTCTCGGCGCGGGATGCCGCCCAGGTTCCGACTCCGAAAATCAGAATCAGGATGGCGATGCGCATCCAGAAAGGGGCGGGCAGGAAACAGGCCGGGGCAAGCAGTATGGCTGCCAATGATCCCCAAGTGCCCGGAGCCTTGGGCAAATGTCCTATCGGTCCAAGCGTGGCCAGAAATACGGCGGCCTTGTCGGAAAAGGATTGTGCGGAATTCATTTCTCACTCTTTATGGCTGACTGTCTATGCCTGCGGCAAAGGCTCTTGCGCCTTGCTCAGGCGAACACATGCGGAGCTATACAAGGTCGGTTCGAACAACGCAATGCATTGAGGAGGCGTCTGCAAATTCAGGGAGATGGTTTTGCGCCCCCTGACTGGTGCAATGAGGAGGGGCGTCACCCCGGCCATTGCCGGGAACACCAAGGCGGATGCCTTCCGCCTATCCTTTGGGAAGAAGCGCCGGAATAGCATGGTAATCCCCCCGAAAATCAATGGTCCTCAAAAGTAGAATTTTCTCGTAAAACCAACGCAGGAGATTTTACATGAAGAAGTCCCGTTATTCCGACAGTCAGATTTTGGCCATATTGAAGCTGGCCGAGGGGGGATCCCCGTGGTCCAGCTTTGTCGTGAGCATGGATGGCATGCCACAGCGCAACCGTTCCCATCATGGTGGACGGGACTATCTTTCCCGGTATTATGACTCGGAAAGTGTTCGGCTGATCAACAAGCGCTACGCCAAGGATTTCCGAATCGGCGGATATGTGATGGTCTGATGCAAAAGCGGCCTGTTTTCGTGTCGATCGGGTCGACAGGAGAAACAGGCCGTATCTGCTATGAATCATCGGGAAAATGTTCAGCCTGATGGAGCTATTATGCCTTTCCTCTTTGCCTCATCAACGATTCTTGCCACAGGCAATCCCACCACATTGGTATAGGAGCCGCGAATGGCGGTGACCAGAAAAGTGCCGATGCCTTGGATGGCGTAGGCTCCGGCCTTGTCGAACGGTTCGCCTGTGGCAATGTAGGCGCGCAGTTCGGTTTCGGAAGAGTTGCGCATGTCCACGTCCGTGCTGACGGTGAATACGTTCGGAGCTTCTCCGGGCAAGGCCATGCAGCATCCGGTGATGACCTGATGCGTGGTGCCTGCAAGGGCTGACAGCATGGCAAGGGCATCCTGCGCATCGCTGGGTTTGCCCATGATCCGTTTTCCCAGAACCACGATGGTATCCGCTCCGAGTACCGCGGCATCGGGACGGCGCGATGCAACCTCAAGGGTTTTGAGCGTGGCCATGCGACGGGCGTAGGCATCGGGTTCCTCGCCCGGCAGAGGAGCTGGCTCTTCGGCCCGGCTGGGACAGATTTCGAATTGCAGGCCCAGATCGGCAAGAAGCTCCCTGCGTCTGGGAGAGCCCGAGCCGAGCACCAGCGGCTTTGTTGCGACGAAAGGTCCGGTAGGCTGTACGTGTTGTGTCATGCCCGCAGTTATTCCTCCATTTCCCGAAGCTCGTCAAACATCTCATGGCGTGGCATTTTTTTGTCACCGTGACTGTGGAAACACTCTTCTTCTTCAATCAAGGCTATTGAATTCAGTGTCTTACTGCTGTGGCAGGCATTTTGCTAGCTCTTCTGCGTGGAACTCCAAGGAGCGTGTATGCGAATTCCGGATTCGGATTTGACAAAAAAATTCAGCTCGTTCGAAGATTTCGAAACCACGGCTGCGGCGCGGGGACTCAATGACTGGGTCGTGCCATGGGCTGATCTGATGATGGTGATGTTTGTCCTGTTCGTTGTGCTGTTCATTTATGCGAGTACGCACAAGGACGTGCGCGTACTGTTCAGCCCGGAGACTGCTTCTCGGGCCGAGGCTGTTGGTACGCTGGACCCGTTGATCGGCCTCATTGGCGGGATTTCCAGTCAGGCGGATCAATACGCCTCCCGGAACACGGTGCATGTTGGCGGACGCGAAGTCGTGTTCAAATCCCGTGCGGATGGTGTCACCGTGGTTCAGGACAGGGAGGGAAGGACACGCATCACCCTGCGGGGAGGCCTTTTTTTTCAGGCTGGTGAGGCTGGATTGAATGCCAGTGCCGGGCAGTATCTCGGAGAGATAGCGGGGTTGCTGCGCGTCAGTGCCGGGCGGGTTCATGTGATCGGGTATTCCTCGGCCAATGAGGCGGACGGGGTGCAGAGTTTTGCTCTGTCCGGGGATCGGGCCAGAAGCGTGGCCGAATATTTCATCAGGGAAAGCCATATCGATCCGAAGCGGGTCATTCTGTCCGGCAGGGGCATGTACGCCCCGGAACTGCCGGATTCCTCGGTCGCCAATCAGGAACGGAATCGGCGGGTCGAGATCGTGCTGTTCAATGAATCGTGAGTTGTCTGGAGGAAGGGATGAACAAGAAGAATCTCATCGGCGTGATAGTCTGTCTGGCTGTTTTTGCGGCCAGTTTTCTGCTTAGCGGCGCAGCCGGTGCATATTGGAACCTCGTGGCGTTTCTGGTTGTCGGCTCCGGCATTACGGCCGCCGCACTGATCAGTTATCCGCTGGAGCGGGTGAAAAACGCGTTTCGTGTGGCGCGGAATGCCTATGCCACGGAACCCGTGACCTCCGAGGAAATAGTCCGCACGTTGCTTGACCTTTCCGTAAAGAGCAAGGTGGACGGCATTCTTTCGCTTGAACGGCGTCAGGAAACCGCCACAAGCTCGTTTTTGAAAAATGGTTTGATACTTCTGGTGGACAATTACAAGGAAGAGGAAATCCGGGATTACCTGAGCACGGAAATGGCATTTTTCAATCTCAGGCGGCAGCAGAGCGAGCGCATTTTTCATACCTTGGCGCGCATGGCTCCGGCCTTTGGCGTGGCGGGCAGCGTGATCGGTCTTATCGGTCTGCTCATGGGCATCAACGATACCACCGTGATTCTCAGGAACATTCCCGTGGCCTTCATTTCCACATTGTACGGACTGGTGCTCAGCAATCTGTTTTTTGCACCCGTGGCTGAAAACATCAATTTCAGAACTCGGGCCGAACTGCTGAATCAGAAACTCGTGCTGGAGGGCATCGTTGCCATCAGCAAGGAGCAGAATTCCTACAAGCTGGAGCGCAAGCTCGCTTCGTTTCTGAGTCCTGCCGAACGCGAGGGCAATACCGAAGCCCTGCGGCAGATTACCCGGAAATACGTGAATCGGAAAAGGCAGCCGCCTGAAGTGCGAACGGATGAGGCGGAGGAAAAGAGCCTGCTTGCCGAAAGCAGTGAAGCCGCATGATCGATCAAGTCGTGATTTTCACGGAGGGAGCCGCAAGGCTCCTTTTTTTTTCAGCGAATTGTGATAGATTGCGGCTCAGGAGGAGACATCTGTGCCGAAAATTCTGGCTGCGGACATCGGCGGCACCAACAGCCGATTCGCCATTTTTGAAACCGACGGAAACGGGCGGCTCGACATTGCCGAATCCCTGTGGCTCAAGACGCATGAGGCGGAATCCTTTGATCAGCTTCTGGGACAATTGCGGGACAACGGTTTCCCGATTTGTCCGGGAGAATACGACAGCGCGGCCCTTGCCGTGGCCGGAGCTGTCTGGCACGGCGTACTCTGCCGCAAGCCGCCCAACATGCCGTTTTCCATAGACCTGCGTGAAACCGATCTGGGCGTGGAGCGAGCCTGTCTGGTCAATGATTTCTGCGCACAGGCATATGCCTGCCGAACTTCTGCCGTGGATGAGGCCGTGGTGCTTCAGGATGGCGAACACGATGACCTTGGCGTCATCGGGGTGATCGGCGCAGGCACCGGGCTGGGCTATTCCGGTCTGATCCGAGGAGAAACCCGCTGGACCGCGCTTGCCTCCGAAGGTGGGCACATGGCCTTCCCCTTTGTTGGCAAGGAAGAGGCCGAGTACGCGGAGTTCAATCGTCGCGAATCCGGACGCTGCTGGCCCGAGGGAGATACGGTCGTCACCGGGCTGGGCCTGCAACTGGTGCATCGTTTTCTGACCGGAGAGAATCTGGAGCCGCAGGAGGTTGCGGCCAGACTTGCGCCGGATTGCGAAACCACGAAATGGTTTGCCCGATTCTACGGCAGGGCCTGCCGGGATTGGGCCATCGGGCTGATGGCCCATGGCGGCATGTACATTGCCGGCGGCGTGGCGGCCAGAAATCCGATTCTGGTACAATCTCCCGAATTCCTGAAGGAGTTTCACAATACGCATGTCTACGGGGATTTTCTGCGTTCCGTGCCCGTGAAGCTCAATGCCAATGAGGAAAGCGGATTGTTCGGAGCCGCGTTCTACGGCATGCAGTTGCTGGGGTAGGCCATGCGGAGTGGCGCTTGGAGAAAATGGTTGCTGATAGGGAGCATCCTTGCCCTTGTTGCCGCATATTTCGTGTTTGATCTTGGTCAGTATTTTTCTCTGGAACATCTCAAGGCGTCTCGCGGGCGACTTCTGGAATCCCACGCTCAGCATCGATTCGCGTTCATTGCCGGGTATTTTCTGCTGTATGTCGCGATGACAGCTCTGGCATTGCCTGTTGCCGGAATTCTGACTCTGGCTGGTGGCGCACTGTTCGGATTCTGGACAGGGGCGATCGTGGTTTCCTTTGCCAGCAGCATGGGCGCCGCGATTGCCTTTGTCGTTGCCCGGTTTCTGTTGCGGGACTGGGTGCAGAATCGTTTCGGCGAGCGGCTTCGCAAGGTGAATCAGGGGATCGAGCGGGATGGTGCGTTCTATCTGTTCACGATTCGTCTCATTCCGGTTTTTCCGTTTTTCGTGGTCAATACGGTCATGGCCCTGACTCCTCTTCGGTTGAGGACCTATTATTGGGTCTCTCAGGTGGGCATGCTTCCGGCCACGCTGGTGTTCGTGAATGCGGGCAGGGAACTTGGCAGGCTGGAATCCCTTTCCGGCATTCTGTCGCCCGGTTTTCTTTTTTCCTTTGCCTTGCTGGGCCTTTTTCCTCTGACCATGAGAAAAGGGCTGGAATGGTTTCGAAAGAAGCGGGGGACGCATGGCGACGTATGATTATGATATCGGCATCATCGGTGGGGGCGCGGCCGGGTTGACCGTGGCTGCGGGGGCCGCCCAGCTCGGACTTTCCACATTGCTTGTCGAGCGGGAGCCCAATCTCGGCGGGGATTGCCTGCACCATGGATGCGTGCCGAGCAAGACGTTGATCAGGACCGCTTCGGTGTACCATGCCATGCGCAACGCCGGGCAATACGGTTTGCCCGAAGCTGCCGTGCCGCCCGTGGATTTTCGGACTGTCGCCCGGCACATACGCGGAGTGATCGGCTCCATTCAGGCGCATGATTCCGAAGAGCGGTTCTGCGGTCTTGGTGCCAGAGTTTTGTTCGGTGAAGCCGAATTCGAGGATGAACATGTCGTGCGTTGCGACGGCAAACGGATTTCCGCAAGATTCTGGGTACTGGCGACCGGTTCCTCTCCAGCCATTCCGTCCTTTTCTGGTCTGGACGGGGTCGATTGTCTGACCAACAGGAATTTGTTCGATTTGAAGGAATTGCCCGCTTCCATGCTGATTCTTGGCGGCGGGCCAGTGGGATGCGAAATGGCGCAGGCTTTTCAGCGCCTCGGGTGCCAGATTGCCGTGGTGCAGCGAGGCCCTCGGATTTTGAAGAATGATGATGCGGACATGGTTCGCGTGGTCATGGACGCCATGAAGCGCGAGGGCGTGCGGTTCGAACTGAATGCGACTCCCCGAAGCGTGCGCAAGAGGAATGGTCGCTACGAACTGGAATGTGAACGGGACGGGGAAACATTTGTCCTGAATGCGGATGCGCTTCTTGTCGCGACCGGAAGAACGCCCAATGTTGCGGGCTTGCGACTGAAAAACGCCGGAGTGGAATGCGGACCGCGCGGCATTGTCGTGGATGAACGGCTGAGGACTTCGCAGAAACACATTTTCGCGGCCGGGGATGTTCTCGGCAAGTATCTTTTCACGCATGCCGCCGGATACGAGGGAGGCATCGTCATTTCCAACGCCGTGTTTCGACTTCCCCGAAAGGTGGATTACACGTGGATGCCTTGGTGCACCTATACTGAACCGGAACTGGCGAGCATCGGCATGAACGAGGAGCGCGCCTCCCGGGCCGGAGTGGAGCATGTGGTGTGGGAGGAGCCCTTCTCCGCCAATGATCGTGCTCTTGCCGAAGGGCAGTCCGAAGGCAGGATCAAGCTGGTTCTCGATCGGCGGGAAAAGCCGCTTGGCGTGCAGATTGCGGGGCCGCACGCCGGGGAGGTCATGGGAGAATGGATCAGTGCACTCAATGCCGGCACCGGGCTTTCCACGTTGGCTTCCGCTGTGCATCCGTATCCCACGGTCTGCGAGATCAACAAGCGGGTGGCGGGCAGAGTGCTTGCGTCAAAACTGTTTTCCGACAAGGTGAAGAAGGCATTGGGGTTCCTTTTCGATTACAAGGGGCGGGCCTGTACCCTTGATTAATGGGGCGAAGCAGTATAAGGAACCCACTTTCCCAACACTATAGGAGTGAAAACGTGGGCGATCCGAACCGTTACAAGAAGATGTTCCCGGTCTCCTGGGAACAGTTGCATCGAGACTGCAGGGCGCTTTCCTGGCGTCTTGTGGAAAAAGGACCCTGGAAGGGCATTGTCGCCATCACGCGCGGGGGCATGGTTCCTGCCGCGATCATTGCCAGGGAACTGGATATCCATCTCATCGACACCATCTGTCTTTCCAGCTACGACTGGCAGAGCCAGGGCAGTGCCACGATCCTCAAGCAGGTGGAGAACAACGGGGAAGGGTGGCTGCTCATCGATGACCTCGTGGATACCGGCAAAACGGCCCAGATCGCCCGGGACATGGTGCCTGGTGCGCATTTTGCCACGGTGTATGCCAAGCCCGAAGGGCGCCCCAAGGTCGACACCTTCATTACCGAGGTCAGTCAGGATACCTGGATTCTGTTTCCCTGGGACGCGGAACCTCAGCCGGTACAGCCCATCATCCAGGTGAACAGCTAGATAATCGAAAAAAAATAGGTTAGGTATTACCGCCTGTTCAACCATGTGCGCCAGCAATGGGTGTTGCCCTATACGCATTGCTGGGCTATTGGCATTTGATACTATAATCAGGGAGAGGACCCATGAAAAAGGTAATGAGACTGCTCACAGTGTTTGCCGCATGCTCGGCGTTGATGTTCTCGCTCTTTGCCTGCAGCAACGAGGCTCCGGAAAAGAAAGCTGCTGAAGAGCCCAGGAAGGCCGAGACCCCGGCCGAGGAAGTCAAGACCGTCAAGGCCGGATTCGTCTACGTTTCCCCCATTGGCGACGCGGGCTACTCCTATGCTCATGATCAGGGCCGCAAGGCCGTGGATGCCCTTGACTGGGCGACCACCGCTTTTGTCGAGTCCGTGCCCGAAGGTGCCGACTCCGAACGCGTCATCCGCAACATGGCCCAGAAGGGTTTCGATGTGATTTTCGCCACCAGCTTCGGCTACATGGATCCCATGATCAAGGTGGCCAAGGAATTTCCCGATACCAAGTTCATGCACTGCTCCGGCTTCAAGAAGAGCGCGAACATGAGCAACTACTTCGGCCGCATCTATCAGGCCCGGTATCTGACCGGCATGGTGGCCGGAGCCATGACCAAGAGCGGCAAGATCGGTTATGCCGCTGCCTTCCCGATTCCCGAAGTCATTCGTGGCATCAACGCCTTCACCCGCGGTGTGCGCGAGACCAATCCCGGCGCGGAAGTGCGCGTTGTCTGGACCAAGACCTGGTACGATCCGGCTCTGGAAAAGGACGCCGCCAAGAGCCTGCTTGATGCCGGTTGTGACGTGATCGCCCAGCATCAGGACTCTCCGGCTCCGCAGGAAGCCGCGCAGGAAGCGGGTGCCTACTGCATCGGCTACAACTCCGACATGTCCTCCTTCGCCCCCAAGGCGCATCTGACCGCCGCCATCTGGAGCTGGGCTCCCAAGTATGTCGAGACTGTCGAGGCCGTGCGCAACGGCACCTGGGAAGGCAACCAGTCCACGTGGTGGGGCATTGATACCGGCGTTGTGGATATCGCTCCCTACGGCCCCATGGTTCCCGAGGACGTGAAGCAGGTTGTCGACGCCAGGAAGGCCGAACTCATGAAGGGCGACGATCTCGTTTTTGCCGGTCCGGTCAAGGATCAGAACGGCGAAGTCAAGATTCCCGAAGGCCAGACCCCGACCGATGAAGAGCTTCTCGGTATGGACTGGTTTGTTGAAGGCGTTGTCGGTACCACCAAATAACCCTTTGGAACATGCCGTTTAAAATTCGTAAACGCGATGAACCCTGGAAGTGGGGCGCCCTGGTTATTTTCCTGGGCGCCCTGCTCTTTCCCTCGCTGTCAGCTCCATGCTGCTTTCCATGCAGGGGAAAAGCGCGATTCAGGGATTGATCATCCTCTGGCAGGGGTGTTTCGGCTCTTCCTACGCAGTGCAGAGCGCCCTGCTCAAATCCATACCGCTTTTCCTGTGCTCCCTCGGCGTTGCCGTGGCCTTCCGGATGCAGATATGGAATATCGGCGCGGAAGGGCAATTTGCCTTGGGGGCTATCGGTGCGACCTGGATGGCCCTGTCTTTTCCGGACCTGCCCCGGTTCGTGCTGTTGCCCATGATGTTTTTCATGGCCATGATCTTCGGCGCGTTCTGGGCGTTTCTTCCGGCCATTCTCAAGCTCAAGCTCAGGGTGAACGAAATCATTTCGTCCCTGATGCTCAACTATATCGCCATCCTGATTCTGGACTATCTCGTGTTCGGCGTGTGGAAGGACCCGGCGAGTTTCGGCTTTCCCATGACCCGCGAGTTTCCCGAAGGCGCTATCATCCCCCGCATCGGCGCATCCAACGTGCATTGGGGCTTGGCTTTTTGCGTGGTGGTGGGCTTCGGCCTCTGGGCCTTCATGCGCTACACCCGGCTCGGCTACGAACTCAAGGCCAGCGGCGAGGGCGCACGCGTGGCCCGGTATGCCAAGATTCGCTACGGCGCACTGGTCATTCTGGTCATGTGCATGTCCGGCGGGTTTGCCGGATGGGCCGGATGCGTGGAAACCTCGGCCGTGCTCAATCGGTTGCAGCCCAGCCTGATGGTGGGCTACGGATTTACCGCGATCGTGGTTGCCTGGCTTGCCCGGCTCGAACCCCTGAATATTGCGTTCGCCTCGTTTCTGCTTGCCTGCCTGCGTGTGGGCGTGGAAAACATGCAGCTCGAGTTGCAGATTCCCGAGGCGTACGGAAAGATTCTGGAAGGACTCATTCTGCTGTCCGTTCTGGCGGGCCAGTTCTTCCTGACTCACAAACTGGAGAAAAGGAACAGGCCGTAAGCGCGGTCCGGAAGAGACCATGACAGAATTCATCGTATTGCTGCTTGCTGCCACGGTGCAGTCCGGCACCCCGATTCTCTATGCCACCCTGGGCGAGATCATGACCGAGAAGGGCGGTGTGCTCAACCTCGGCGTGGAAGGCATGATGAGCGTGGCCGCACTGGCCGCGTTCTGGTTCAGCATGGCCACGGGATCACCCTGGATCGGTTTTCTGGCCGGAGGCGTTGCCGGGATGCTCATGGGCGGCCTGCATGCCTTCGTGTGCGTTACCTGCCTCGGCAATCAGGTCGTGTCCGGCCTTGCCCTGACCATTCTGGGACTGGGCATCACCAACTTTCTCGGCGTGCCCTATGTCGGGCTGCCCGCTCCGGGATTCTATCCTTTCGAGCTGCCCGTGCTGTCCTCCATACCGCTTCTCGGGGACATCTTCTTCAAGCATGACGCGCTGGTGTACATCTCCTTCATCATCCCGTTCATTTTCTGGTTCTTCTTCAAGCGGACCAGCATGGGCATGCATGTGACCGCCACCGGAGAAATGCCGGCCGCGGCCGCTGCGGTTGGACTCAAGCCCATCCGGCTTCGCTATTTCGCGGTCATGTGCGGCGGATTCCTCATCGGCCTCGGCGGCGCGTATCTTTCCCTTGCCTACACGCACTTGTGGACCAATGGTCTGTCCGGCGGTCGCGGTTGGATCGCCGTTGCTCTGGTCATTTTCGCGTTCTGGCGGCCCGGCCGTGCCGTGGCCGGTGCCTATCTGTTCGGCGGAGTCATGGCGTTTCAGCTTCGACTTCAGGCCATGGGAACGCATCTGCCGTCCTCCCTGCTGCTGATGCTGCCGTACGCCCTGACCATTCTTGTCCTGATTTTTTCGGCCTGGCGCGGGAGCCGCATTGATGCCCCGGCCGCCCTTGGCACCAACATCGAGCCGGAGGGATAGGCCATGTCGGAATTGAGTTTTGTTCGCCCGGAACAGGTCCGGGCCCTGCCCGAGGGGACCAGACCGCTGGTCAGTCTCAAGGGAATCACCAAGCGATTCGGCAAGGTGATTGCCAATGACTCCATCAATCTGAACATCTATCCCGGCCGCATCAAGGCTCTGCTCGGCGAAAACGGCGCAGGCAAGTCCACCATGATGAGCATGCTGGCCGGGCGGTACAAGCCTGATGAAGGCGTGATCGAAGTGGATGACAAGCCTGTCAACTTCACGTCTTCGCGTGATGCCATCGAGGCTGGAATCGGCATGGTCTACCAGCATTTCATGCTGGTCGAGTCCATGACCGTGGCCGAGAACGTGCTGCTCGGACAGGAAGGCGGAGTTTTCATCAAGCCGAAGGAGATGCGCAAGACCGTGGCCGATCTGGCCGTGAAATACGGTCTGGACATTGATCCCGCAGCCCGTGTCTGCGATCTTTCCATGGGGGAGAAGCAGCGCGTGGAGATTCTCAAGCTCCTGTATCGCGAGAGTCGCATTCTGATTTTTGACGAACCAACGGCCGTGCTCACCCCGGACGAGGCTTCCCGGCTCTTTGACGCGCTGTGGCTGATGTCCGAACAGGGCAAGGCCATCGTGTTCATCAGCCACAAGCTGGAAGAGGTCATTGCGCTGGCTGACGAAATCGCCATACTCAGGCGCGGCAGGATCGAAGGGGAGCTTGATCCTTCCGTTATCGAGTCCAAGGCCGACCTTGCCTCGCGCATGGTGGGCAAGGAAGTGCTGCTGGAGGTGGACCGTGAGCCCATGGATCCCGGCCAGACCGTTCTGGAAATCCGCAGCATGACGGGTCTGGGCCTGCACGAAGTGACGCTGGATGTGCGTCGCGGCGAGGTGCTCGCCATCGTCGGTGTTGCGGGCAATGGGCAGAAAGCCCTTGTCGAAGCGGTCACGGGCATGCGAAAGCCTCCTGTGGACACCGTGTTCATCATGGGGCACCCGTGGCGAAAGTTTTTTGCGGAATCCACCTGGAACAGGTCCATGTGCTACGTGCCCGAGGACCGGCTCGGCCTGGCTTCGCTCAGGAACGAGAATCTGGTGGACAACCTGCTGCTGACCACGCGCAAGGGGTTTGCCAAGGGACCATGGCTCGACAAGAAGCGTGCGGCTCGCAATGCCGAATCGCTTATCGAGGAATACGATATCAGGCCGGGCAACATTCATGCTCTGGCCTGGCAGCTTTCGGGCGGCAATCTGCAAAAGGCCGTGCTTGCCCGCGAACTTTACCGTGAACCGCGTTTGCTGGTCGCTGAACAGCCCACTCAGGGACTGGACATATCAGCAACCGAGGAAGTCTGGAAACGGCTTCTGGAAGCGCGAAAAATGGCCGGTATCCTGTTGGTCACGGGCGACCTGAACGAGGCGCTCCAACTGGCGGACCGCATCGCCGTGATCTACCGGGGCCGGATTTTGGGAATGCTGCCTACGAGTGATGACGACACCCCGGGCAAGATCGGCCCGCTCATGGCAGGAGTCGTGTCCGAGTAGGCTTTTCGAGGTTGTCCCGGTACGCCGGGATTTGGGAGAGACTGGTTCTTACAATCACAAGGAGTTACGGAATGAAACGGAATGTGTTCAAGTTGGTTACGCTCCTGGCTGCGGCCACTCTGATGGTCGCCTTTGTGGGTAATGCCTTTGCCGGTTCCGCTTGGGAAAAAATCAAGGAAAAGGGCGTGATGACCATTGGCAACAGCCCTGATTATCCCCCGTTCGAATTCATCGGCGATACTGGTGAGCGCACCGGTTTCGATATCGATCTGATGGACGCCCTGTCCAAGGAAATGGGCATCGAGGTTCGCTGGATGACCATGGACTTTGCCGCCATCGTTACCGCCGTGCAGAGCGGTCAGGCCGATATCGGCATGTCCGGCATGAGCGTTTCCGAAGAACGCCGCCAGCAGGTTGATTTTTCCGATCCCTATGTGGCCAGCGGTCAGGTCATCGTGACCCTGCCCGATTCCCCGGTCAAGAGTGCCGAAGACCTGAAGGGCAAGAAGATTGCGGTTCAGCTCGGCACCACCGGCGAACAGCAGGCCGACAAGATCGAAGGCGCTACCGTCGTGCGTCCCGAGACCTACAACATTGCTTTCATGATGCTGAAGAACAAGGCTGCGGATGCGGTCATCGCCGATCTGTCCGTTGCCGACGAATACGCCAAGCAGGGCATGTTCCAGCGTGCTGGCGAGCCGCTTTCCCTCGAGGAATTCGCCATCATCACCAAGAAGGGCAACAGCGACCTGCTTGAAGCGTTGAACAACGCCCTGAAGGCCGTGAAGGCCAGCGGCAAGTACGACGAAATCGTCAAGAAGTGGAACCTGTAAGAGATATTGAACTTCATCAGTCGGGGGAACTGCGGTTCCCCCGGCGATTTTTCCAAGGAGACGGCGCGTGGATTTCGCCCTTGTATTCAAACATTACCAGATGATTCTCGACGGTGCGGTTGCCTCTCTCATGGTGACTTTCGGCGCGCTGTCCCTGGGACTCGTGCTCGGGACCGTCGCGGGAACGTGCCGCATCAGCCGGAGGTTCGCGGTCCGCGTCGCAGCCGATACCTACATCCAGATCATTCGCGGCACTCCCATGCTGCTGCAGATTTATTTCTTCTATTTCGGCATCCCGCAGATTTACATGATGCTGACAGGTGATGGACTTTCCCCGAACCCGTTTCTGCTCGGCAGCATCGCGCTGGGCATCAACAGCGGTGCCTACAATGCGGAGATCGTCCGAGCCGGGATTCAGTCCATCAACCCGGGGCAGATGGAAGCCGCACGATGTTCCGGTCTGACCCATTTTCAGGCCATGGTCTTCGTGATTCTGCCGCAGGCCCTGAAGCGCATGATCCCGCCGTTCGGCAACGAGCTGGTGGTCCTGCTCAAGGACTCCTCCCTGCTGTCCATCATCGGCGTGGCCGAACTCATGTTCTCTGCCAAGGTGCTGGGCGCCAAGTATTACACCTATGTGCCGTTCCTCGTTGGCGTAGGTTGCATCTATCTGGTCATGACCTTCACTTTCTCCCGCTTCTTCAACTATCTGGAAGTCAGGATGGCGACCGGAAAGAATCGGGAAAAGGGCGGACCGGCTGTGCTCGATCTCGGCTGATCGAGATTTGATTTTGCCTTTTCAAGGCCCCTGTCGCTGATGCGGCAGGGGCTTTTCTTATGCCGGGGGTTCCTGTACGGTTCTGCCGACACAAGGAGTTGCCGTGAACAATTCGTTTTATTCGGATTTCGATGTGGAGTGCATCGGCAGGGGCCAGCCCAGAAAGGAAAAGGGCAGGACCGCGTTCGAACAGGATCGGGACCGGATCATCTATTCCCCGGCATTTCGTCGCTTGCAGTCCAAGACGCAGGTCTTTCTGTCCGGCGAGTTCGATTTCTACCGCACCCGGCTGACCCATTCCATTGAGGTTTCCCAGATCGGCAGATCGATCTGCAATCATCTCAATCGCACCTCGGATTTGCTCGGGCCGGATTTTCGCATTGATGAAAGTCTGGTGGAATCCCTGTGTCTGGCGCATGACATCGGGCATCCCTCGTTCGGTCATGCCGGGGAACGCGTACTCAACGACCTCATGGTCGGCAAGGCCGGTGGCTTCGAGGGCAATGCGCAGAATCTGCGTATCCTCGTTGACCTGTTCTACCGGCAGGGAAGCGAGTGGAGCGGCATGAAGCCCACTCGGGCCTTTCTGGACGGCATGCTCAAATACAAGACCCTGTACAGTGCTTCACGTGAAAAACGGAATCATTTCATCTACGATTTTCAGAACGAGATCTTGAAGTTCGTGTCTCCGGAAACGCCTTTTGCCGACATGCTCAAGTCCGAAGATGCCTTGAACAGTTTCAAGTCGCTGGAATGCCGGATCATGGACTGGGCGGACGACATCGCCTATTCCGTGCACGATGTGGATGATGGCATCCGCGCCGGGTTCATCAACGTCAAGCATGTTCGGAACTGGATTGCCGCCAATGATTTTTCCGTGGAGCATCAGCGCTTTCTTGAAGAGCTGGCTCTTGCCATTCAAAAAGATGATTTCGGCCCTTATCTGGCGAGGCTTATTGGGAAATTCATCCATGCCACAACGCTGGTGAAACGGAAAAATCATCTTTCCGGCAGGACCAATCGCTACGCCTTTGACATTCGGAAAAGCGGGGAAGCCGAGGGCGTGTGTTCTCTACTCAAGAAGTTGGCCATTGATCTGGTCTTTCGTACTCCGCAGGTCCATCAGCTCGAATACAAGGGCGGAGAGATTCTGCGTCGGCTGTTCACCGTACTGGACGAGCAGACCGCGATTACCGGAAAGGACAGTCTCGCGCTTCTGCCGCCGCAGTACTACGAAGCCATGCGCGGACAGGATACGCATCAGCGGCGCAGGATTCTGTGCGACTATCTTTCCGGCATGACCGACGGATTCGTGGTGCGTACCTACAAGCGGTTGTTCGATCCGGACTTCGGCTCGATCATCGATCTGATCTAGCCGAATCGGGCTCATGCGGAAAAGGAACGGCGGCAGGGATTCCCTGCCGCCGTTCCTTTTCCGCATGAGCCTGCCCGGTCTATTTCTTGACGCTTTCGATGTGCTTGATTTGTTCGCGATTGATGGAAATTTCCTGACCGTCTTCCTTTTCGAAGGTATAGGTCTCGGTCTTGACGTCATAGTCCGGCTTGCCCTGAGTGGTGTAGGAATCCCCTTCCTTGGTCACCACATGGTACGTCTTGGAGCCGCAAGCGGTCAGCGGCAAGGCCATGGCAAGGGTCAAAAGGATCGCAATGATGCGTTTCATGGTCATGCTCCTTTCATGGTTTTTCGTACCATATATGCAAAACGGTTTTGGTTTCAATAGTCTTGTCGATATTTCGGCCAAAAAAGAAACCGCTTCGGGGCGAGTTTCCGTTTTCTGCGGTCGAAGACCTTAATCCGCAAACAGGACGGAACCTGCGGAAAGCAGGTCTTCCATTTCCGAATCGGAGAACCCGAGGCGTTTTCTGAGCTTGTCCATTTCGGTCTGCGGGTCCCACAGAGGGTAGTCGCTGCCGAACAGAATGTGCTCGCGGTCGAATTTGTCGAAAATCCGTTTGCACTGCTCGTCGGAAAGGAAATCGATGGAGCTGGACGTGTCCACGAACACATCCCGGTCCGCAAGATGCTCGACAGCCAGGTCCCATTGTCGGTACCCGCCGAAATGGGCGGCTATCATGATCGGATCGGGAAAATCGTCCCTGAGTTTGGCCATCTTGATGGGGCAGGACGGATTTTCTTCGGGCGGCAGCGTGTCGCCGACGTGAAACAGCATGATGAATCGATCGCCTGCGATTTCCATGACCTTGCGGAACCTTGGATCGTCCATGCGGAAGCCTTGAAAGTCCGGATGAAACTTCAGGCCGGTGATGCCGTTTTGTTCCAACCGGTCGAACTCCTCTTCGATATTGTCGAAATCCGGATGCATGGTTCCGAAAGGAATGAACCGGGGTTCCTCCTTTTTCAATTGGATGGCCCAGTTGTTGGCGGGAATGACCTGACTCGGAGCTGTAGCTGCGCAGAGCACCACGGCTTTGTCTATGGCGCCTTTGTCCAGCCGTTGGATCAGATCGTCGGCCCGTCCCGTCCCGGTCATGCCGATGTGATAGTGGTGGTCGAGTTGATCCAGAACCTTGTCTGCGATTTTCGGATGAAACGCATGTGTGTGAACGTCGATTTTCATGGCACAAGAGTATGCGCCGCACAACGCCATGCGTGTGCGACGGAAGATGGTTTTATGGTTCGTTGAATCAGGAAAAGAGTTCCCGGAGCCAGCCCGGAACACGGATCAGCTTGCCGGAGCCGTCCACGCAGGCGTGCTGCGTCATGCCCGTGGCATGCAGCACGGTCTTTTCCCTGTCCCATATTTCGTAATGAAACGTGATGGAAGCCCTTGCCCACTCGGCAATGCCGGTCCTGACAAGGATGGCATCGTCGAACCGGATGGGAGCGCGGTATCGGCACTGGGCTTCGCGTACCGGCAGAATCAGGCCGCGCCGCTCCATTTCCGCATAGCTCATGTCGCGCTCGCGGCAGCAGAAGCTGCGGGCGCGTTCGAAGACATGCAGGTATTCCGCGTAGTAGAGTACGCCCATGGTGTCGGTTTCACCATAGGAGACAAAGTGCGGGTACCAGAATTCCGGTTGGGGAAAGTCGCTTTTGGGTGTCATTACTTCTTTCCGGTCCTGTTCAGCGCAAAGTCGAGCAGTTCATGCCCGTTTTCGATGCGCAGGCCCGAAGCGTCGGCCGTGGCTTCAGTGAAAGCGGACACTTCGGAAGGTGTGCAGCCCGGGCCGTTCAGAATGAAGGGCACCGGGTCCATGGTGTGCGTACGCTCCTTGATGGGCGTGAAATGGTCGCAGGCGATGAGCCACGCCACGTCCTGCCCCTCAAGGGCTTTTCGCAACGGCGCAACCACGCGTTCGTCGAATCGGGAGATGGCTTCCACCTTGTCTTTGGCAATGCCGCTGTGCCCGCATTCGTCCGGGCCTTCAAGGTGCACGAAGACCATGTCTCCCTGTTCAAGGAATTTCAGTGCGGCCTGGACCTTGCCTTCGTAGTTGGTGTCGAGCAGGCCGGTTGCACCGTCCACGTCGATCACGTCCATTCCCGAGGCAAAGCCGAGCCCCTTGATCAGGTCCACCGCAGAGATGACAGCGCCGTGCAGGCCGTATTTGTCCCTGAACCCCGGGAGGTTCAAAGGACGTCCCTGACCCCACGGCCATATGGAGTTGGCCCTGGTCGCATTCACGGACCGGTCCGCGAGCAGGTCGCGGGATTCCATGATCAGGTCCCACAACACCGGGCTGCGGGAGAATGCGCGCATGTCCTGCTTGATGGGCTTGTCCGTGATGTCGTGCGGCGGGGTGACGGCAAGGTCCGCGTCTTCGGTGAGTGCGCCGTTCTTCTGCACGAGCAGATGGCGATACTGCACGCCCGGTACAAAGCTGTAGGTGTCATTGCCCAGCTTTTCCTGAAGACGTTCCACCAGAGGACGGGACAGCTCCGTTGCAATGTGTCCGGACGAGTAGTCGCGCATGATGCCGTCAATGGTCAGCTCGGTGACACGGACGAGGTTCATGCGCCAGACAAGGTCGTCCGGGTCGAGTTGCAGACCTTGTGCTGCGGCTTCAATGGGACCGCGCCCCGTGTGGTAGCGGGCCGGGTCGAAGCCGAGCAGGGCCATGTTCGCCACGTCGGACCCCGGGGCCATGCCATGCGGCACGGTCTGGCAGCGGCCCACGATGCCGGAGGCGGCCAGCTCGTCCATGTTGGGCGTATGCGCCGCTTCCAGCGTGGTTTTCCCACCGAGCTCATCCAGAGGCCAGCCGCCCATTCCGTCGGCTATCAGGTACAGGAATTTCATAATATCAAAAAGGTTACAGTATTCTGAATTTGACGCACGGTTCCACAGTGAAGTCCATGGCATCGATTTCCCGGGCCACGGCCTCGACCGCGCTTGCCTTGGTGTCGTGCGACACGATGACAAGGGGAACCCCATCTCCGCCGACCTCGCCCGTCTGCACTGCCTGGGCAATGGAAACGCCATGGGTGGCCATGGATTTGGTGATGGCGGCCATGACGCCGGTCCGATCCTGTACCGTGAAACGGAAATAGTACTTGGATACGGTTTCCTCGGGCGGATGGATTTCGGCCGGAGGAAGCGGATCGGACCCGAAGCCCGTGTTGTTGGTCACCACGTTGCTGTTGATGTGGCGGGCCAGATGCATGATGTCGGCCAGCACTGCGCTGCCCGTAGGCAGATCACCGGCTCCCTGACCATGCAGCATGATGGGCCCCACGGCATTGCCCGTGACGCGGACCGCGTTGTAATTGCCGCCCACCCGGGCCAGCAGATAGGTGTAGGGCACGAGTGCCGGATGCACACCGGCTTCGAGCTTGCCGTTCACCTGAGCCACATGGGCCAGCAGCTTGATCCGGTATCCGAATTCGCGGGCGAACTGGATATCCTGCGGCGTGACCGAGGTGATGCCCTGAACCGGGATGTCCTTGAGCGGGAAATCCACGCCGTAGGCCAGTCGGATCAGCACGCACAGCTTGTGGGCCGTGTCCATGCCTTCGATGTCGAAGGTCGGATCGGCCTCGGCATAGCCAAGGTCCTGAGCCTCGCGCAGGGCCGTGTCGAAGTCCAGCCCCTTGGTGGTCATTTCGGAAAGGATGTAGTTGGCCGTGCCGTTCATGATGCCGAGCATGGAGACGATTTCGTCACCCGCAAGGCTTTCCTTGAGAGTCTGCACGATGGGGATGCCCCCGGCGCAACTCGCCTCGAACAGCAGGCCGCATTGTCTTTTTGCAGCAAGGGCGAACAGTTCCGGGCCGTGTTCGGCCAGCAGATGCTTGTTGGCCGTGACCACATGCTTTTTCGCGTTGAACGCATCGGTGATCAGCGTTTTTGCTGCACCGATGCCGCCCATGAGTTCCACGACAATGGAGATTTCCGGATCGTCGATCAGACGAGCCGGGTCGTCCGTGAAGGTCACGTCCGGCCCGGTCTCGAAAGCGCGCTTCTTTTGCAGATCGCGTACGAGCACGGTCTTGATTTCGATCCGCCTGCCTACGCGCCGGGCAATGCGGTCTCCATTCATATCCAGAATTCTGGCCAGACCGGAACCTACGGTGCCGAATCCGGCCAGACCGATTTTGATCGGAGTCATTCAATTATCCCTTGGCAAAGAATTTTCTCAGGTTCCTGATGGCCTGATTGGTACGGTGGCGGTTTTCCACGAATGCGAAACGCACGTGGTCGTCGCCGTATTCGCCGAAGCCAAGGCCCGGCGAAACTGCCACCTCGGCTTCCCTGAGGAGCATCTTGGAGAATTCCACGGACCCCATCTTCCGGAATTCCTCGGGGATCCGTGCCCACAGAAACATGGTGGCCTTGGGCGGCTCGACTTCCCATCCCACGCGGTTCAGGCCGTCGCACAATGCGTCGCGGCGATCCTGATACACGGCCATGATTTCCCGGACGGCATTGTCCATTTCCTCGCGGGAAAACTTGGGGTCGTCTCCGAGGTCGCCGCTCAGGGCGCAGGTGGCCGCGATCTGGATGGGATTGTAGATGCCGTAGTCCAGATAGCTCTTGATGCGGGTCAGGGCCTGCACCAGTTCCTTGTTGCCGCAGCAGAAGCCCACGCGCATTCCGGCCATGGAATAGCTCTTGGTCATGGAATAGAACTCCACGCCCACGTCCATGGCGCCTCTGGCCTGCAGAAAGCTCGGGGCCTCGTATCCGTCAAAGGTGAAATCCGCGTAAGCCAGATCGTGAATCACGTACAGGCCGTGTTCCTTGGCGAAGTCCACTATCTTTTCGAAGTAGGGCACGTCCACGCACTGGGTGGTGGGATTGTGCGGGAAATTGATGATCAGCACCTTGGGCTTGGGCCAGGTGTGCCGGATCGCGATTTCCAGATTTTCGAAGAAATCCTGTCCCGGGCCGATGGGTACGCGGCGCACATCCGCACCCGCAATGATGGAAGCATACGGGTGGATGGGGTAGGCCGGGTCCGGAGCGAGAACAACGTCGCCCGGGGTGAGCATGGCCAGAGCCAGATGCGCAAGACCTTCCTTGGCGCCCATGGTCACGCAGACTTCCTGATCCATGTCCAGAGACACGTCGAAGCGGCGCTGGTACCAGTCGGCAATGGCCCGTCGCAATCCCTTGATTCCCTTGGATGCGGAATAGCGGGAGTTGCCGGGCTTGTATGCTGCCTCTGCGAGCTTGTCGAGGATGGGCTTGGGGGTGGGAACGTCGGGATTGCCCATGCCGAGATCGATGATGTCTGCGCCTGCGTGGCGCATCTGCATCTTGAGCTCGTTGACCTGGGCGAAAACATAGGGCGGAAGCCTGTGAACTCTCGCAAACTGCTGCATACCAAAAATTCCTCCATAACAAGATGTGTAAGGCATTTTTCTTATGCCTTCGCCGAGGAGTCTGTCAAAAAGTATTTGTTCGGAGGGGCCTGTTGCTTGACCTTGGAAAACGATTTCTTTAGCGTTCAAGGTTCAAATTGAAAAGCCCGGCGGACAGTTCCGCCGCAACTACGGAAGGAGCGCTTGAATGGTCCAGAAGTCCGATACCATCTGGTTCGATGGCAAACAGGTTCCCTGGGACGAGGCCAATGTCCACGTCCTGACCCACACCCTGCACTACGGAGCCGGGGTTTTCGAAGGCATCCGCGCCTATGAGTGCGCCGACGGCACTTCCGAGGTCTTCCGGCTGGAAGATCACATGGTCCGTCTGATCAATTCCGCCAAGATCCTCGGCCTCAAGGTTCCGTATACTGCCGAAGATCTGACCGAGGCGGCCGTGGAAACCCTCAAGGTGAACAAGTTGCCCGGCGCGTACATCCGTCCCCTGATTTTCGTGGGCGCGGGCGCCATGGGCGTGCATCCGGGCCAGAATCCCATTCAGGTGATCATCGCCACCTGGCCCTGGGGCGCGTATCTGGGCGAGGACGCTCTGGAAAAGGGCATCCGCGTCAAGTGCAGCACCTTCAGCCGCCATCATGTCAATGTCATGATGACCAAGTCCAAGGCCTGCGGCAACTACGTGAACTCCGTGCTGGCCAAGACCGAGGCCGTGGCCGACGGTTATGACGAGGCCATTCTGCTCGACACCACGGGCCATGTTTCCGAAGGCTCGGGCGAGAACATCTTCATGGTGGTCAACGACGTGATCTACACCCCGCATGCAGACGGCGTGCTCGGCGGCCTGACCCGCGATTCCATGATCGCCCTTGCCGGCGATCTCGGCTACGAAGTGCGCGAGGAGCCCATCACGCGCGACATGCTGTACTGCGCGGACGAGGTTTTCTTCACGGGAACCGCTGCCGAACTGACCCCGATTCGCGAGATCGACCGCCGCGTGATCGGAGAGGGCAAGGCCGGTCCGGTCGCCCAGTTGATGCAGTCCGAATTCTTCCGGATCGTCAAGGGCGAAAATCCGGATTACGAGCATTGGCTGCACCGCTATTCCCTGTAGCAGCCGCGGAAATCGAATATTGCGGGAAGCCTGCCGGTTCGGCAGGCTTCCCTTTGCTTTTTTCTGTTCCGGAATCCGAAAATCCATCGGGTTCCGGGGCTGGTCTCGCGCCGCACGATTTGTTAAGGAGTCATGAGCTTGGCCCGGACGCGGGTCTTTTTCTCGGACTTGTAGAATTCAGCATGGCGAACGCCGGAACGCAACCAGACGAAGTATCATGAGCACATCCAATCTCACGGCAAAATATCGTCCGCAGACCTTTTCCGATGTAGCGGGACAGGAAGCGGTCAAGGCCATTCTGTCCCGGGCAGCGGCACAGGACAAGGTCGCACCCGCCTATCTTTTTTCCGGTACGCGAGGCGTGGGCAAGACCACCATCGCCCGCATTTTCGCCAAGGCGCTGAATTGCGTGGAGGCCCCCACGGGCGAACCGTGCAACAAGTGCCAGCACTGCCGTCAGATCACGGCCGGAGTGGCTCCGGACGTGATCGAGATCGACGGCGCCTCCAACCGCGGCATCGACGATGCCCGCCGTCTCAAGGAAGACATAGGCTATGCGCCCATTGAATGCCGCTACAAGGTGTTCATCATCGACGAGGCGCACATGCTCACCAAGGAAGCGTTCAACGCGTTGCTCAAGACCCTTGAGGAACCGCCTGCGCGCGCCACGTTCATCCTGGCCACGACCGAGCCGCACAAGTTCCCGGCCACCATCATCAGCCGCTGCCAGCATTACACCTACAAGATGCTGGCCCAGAACGAACTGTACGCCCATCTGGAAAAGATCATGAATCTGGAAGGACTTCAGTTCGAACCGGGCGCATTGCAGATCATCGCCAAACGCGGTGCCGGCAGTGTGCGCGATTCCATGTCCCTGCTTGGACAGGCTCTGGCCATGGGGCAGGACGTGCTGCGCGAGGAGGATGTTCGCGGATTTCTGGGGCTGGCCGGACAGGAAGTCTTTTTCCGACTCATGGAGGCCATGCATTCCCGCAACCTCGTGAACGTGGGACACGTACTGCGCGAAGTGCTGGATCAGGGATTGGACCTCGGATTCTTTCTGCGCGAACTTACGGCCTGCTGGCGCAACATGTTTCTTCTGCGTCAGGCCGGAACCGAGGCCATGCCGCTTCTGGGCCTGTCTCAGGACGAAGCCGCCTCGTGGATGGACTGGGCCGGAAAATTCGACCCCGCGCATATTCATGCCTGCTGGCAGATGACGCTGGACGGCCAGCGGCGTGTGATGACCAGTCTGGAACCGGCCATGGCTCTGGAACTGCTTCTGCTCAATCTGACCAGCCTGCCCGATCTCATCAGCCTTGAAAGTGTTGGAACTTCGGCCGGGCAGGGCGGTTCGCCATCGGCTCCGCCGCGTTCGAACGGACCTGCTCGCGGAGGCGCACCCGGTGGGCCGGGTGCGGGGAACGGCATGAGGCAGCAGGGAACTCCGCAGGGAAACGGACGCCAGTTCGCCCGGAACGATCAGCGCAGGGAACCGCAGGCTCCACAGCCGCCGCAGACACCGCAGGCCGCGTCCCAGCAGGGATATGCGTCTCAGCATCGTCCCCAGCAGTTTGCGCAGGCTCCGGCGCAGCCGTCCATGCAGAATCCGGGACAACCGGCCGGGCAGCAGATGCCGCCGCAGTCCAGACCCTCGCATGGGGCGCAGTCCTTTCAGCAGCAGGCAAGGGAGCAGCGTTCTCCGGCGCAGGGTTCGGCGCGTCCTTCCGAGCAGGAAGAAGACGCGGGCTCACGATCCGTGCCCGCTTCGGCGGGCGGAATCGGCCGGGACTGGCAGGGATTTCTTGATCTTGCGGAAGAGAGAAACGGCAGTTCCCCGGTTCGGGCCCATGTGCTCCGACTCACTTCGGGCGAGCTGAACGGCAATGATCTCGTGATCCGCTGCAAATCCCGGGTCCAATGCGACCAGTTGAACGAAAACAAGACATTTCATGCCCTGGATCTCATGGTCAGGGAATACTTCGGTCCCATGGTCGAAGTGCGTGTGGAAACAGGCAACATCCAGGTGCGCAAGAGCGACAGGCAGTTGATGGCCGAGGCGGAAAAGCATCCCGGCGTGCAACTGATCATGGAGAGCTTTGACGCGCGCATCATGGCTGTTGATCATCGAAAATAGCCGCAGGACGGCAACAACTTGAAGGAAAACGACTATGAATATGAATGAAATGATTCGTCAGGCCCAGGTCATGCAGCGCAAGATCAGCAAGATGCAGGACGAACTCAAGACCCGTGAGATCGAGGCTTCCAGCGGCGGCGGCATGGTGACCGTGCGTGCCACTGCCGGACAGGAAATCCTGTCCGTGGCCATCGAGCCTTCGGTCATGGAGTCCGGCGATGTGGAAATGCTTCAGGACCTGATCATGACTGCCGTGAACGAGGCCATCAAGAAGGGCAAGGACCTGATGGAAGAGGAAATGAAGTCCGTGACCGGCGGCATCAACATCCCGGGCCTGTTCTAGGAGCTTCTGTGCAGAAGTTGCCCGGACCTCTGAGAGAGGTCGTGGAACAGCTTGCCGGGCTTCCCGGCATTGGTCCCAAGTCCGCGCTCAGGATAGCCCTGACCCTGCTCAAGATGCCTCGCGAAAAGGCCGGAGCCGTGGGAAGGAGCATTCTGGACCTGCGGGAGAATCTCTGTCTGTGCAGTGAATGTGCGTGTCTGGCCGAGTCCAGTCCGTGTGCCATCTGTTCGGACCCGGAACGGGACAGGGCGCAGCTCTGTCTTGTCGCGGAGTGGGATTCCCTGCTGGCTCTTGAGCAGATGGGGCTGTTTCGCGGCCGATATCTGGTGCTCGGCGGACTGCTGTCGCCTTTGGACGGCGTGGAGCCCGGGCATCTGGAAATGGATCGGCTCAGGCGTCATCTGGCGAGTGGAGAGGTCAGGGAACTGATTCTCGCTCTCGGAGCGACCCTGGACGCCGAGTCCACGGCCTCCTACGTCAAGAATCTCGTGGAATCCGAATTTCCGGACGTGGCCGTGTCACGTCTGGCACAGGGAATTCCCATGGGCGCGGAGGTCAAGTACATGGACAAGGAAACACTGCGACAGTCGCTCATGCACCGTCAAAAGGTGTGAGCATGAATCTGTCACCGGAAATCGGCCGCAGGGCCATATGACAAAACAGAAAACGGAAGGGCCGGAGCTCCGGCCCTTTTCCCGTACATAGCCGGATTCGCCATGCCAGACGACAAACTCACGCTGCTCTCTTCAGCCGAAGTCCAGAGCATTGTCTTTCACAATGCCGAGAACGGCTATGTCATTGCCCGGGTGCGGGCCAAGGATGAACCCGGCACCATCACCATCACGGGCGTCATGGGTGAGATTCAGGCGGGCGAAAATCTGGACATTCACGGCAAGTGGGTCGTGCATCCCAAATATGGTCCGCAGTTCGAGGTGGTCACCTTTGAACAGACCCGTCCCGCCACGGAAAACGGGGTCATCAAGTTCTTGTCCTCGTCCATCAAGGGGGTGGGGGAGAAGACAGCGGCAACGCTGGTGGAAAGGTTCGGCGTGGCCGTGCTGGACCTGCTGGACGAGGAGCCGGAAAAGCTGCTTGAGGTTAAGGGCATTTCCAAAAGGAAGCTTGAAGACATCATCGAATCCTGGTCCAAGCAGCGGGAAATCAAGAATCTGCTGGTTTTTCTGCAAACCCACGGCGTGCCTACCACGTTTGCCGGCAAGATTTTTCATCTCTATGGGGCTCAGGCCACCAAAAAGCTCAAGGCCAATCCCTATGATCTGGCCTATGAAATCCGTGGGGTCGGCTTTCGTACAGCCGATACCATGGCGCTCAAGCTCGGATTTGCCACGGATTGCCCGCAGCGGCTGGAAGCGGCTCTGGTCTATACCATGTTCACCGAGTGCGAACGCAACGGTCACATGTTTCTGCCCAAGGAACGGCTGATGTCCGACGTGCTGCGCATTCTTGATGGCGTGGATTACGAGAAGATCGAGAGCAGCCTGTATGCGCTTCAGGAAAAGCAGCGGGTGAAGATCGAGGACCTGCCCGAACAGGAAATCGATCAGGCCGTGTACCTGATGCATTTCTATCATTACGAGAACGAAATCACGCAGCGGCTTTACCAGCTCGTGAATCACCCGTCGCCCGTAAGTCGGAAAAAGATTTCACAGGCCCTGCCCAAGGTGGAGGGCGAACTCGGGTTCACCCTGTCCGAGGAACAGCGCAAGGCCGTGTTCGAGGCGTGCGGCAACAAGGTCTTCATTGTCACGGGCGGACCGGGAACGGGCAAGACCACCATAACCCGGGCCATTGTTCGTACGCTCAAGGAGTTGGGCCTCAGGATCAAGCAGGCCGCGCCCACGGGCCGGGCCGCCAAGCGCATGACCGAGGCGACCGGACTGGATTCCCAGACCATTCATCGTCTGCTTCAGTATCAGCCCGACGGCGGATTTCACTATTGTCAGGACAAGAAATTCAAGGCCGATGTGCTGGTGGTGGACGAGGCCAGCATGGTGGACTCGCATCTGTTCGTCTCCCTGCTTCGCGCCATGCCGCACACCTGTCGCCTGATTCTGGTGGGCGACGTGAACCAGCTTCCCAGCGTGGGGCCGGGCAATGTGCTGCACGACCTGATCAACAGCGGACAGGTTCCCTGTGCCGTACTGACCCATATCTTTCGACAGGCGCAGGAAAGTTTCATCGTGGTCAATGCGCACCGCATCAATGAAGGAAAGATGCCGAGACAGCATCCGGCGCTGGCCCCGGAAGCGGATTTCTACTGGCTGCCTCAGGAAGACCCGCTCAAGGTGCAGAAGCTCATCATGGACAGCGTGTGCGACCGCATTCCCGATGCATACGGACTGGACCCGCTGCGCGACGTGCAGGTACTCACGCCCATGCACAAGGGCGATGTGGGTACGCAGGCACTCAACGCTCTGCTTCAGGAGCGCCTCAATCCGCTGCGCCTGGGACAGCGCGAGCTCAAGCGCGGCAACACCCGCTACCGCATCGGGGACCGCGTGCTGCAACTGCGCAACAATTACGACAAGGAAGTCTTCAACGGCGACCTTGGCTGGATCGTTGATCTGGATGTGGCGGACAACGAGCTGTACATCGAGTTCGACGGCAACCATGTCCACTACGAACAGTCCGATCTGGACGAGCTTACCTTGGCTTACGCCGTGAGCGTGCACAAGTCGCAGGGCAGCGAATATTCGGCAGTGGTCATGCCCGTGGTAACGCAGCACTACATGCTGCTTCAGCGCAATCTTCTCTATACCGGGCTGACGCGCGCCCGCAAGCTTGCCATCATGGTCGGCAGTGAGCGCGCCATGCAGATCGGTCTGAACACGGTCACGTCCGGCAAACGCATGACCAACCTTTCGTTCAGGCTGGCTGACATGTTTTCCGGCAATCGTCTCGCATAGCCCTGGTTCGTCTCTCGATTTTCGATCCCCGCGCAGGCTTGTGCGGGGATTTTTTCTAATCATTCCCTTTTTCTACCATGACAGGTTGAAAAGGCTCGAAAAAGTCTTACATTCTTGTTTCATCATGTCGACGGAATATGGTACCGTTTGGCAGTGAATCGTATAGCTACTCACTATTTGCTTGTATTCAAAGGAGAATGCCATGCTCAGCCAGAAAATGGAAAATGCGCTCAATGATCAGATGAATTGGGAAATCTACTCGGCGCATATCTATCTCTCCATGTCTTCGGATTTTTCCCGCAAGGGCCTGCCCGGCATTGCCCAGTGGATGCTGGCCCAGTATCAGGAAGAGATGTTCCATGCCATGAGATTTTTCAACTATATCAACGAAGCTGGTGGGCACGCCAAGCTCGGCGTGATCGATGCGCCGCCCTACGAGTGGGAATCGCCGCTCAAGGCGTTCGAGGTTGCTCTGGAGCATGAGCAGGGCGTGACTTCGCGCATCAACGCACTGGCCGATCTGGCCATGGAAGAGCGCAACCACGCCGTGGGCATCTTCCTCCAGTGGTTCATCTCCGAGCAGGTGGAGGAAGAGGATACCGTGGGCGACATCGTGGGCAAGCTCAAGATGGTCGGCGACGGCGGCGGCCTCTTCATGCTGGACCGCGACCTTGGTACGCGGGTATTCACTCCGCCGACAACGGCATGATTCATGCGGCCGGACAGGACATCCTGTCCGGCCGTTCGTTTTTTCGCCCTGTAAACAGCAACGTCGCCCTTCACCGTGACCGGCAAGGGCGGCAGGGAGCCGGAGCATGACGGAAACGAGCATCAACATTCTTATCGGCGGCGAAGCCGGGCAGGGGCTGGTCACCATAGGCCAGCTCATGGCCAAGGCCCTGATTCGTGCCGGGTACAACATTCTGGTGCATCAGGATTACATGTCGCGCATTCGCGGCGGTCACAACACCTTTGCCATCCGTACCGGGCCGGACCCGATTTACGCGGCGGTCGAGGACGTGGACATTCTGGTGGCGCTCAATGCCGAAACTCTGGAGTTGCATCGGGAGGAACTGACCGACCGGGCCATTGTGGTGGTGGATGAAGCCATTGATTGTCAGGGAATGAATGCGCTCCGGGTGCCGTTCAAGGAGTTGGCTCCCAAGCCGTTGTTTCACAATACCGTGGCGCTCGGGGTGCTTGGCGCATCCGTGTGCAATGACGTTTCGATTCTGGAAGGGCTGTTGCACGAGACGTTTCACAAGAAGGGTGACGAGATAGTGCAGGCCAATGTGGAAGTGCTGCGCAAGGCCTACGATTGGGTTCGGGAGCAGGAGTTCGATTTCACCTGCATGCCGCCCCCACCCGAGAATCCGGAACCGGCCATGATGATCAACGGCAATGAGGCCATTGCCATGGGCGCACTGGCTGCGGGCTGCAATTTCCTGTCCTTCTACCCCATGACGCCGTCCACCTCGGTGGCTTTGACCCTGATCAGCAAGGGGGCGGCTCTGGGGATGGTGGCGGAACAGGCCGAGGACGAGATCGCGGCCATCAACATGGCCCTTGGCGCATCCTATGCCGGTGCGCGGTCCGTGGTCACCACGTCCGGGGGCGGTTTTGCCCTCATGGTCGAGGGCATCAGTCTTGCCGGGATCACGGAAACTCCGGTTGTCGTGGTGCTGGTGCAGCGGCCCGGTCCGGCCACGGGCCTGCCCACGCGGACCGAGCAGGGCGACCTGAATCTGGCGTTGTATGCCGGACATGGCGAATTCCCGCGCGCAATTTTTGCGCCCGGCACTCCCGAGGAATGCTTTTATCTGACCTACCGGGCCTTTGATCTGGCCGAAAAATATCAGACTCCGTGCTTTGTTCTTTCCGATCAGTATCTTGCGGATTCCTATCGCAATGTGCCTCGTTTCGATCCGGATCTTCCCGAAGTGGCGTCGTCCGTGCTGGAGCCGGAAAATCCTGCTGAATACAAGCGGTATGCCATGACCGACGACGGAATTTCACCACGGGCGATTCCCGGATTTTCCGAGGCGCTGGTCAAGGCGGATTCCGACGAGCATGACGAGGCCGGGCATATCATCGAGGATGGACCGACCCGCATCGGCATGAATTCCAAGCGGATCGTCAAGGCGTGCGGCATGTGGCACGAGGTGGTGCCGCCCGAATATTACGGGGAGGAAGGCGCGGACGTGGTCCTGCTGTGCTGGGGGTCGACCCTGGGGCCGTGTCTGGAAGCCATGGAAAGCATGAAGGATCACACGTGCGGCGTGCTGCATTTCAAGCAGGTCTACCCGCTCAATGAAGATCAGTTCATGGATTTTCTGGAGGGCGCCGGACATGTGGTTGCCGTGGAAGGCAATGCCACGGCCCAGTTCGCGCGGCTGCTCGGTCAGGAAACCGGATTCCGGGTGTCGAGCTTCATCCTGCGGTTTGATGGCAGGCCGCTCACGTCGTGGTACATTCTCAAGGGTCTTGAAAGCATCATCTAGGAGGGCGGCATGGTATCCATGGAAGAGTACGGCAAATTCGAAACCGCCTGGTGCCCGGGATGCGGCAATCACGCCATCCTTGCCTGTCTCAAGCAGGCTCTGGCCGAACTGGAACTGGCTCCGCATCAGGTCTGCATCGTGTCCGGCATTGGACAGGCGGCCAAGACCCCGCAGTACATGAACTGCAACATGTTCAACGGGCTGCACGGCAGGGCGCTTCCGGTTGCGCAGGGGGTGAAGCTCGCCAATCCCGAACTTGCCGTGGTGGCGGTTTCCGGGGACGGCTGTTCCTACGGCGAAGGAGGCAACCATTTTCTCGCGGCATTGCGGCGCAATGTGAACATGACGCTCATCGCGCATGACAACCAGATCTACGGCCTGACCAAGGGACAGGCCAGTCCTACCACGGCCCGGGGGCAGGCGACCAAGGCCCAGCCCGGAGGCTCGCCGTCCGAACCGCTCAATCCCGTGGCTTTGGCCGTAACCATGAAGGCCGGATTCGTGGCGCGGGCCTTTTCCGGGGAAAAGGACCATCTGGTGACCATGATCAAGCAGGCGATCTGCCATCCGGGATTCGCCCTTGTGGACGTGTTGCAGCCATGTGTTTCCTTCAACAAGGTGAACACGTTCGCCTGGTACAGGGAACGCTGCTACAAGCTCGGCGAGGATCACAATTCGGCGGACTGGGATGCGGCCATGACCGTGGCCATGGAATTCGACGAGCGGATTCCCATCGGCATACTCTACCGCAACAGTCGCGCTCCGTTCGGTTCGGGCATGCCCGGGCTGGAAAAGGGACCGCTCGCACTGCGTTCCGTGAACAGGGAGGAACTGGTCTCGATTCTTGCCGGATTTGAATAGCTGGACAAATTCGTCGGGGTCTGCGAAGTCTCCCTGAACACAACGATGTTCATCAGAGGAGAAACATGAGCAACGAACCTGACAAGATAATCTATTCCATGTACCGGGTCACCAAGCGCCATGGACAGCGCGAGGTGCTCAAGGACATTTCCCTGTCGTATTTCTATGGCGCAAAGATCGGTGTGCTCGGCCTGAACGGCTCGGGCAAGAGTTCCCTGCTCAGGATTCTGGCCGGAGTGGATGCGAATTTCGAGGGTGAGACCCATGTGAAACCCGGATATTCCATCGGCTATCTGGAACAGGAACCCCTTGCCGACGAACAGCGCACCGTGCGCGAGGTCGTGGAAGAGGGCGCCGGGGAAATCATGGCCTTGGTGCGCGAGTTCAACGAGATCAACGAAAAGTTCGCCGAGCCCATGGAGCCCGAGGAAATGGACGCTCTGATAGAACGTCAGGGCAAGGTCCAGGAACTCATGGACGCCAAGGGCGCATGGGATATCGAGTCCAAGCTGGACATGGCCATGGACGCCCTGCGGTGCCCGCCGGGCGATACGCCGGTTCCCGTGATTTCCGGTGGCGAGCGTCGACGTGTGGCCCTGTGCCGTCTGCTGCTTCAGAGCCCGGACATCCTGCTGCTGGACGAGCCCACCAACCATCTGGACGCGGAGTCCGTGGCATGGCTGGAACGGTTCCTTCAGACCTTCCCGGGTACGGTCATCGCCGTGACCCATGATCGCTATTTTCTGGACAACGTGGCCGGATGGATTCTGGAACTGGATCGCGGTCATGGCATTCCGTGGAAGGGCAACTATTCCTCGTGGCTCGAACAGAAGCAGAATCGTCTGGCCAAGGAAGAGAAATCCGAATCCGATCGGCAGAAGACGTTGAAGCACGAGCTCGAATGGATTCGCATGTCGCCCAAGGGGCGCCGTGCCAAGAGCAAGGCTCGTATCAATGCCTACGAGGCCATGGCCAGCCACGAGAGCGAGCAGCGGGCAAAGGATCTGGAAATCTACATTCCGCCGGGACCGCGTCTCGGCAAGCAGGTTGTTGTTGCCGAGGGCATTTCCAAGGCCATGGGCGACAGGCTGCTTGTGGATGACATGAGCTTCATCATCCCGGCAAACGCCATTGTGGGCATTGTCGGTCCCAACGGCGCGGGCAAGTCCACGCTGTTCAAGATGATCACGGGGCAGGAGCAGCCGGACACCGGTTCCCTGACTCTGGGCGAGACCGTGGAGCTGGCGTATGCGGACCAGAACCGCGAGTCCCTGATTCCGGGCAAGACCGTGTTCGAGATCATCAGCGGCGGGCAGGAGACCATCAAGCTGGGTTCCCGGGAAATGAACGCCCGTGCCTACTGCTCCCGTTTCAACTTTGCCGGCTCGGATCAGCAGAAGCCCGTGGACGTGCTGTCCGGCGGCGAGCGCAACCGGGTGCACATGGCCCAGATGCTCAAGTCCGGGGCCAACGTGCTACTGCTTGATGAACCGACCAATGACCTTGACGTGAACACCATGCGCGCTCTTGAAGACGGCTTGGACAACTTTGCGGGCTGCGTGCTGGTCATCAGCCATGACCGCTGGTTTCTGGACCGTGTCGCCACGCACATCATTGCGTTTGAAGGCGACTCCAAGGTCGTTTTCGTGGAAGGCAACTATTCCGACTACGAAAAGGATCGCAGGAAACGGCTGGGCGCGGAAGCGGATCAGCCGCATCGCATCAAGTTCCGTCGGCTTACGCGGTAACGCAAATGAAAAGCAAGGACCCCGCCGGATGGCGGGGTCCTTTGTTTTTGCGGAAAAGGCGACTATGATCTGGCTGTCTGCGCTGGATGCGAATATTGTCGCAGAATTTTGAGGCGCATTTTTGCGATGGAGGTGTCATGCTCAAGAGTTGGATTATCCTGCTGCTGTCCATTTGTGCGGAAGTGAGCGGCACTACCTGTCTGAAGTTTTCCGATGGGTTCACCAGACTGCTGCCTTCACTGGGGGTGGCAATTGGCTACGGGCTGTCGTTCTGGGGACTTTCCCTTGTGTTGCGTCATATGGAGATGGGCATGGCCTATGCGGTTTGGTCCGGTGTGGGGACAGCGCTGGTCGCTCTGATCGGCATTGTCTTTCTGGGCGAACAGGTCGGATTGCTCAAGATGATGTCCATTGGATTGATCGTGGCGGGCGTGATCGGGCTGAATCTGTCCAGCGGTGTCCATTAGGCGGATTTGACGTGCAACATTTCAACGCAGGCTCTTGAAAGGTTGGGGCGGGGATTTGCCGGGCGGGCCAGATGATATCCCTGCCCGTAATGTGCGCCGAGGGACTTGACGCAAACGAGCTGTTCCCGGGTTTCCAGTCCTTCGCAGATGATGACCGAGCCGATCTTGTTGGCGAACGTGACCAGAGTTTCCACCAGAGCACGTTTGATGCGATCCTGATGAATGTCCGCAATGAGGGACTTGTCGAGCTTGATGTATTCGGGCTGAAGTGCGGCAAGCGCTGACAGGTTGGAGTAGCCGGTTCCTGCATCATCCAGAGCCACCTGAAATCCCTGATTCCGGTAATGCGACAGGGTGCGACAGAACAGGTCGAAATCGTGAATGCTGTGCCGTTCCGTGACTTCAAAGACAATGTTTGCCGCAGACAACCCGGCGGATTCGAGAAGTCCCATGGTCTTGCCGGGCGTGAATTCCGGATCGGCCATGGTTCGTGGATGGATGTTCAGGAACAGCTTCTGACCCTGCCTCATGCTGCCAGCGCCACGAATGGCCTTTTCTCGACAGATTTTTTCCAGCGCAAAGAGTTTGCCGACCTGTTCGGCTGTTTCGAAGAGTACGGCAGGGGATTGCAGATGCGACCCTGAGGGACCGCGGCTCAGGGCTTCCCAGCCGAGAATGGTGCAGGCTTCGATGTTCATGATGGGCTGATACAGGGAAGTGATCCGTCTTTGCTGCAGAATCTGACGGAATTCATGCGAAAGAGGGAGAAAATCGTGCGGGAAAGCCTTGATGGACAGGGTGGTGTGCATCGTTTCCTCGTTTGTTGCAGTAGGGCCGATGGTCTTGTTCGGCACGACTGGACACTACGCCTTTTCCCGAGCATGGGGTGACGATTGCGAGACGGCGGCATGACCGTTGCGTGGAAATGAAAAAGCCCGGCCTTGCGCATGCAAGGCCGGGCTTTTTTTTTCGAATGACGTTGGTACCGTCAGGGCGTCACGTCCAGAATGCCGTTGCCGGAAATGGTCTGGACGTTGATGGGCATATAATCGGTGCGCGAGAAATCGAGCCGCTTGAGGTCGACCATGCGCAGGGTGTGGTCCTTGTAGGAGTTGAAATGGACCTTGAGGTTGGTCAAATCCTTTATGGTGGTCCACTGGGTATAGTCGGTGTGCTCTCCGTCCGGGGCCTTGGCGCGGGCAACGCCCGGAAGCACGTCCACGGCATTGAGCAGGTGACGGGTCAGAGTTACGGCCTCTTCCGCGTTTTTCGGCTGGTAGGCAAAGGATTTCATGACTGCAAGGCGTGTGAACCGGGAGGGGCCGGTGCTGTCTCCGGGCAGGCCGAGCGTACCGGAACCGTAGCCGGTGCCTTTTACCTGAATGCCTTCCAATTCCCTGTTCTGCACCCACGGGGTGAGATTCACGTAATTGCGCAGGTTGGCAAGCTGCATGGGGAAGGGCGGATCATTGGTCATCACGCCAAGGGGATTGTCGTACATGTGCAGCTTGCCGCCCACCCATTCAACGACAAGGCTTTTGCCGGAGGCATCGTGCACGGCCATGTGCAGGGTGGGGACCATCTGCATTTCCGGCACTTCGCGTCCCCAGACCAGAACCTTGGGAAGGGCTTCGGCGACCTCGTCCACGGAAGCAAAGGAACCCAGCACCCACGACGGCAGGAATGACGAGCCCATGGCCTTGCCGCGTTTGGACGCCGGGATTTCCTGATACCCTACGGAAGGAAGCCAGAGCACTTCCGCAGTAAGACCCTTTTCATTCATGCCGTCCGCAACCTGCCGCATTCCCAGAACCGAGAATCCGACAAAGCCGTATTTCTGTTTCCACTGCATGCCGGTCTTGCCATTCGGTGCCGGAGAGGACCATTTTTCGCCCCGGGCGCGGACCACGAGGTCTGCCGGGAGCGGGCTGGAAAAGTCCATGGACCGACCAACCACATGCGTCCCGTCGGTGGAGGAAATGAGAAAATCGGAACAGGAGAGGGCCGGAGAGGCCGTGAGCATGATGAGGAGTGCGAACAGGGCGGCGAATCGTTTCATGGAAGCTCCTTGGGAAGGCGATGAGGTTGCGGTCGAATGTGTTTCTGTCGAGCGGTGCCAAGCCGCTTGTTTTCATTTTCCATAGCAAATCCGGAAAGGCTTTATCCAGCGAAAAGAACAGGAATTATTTACTGCCATGTCAGGTAGGAAAAGAAAGGAAAACGGCCCGACTTCCGGAGAAGTCGGGCCGTTTTTGATCAGGCGATGGGCGGTCTATCTGTAGTACAGGTTGCGGCCGCCAATGGTCAGGAAGGACTGATGCAGGTTCTTGCGGATGTCCCGCCTGCTCCAGACGCCCTGAATGTGGCCCCGGGAAAGGGCCTTGTAGCAGTTGTGATAATTCGGCGGAATGTCGATGCCCGTGGTTTCGCGGATGACGCCGGGACCGGCAAAGCCGAGACGCGACGAACGAACCGCATACTGATACGGGGAGCAGCCCAGAAACGAGGCCACCGGACCAGCGTAGGAATTGGTATCGTATAGCACGATGTACAGGCCGCCAGCCTCGATGTACTTGCGCACGGCCAAGGTCACGCGCGGCATCTGGATCAGGCCGTTCACGCCTTCCTGAATGCGGATTCCGGCAGTGCCGTGAATGTAGGCCAGAAAGGGACGATGCTTTTTCTGGGCGATTTCGAGAGCGCGAATGAATTTTTCGCCTTCGGCCGCGCCGACGGAACCGCCTCTGAATTTGGCGATGAGCATGGCGCAGGTCAGGTCGATGTTCTCCACGCTGGCATGGAAGGTCATGCAACTGCTGCCCAGTCCGGTCTTGTCCTTGGCCGCTTCGATGCGTTCATCGAAGTTCGGGAATCCCGTGGGGTTGCCCGCCACGATGTCGCGGTTGAATTCCCGGATGGAGCCTTCATCGAAGACGTTGTGCAGATACCATTGGTATTCCATGGGGAAATGGTGGCCGCACGTGGGGCAGACGCCAGCGAAATCCGTGAACAGGTCCTTGGCCCAGATGTCCATGCAGCCGCGTTTGGCGGAGTAGGGGCAGGAAACTTCCCGATCCTCTCTGGCCTGCGGGCTGACATAGCTGGTGCCGTTGTCCAGATGCCCGTTGCTGTCGTCGCGGGAAAGACTGGTGAGTTCCATGACCTTGGCGTTGTCGATCGGGGATTTCATGCCGATTTTTCCGGCAACCGAGCGGTATATGGAGTCGATTTTTCCCGTGATGACATGGATCTCGTCCGTGACCTCCTCGGCAATGCGCTGGATGTTCTGCTTCAAGGGTTTGAGCAGGCCGTAGCGCACCGAGGAATAGGTGGACGAGACAACGCCGGATCGGGCCGCGTTGAGTTTTTCCCAGAAGGACCGCTTGTCCTGATAGGCGTGTTGGCCCAGTCGGCGATATTTTCTGTAACGACGCGCCACCAGACGTTCCCGGGCGGATTCGCTCATGTCCCAGCGTACGATGATATCCAGATTCTTGCGGAAATGGCGCAGGGCCAGCGCACGGAACAGACGTACGCCGCGCACGGAGAGCGTGACCTCGTCGGTTGCCCGCACGACCTGTTCCCGCAGGCGCTTGTAGAAGTCGAAATGGTCGGGACGTGCGCCAAGGGGCGGTTCCTCGACTATCTCGTCGATGTAGCCGTTGCGCAGGTTGTCCTGCGCCGTGATCATCTGGGATTTGGCACAGGAGGCGATGAGTTCGACCGGAGCGCGTTCCGGGCCGCGAATGTGGCCTTCAATGGCGGCAGCACCTTCGGGCGAAATCACGGAATAATAGCCGTGGGACATCATGAGGCGCTTGTCTGCCATGCCGATGGCCTCGGCTCCGCCGGAACCGCCTTCGGAAAAGATCGCGATGATGGGTACTTCCAGCCCGGCCATTTCATAGATGTTTTCCGCGATCTGCTGAGCCGCTCCCGGAAAATCCTCCACAGGGTAGGACCCCGGGGTGTTCACGTAGGCGTGGATGGGGATGCGTTCCCTGGCCGCGACCTTCATGTACTTGAGGGCCTTGGAGTTGCCCCACGGCTTGATCGATCCGCCGTTGCGGAACTCCTCGCCGTGTCCCTTTTCCTGCCCCACGACCATGACGGGCTGGTTGATCAGCTTCTTGCCCTTGCGCCGGGAAATGTAGGCTCTGGCAATGAGCATGCCCGGGTCGATGCTGTGCTCGTCCTTGCCCCCGATTTCCGAGTAGTTGTCGTAGACGTTCTCGAGAATGTCCTTGAGACAGACCCGCTGGGGATGGCGCACGATGCGGACCTTGTCCATGGGTGTGAGCTGCCTGTCCAGCGCTTCCTCAAGGGCGGAAAGTCTTCTGTCCAGCGCTTCGAGCGTCTTGAACTGGTCCTCGGCGGATTTGCGTCCGTGCTTGTCCTTGAACCCGGCGACCTCCAGAGCGAAAGCCTCCAGTTCCGGGCGCAGGCTGCCGCCGAGGATTTCGCGGGCATAGGAAATCCGCTCAGAGAGAGCTGTCAGTTTTTTTTCAATATTCATTGTGTATTAGAACTCAAGAAGGTTTGCAGTCTTCTGTTTCAGAAACGGAATGTTCGTTCGCATGGAGCCTCCGGCGGAGTCGGTTCCGTCAAGATGAAGCTGGTTCAGGAATTCCATGCCTCTGGACTTGGCTTGCTCAAGGTCATTGCCCCAGACAATGGCCAGCGCCAGATTCGGGTCGTATTCCGTGGGAATCTGATAGGCGCGTTCACGAGGGACGTGCGTGTGCACGGAGAGCCAGTCGTGTTCGGGCCAGTTCATGGTCTCGATCCTGCCTACCCATGGCGCAAATCCGTTTTCCGTGTCCTCGGCGATGATGCGGTACTCGATGCTGACGCCGTCAAAGGAAACGTCATTCTGCGAGTAGCCGAGCGGTTCGCCAAGGCCGATGCGAATCTGTTCGCGCAGCAGGTTCACGTTGGAATCTGCCCGGACATTGGCAATGCTGGCGGAAACGCCGTTTTCCACCTGGATGCGCGTGTTCACTTCCATGAGGAACGGTTCTCCGTCCGGGGTGACGATCCACTCCCACGTGCCCACGTTATCGTATTTTATTTCCCTGGCTATGCTCAGGGAGTAGCCCACGATATCATTCATGAGCTTGTCTGCGTCAAAGGTGTAGCGCAGGTCCTGCGGCCAGAAACCGGGCGCGACCTCGATGCGTTTCTGCAGACCCGGGCTCTGCACCGAACAGTTTCGGGTGCCGAAATGCACGGGATTTGTCCCGGAACGATCCGACACGATCTGCACCTCAAGATGATTGAAGTTGAAGATGCGCTGTTCGATGAGCACGCCCTCGTCATTGAACGTGCGGAGAGAATAGTTGCGGATGCGGCGATAGACCTGACGAAAGCGCGCCATGTCCTCGACTTCGTCGATTCCCATGCCGCCGCCTCCGGCAGAAGCCTTGATCAGAACCACGGGACGTTTCACGCCCATTTTTTCCTGAAATTCGAAAAGGCTTTCCGCTATGGTTTCCGCTTCCAATTCATCATAAATGGCGCGGTCCGATCCTGGAACCGTGGGCACACCGAGCTTTCTGGCGAGCCGTTTGGTATTGATCTTGTCGCCCAGATCGCGAATCACGCGCCAGGAAGGGCCGATGAAGTTCATCTTCCGGTCGCGTTCCGTGACGCGGCGCGCAAAACGGTAGTTTTCCGAAAAAAATCCGTATCCCGGGTGAATGGCGGTTGCGCCGGACTCGTCGGCTACCGACAGAATGTCGCCGGCGTCGAGGTAATTCTGTATTCTGTAAAGGGAGTCCGAGCCGCCCAGTTTTCTGGCCATGTCCACATGGCCGGAATCTTTGTCTTCTTCTGTGTACAAGGCGACGAAAGGAAGGCCGAGATCCGTGCAGGCCTCCATGATGCGGACAGCTATTTCGCCCCTGTTTGCAATGAGTAGTTTGTTTCCTTCGATGCTCACGGTGGGTCCATGTCTCCTGTTCGAGATTGTGAGGTCGCAATAAATACCCATTCTTACGCCTTCTGGCAAATTTTCGAAATGAGTGGATTGCCAATCATGACGGGGTGTTGTGATCAAACAGGCGTTTTAATTTTATAATGTGGATTTTTTACAAAAAAATGGCTAGATGTAGATTGAAATGTCAGTACTTTGATTGTTTTTATCAAAAAGCGTAAAAACTGCATATGAAATCAGGGTTGGTGGTTTTGATGAATTACGTAATTGTCGGAAATGGAGTCTCTGCGATAGGTGCCATTGAAGGGATACGTTCCCGGGACCGGGACGGCCGCATTCTCGTGATCAGCGACGAGCAGGTTCCCACGTATGGCCGTCCGCTTATTTCCTATTATCTGGCGGATAAAATCAAGTTGGAGACCCTGCCTTTTCGTACCGAGGAGTTCTATCGGGACAATGGTGTGGACATGAAACTCGGCGCACGAGTCGTGGTCGTGAATCCTGCCGAGCGCACCCTTGAGCTTCAGGATGGAGAGGTGGTGAAGTACGACAAATTGCTGCTTGCCACGGGCGGCAGTCCGCTTCAGCCGAAAATTCCCGGAATCGAGGGGAAGGGCATCCACAACTTCACCACGGTTGCCCATGCCGAATCGCTCAGGGAAATCGTCGACAAGGTGAAGCGCGTGGCAGTGATCGGAGCGGGGTTGATCGCGCTCAAGGCTGCCGAGGGTTTTGCCGAAAAGGGCATTGAGGTTTCCATCATTGTCCGTTCCCGGATCATGCGTGCCTACTTTGACGAAACTGCGGGTGACATGATTGTTTCCCATCTGGAAAGAAATGGGCTCCACTTTTATCAGGGGGCCGAGACAAAGGCCATTCTTCGCAACGAAGACGGTTCGGTTCGCGGAGTGGAAACCGACCGGGGCGAAGTGCCGGCCGACGTGGTGGTGATCGCTGCCGGTGTCAGACCGAACATGGGGCTGGCCATTGCCGGGGGCATTGAAACCGGGGCGGGCGTTCGGGTCGACGATTTCATGTGCACCAGTGACAGCAACATTTTTGCCGCCGGAGACGTTGCCGAGGCCAAGGACATGCTGACCGGCGAATATACGGTTCGCCCCATCTGGCCGAATGCCTACACGCAGGGGCGTTACGCCGGACAGAACATGGCTGGGGCGAATGCCCCGTATTCGGGCGGCCTTTCCATGAATTCCGTAACCTATTACGGGCTGCCAACCATTTCCGTGGGGAATTCCGAGGAAAACGAGGCCACCGGCCATGAGGTAGCGGTGCATCTGGACCGGGAAAATTCGGTATATCGCAAACTGGTCTTCAAGGACGATGTACTTGTCGGTTGCGTGCTGATCGGCGACATTGACGCCGCCGGATTCTACACCAGTTTCATCAAGAACGGTTTCCAACTGGACGAGGAAGGAAAAAAACGGCTGATGGATGGCGATCCTTCCCCCTCGCTTTGGCCCGAGGAGTTCATCGAGGCGATGCTCAACAATCCTTAGGCCTTGACACTGTACAGGAAATGGCAGGCGGTTCGGATGACTCGGACCGCCTGTCATTCTATTTGGTCTTGTGGGTGAAGACACCGTCCCATCCCGGTTCCGGCGGTTCTTCCTGCAAATGCGCGCATCTGTCCACATACATGGAGTAGAGGATCGGTTCCCGGCCAGACTCCTGCAGTCGGGAGAACAGGGAACAGGCGTCGCTGAATCGGGTTGCCTTGTACAAGGCGAGTCCCTCGAAGTATGTGTCCAGTTCCTCCTTTCGTTCCGCAGCCTCCTCGTGCGTATAGGCGGTGTAGATGGTGACGGGCTCCTGCTTGCCCTTGACCCGGACGCTGTCCAGTTCGCGAAACACATAGGCATCACCACAGGCTTCGACGATTTTTCCGCTGACCACGAGAGTCTGTCCATAGAATTTGGTCAGTCCTTCCAGACGGGAGGCCAGGTTCACGTTGTCGCCGATCAGCGTGTAGTCGAACAGGTCGGCCGAGCCCATGTTTCCCACGCGAACCGCGCCCGAATGCACGCCGATGCCGATGGCTATGCCTGAACCGTATTTTTCCACGAACAGTTCGTTCAGCTCATGAAGGCGCGCCAATTGTTCCTTGGCTGCCTTCATGGCTTGCAACTGATGATTGGGAACGTCGAGGGGAGCGTTCCAGAAGGCCATGACCGCGTCGCCGATGAATTTGTCCAGTGTGCCGTGATGTTCGGTGATGATTCGGGTCATGGGCGTCAGGTAGTCGTGCAGCAGATTGGTCACCTGCGTGGGGGAGAGTTTTTCCGACAGCGAGGTGAAGCTGCGGATGTCGGAAAACTGGATGGTGATTTCCTTTTCCTGACCTTCGAGGCTCAGGGAGTCCGGGTCGTCCATGATGCGGTCTATGACCGAAGGAGCGAGGTAGTGGGCGAACGCGCCGTGAATGAAGCGTTTGGCCTGTTCCTCGCGCCAGAACTTGAGGGCCGTGAGCAGGGTGAAGGTAAGCCCCAGCCCCATGAAGGGGTACAAGGGGGAAGCGTATATGTGCTGGGTCGTGTACAAATGGACCGAGCCCTGCCACATGACTATGCTCAGGCCGAGCAGCGGCAATGCGATCCAGGCCGCCCTTGCCCACATGAGCAGGAAGGTGGTCATGATGCATATCAGCAGAAGCGCGAAGAATTCCAATCCCTGTGCCCAATCCGGAATATTGATGAATTCACGTGAAAGCAGATTGTCCACGATGGTGGCGTGCGCCTCGACTCCGGGATAGCCGGGATCAAGTGGAGTGGGGCGGATGTCCTTGAGTCCGGCTGCGGAAGTGCCGATGAACACGATTCTGTTTTTCAGGGCATCCTTGGGAATCCGCTTGTTGAGCACATCGGAGGCGCTGTAGTAGGGAAATGTCTTTTGCGGCCCTCGGAAATTGATGAGCATGCGGCCGTGCTTGTCCAGCGGAACCGTGGCCACCTTGCCGATCCTGAGGGAGTCCACGCCGATGGAGGACATTTTCAGGGTGATGGTCTTTTGTCCGACCGCTTGTGACAGGGCGGCCAGTGCAAGGCTGGGATAGAACTTGTCATTCCATGAATAGAGTAGCGGCACGCGGCGGTATACGCCGTCCAGATCCGGGGAAATGGTGATGAAGCCGGAGCGGCGCGCGGATCGGGCCAGTTCGGGCAGTGGACAGACGATCCCTTCCGCCCGGGGGAGCGCTGCATGGGGAGATGGAGAGCCCGGAGGCGACAGGACTGCGACTTTTGCCGGGGGAATCGGGCATTCGGATGATGCCCTGGCATCCCCGAGCTTTTCACGAGCTTCGCGGGTCATGAAGTCGAAGCCGAGGACAAAGGGGCCTGTCTTGAGATTTTTGGCAAGCAGGGCATCGTTGTCCTGCAGGGAAGGGGGAAGGCCGTTGATGGTGATGTCGAGCTTGAATGCCTCTTTCAGTTCCTTTTGCAGAATGGAGGGCGAGGTGCGGTCCGGTTCGACGAAAATGATATCCGAAGCAATGGATGTCGCACCGTATGCCTGTATGTATTTCAGCAGCATGGCCACCCGGTAGCGGGGCCATGGCCATTGTCCGGCTTCGGCAAGGCTCTTCTCGTCGATGTCCACGATTGCAGGGATGGGGGTGGTTTTTTCGGAGTGATATCTGTCCATGTACAAATCGTACAACTTGTAGTCGAGAAACCGGAAGAATCTGGGTTGCAGCACGAAGAGTACGGCCATGAGCGCTGTGGCGCACAGCCCGACGGCGAGCAGGATCAGCTGATCCTTTTTGAAGTGTCTTTTCAACCAGCCGGCCATGTGGCACCTCTTGTTTTTTGCATTTGGAGTAATGGATGATTTTTCCATTAGGGGAAAATATACCCGAAACCTTCTATTTTTATTGCACAAAAAATATTTTTTTTGTAGTGTCAATGTGATTTGTGGCTTTGTTGTCAGTGTAATTTTCTGTTTTATATGGATTTTTTCTATGAAAATGGCGGTCAAAGAGGTCGCGCATGCCCAAAACGATCACAAGATGTAATGCGATTCTGTTGGCCTTTGCCCTGATTCTGGCTTTGGCTTCGTCCGCGTTCTGTCTTGAGCAGAACGAACTGAAGCTGGATTTGCTGCTTGAAGATCTGGTCAGGACGCATGACCGGGTCAAGGCGGCCGAGGCACAGTACCAGTCCGCCGTGCATCAGTATGAAAGGGCAAAGGGCGGATGGCTGCCGCGCGTGGACGCCACGGTTGAAGGCGGGCATGAGGACATTGACAAGCAGGGACAGAAGGCCACTTCCAAGCTGCGCAACGAGGAGACGCTGACCGCCACCCAGCTCGTGTACGACTTTGGCGGGACCAGTGGGGCCATAGATTCCGCCCGGGGCATGCGGGACGAATTCGACGCAAGGCTCAACCAGACTTCGCAGCAAATCGTCATTGCCGGGATCACTGCCTATCTACGCGTCATTCGAGCCCGGGAAATGCTGAAATACGCGTTGCGCTCCGAGGACAACATGCGCAAGCTCTCGGGAATGCAGGAGGCTTTGGTCAAGCGCGGAGCCGGGTATTCCTACGAGGAGTTGCAGGTCAAGGGACAGCTCGCAGGAGCGGAGTCCTATCGCGTGACCCAGGAGCGGGAACTGCAGATTGCCCGCAACAATTTCAAGTCGGTTTTCGGTTTTTTCCTGACGGACGAGGACGTGCACAGGCTGCTGTCCGTTTCGGTTCCCAGAAAGATGCTTCCCGCCAATGCCGACGAGGCCATCTCCGTAGCCAATGACAGCAATCCGTTTCTGCTTGAAATTTCCTATTCCCTGGAACGATTGCAGGGCGACCTGCGAAATCGGGAATCAAGATACTATCCCCGGTTCGATGCGGTTCTCGAAGGCGAGCGCAAGGAGCAGGATCAGGGCAACAGAGGTGTGCGCACCGAGAATCGCGCCACCCTGCAGATGACCTACAATCTCTTTTCCGGCATGCAGGACACCGAGGACATCCGTTCCGTCAAATCCCAGATCACCGGTACCAAACGATCTCTGCTGGATCGCCGCCGGACCATCGAGGAACAGGTGCGCAATGCGTGGCTCGAACTGACCACCTTGCGTCGCAACGTCGAGCTGTATGAGAATCAGGCCAATATCACGTGGGAATTTCTGGGGCTGGTCAAGAAGAAGAAGGCCATGGGCGAAGATGTCCGCCTGCTCGACATTCTGGTGGGCGAGCGCGACTACATCAGCTCCATCAGCGCAAAGGTGGCCGCGGACATCGACATCATCATTGCCGGGTACAACCTGCTATATCAGATGGGGCTGATCACCAAGGACATCACGGAATTGTGATCGCGCCCGAGACGTTGTTTCCATGCTGATCAAAGGAGCCGGGATGAAGGAGCTGCAACGGCGGCTTTTCCATTCCAAGACCCTCGCTTCCGAGATTTTTCTCGCCTCCTTTTTCGTGAACCTGCTTTCGCTGGCTTCACCCATTTTCGTCATCCAGATTCTGAGCCGGTACATCGGGTACGGTTTTGACGGCACACTCTACACTTTGACTTCGGGCATGTTCATTGCGCTTGTTCTTGGTGCCGGATTCAGTGTGATCAGGACGCGAATGTGTGCGGCCCTGAGCATACGGCCGGATGAGGAGCTGCAATCAGCCGTTCTCGCTGCTCTCGCCGGAATCAAGGCCGAAGCCCTTGGTCGCATTCCCTTGGCCAGGCTTCAGGAAATATCCCTTGCCCCCCAGAGTGTACAGGCTGCCTTCGAAGCTTCGCGCATTGCCGCGGTGCTGGATATGCCGTTTTTTCTCCTGTTCCTGTTCGCCACCTTCCTGCTCAGTCCCCTGCTGGCACTCATCACGCTGCTGGCTGTCATCTGTTCCCTGATTGCCGGGGGAATGAACATGACGCGCGCCAGAAAGGCCGATGCGGTCTTTCGTGAATCCCATGTCGCCCACCGAAGCATGGTCAATTCCGCCATTGCCGGGGGCGATACTGTCAGAATGTTCAATGCCGCCCAGTATCTGGGCAGGGTCTGGAAGGAACAGATAGCCAGGTTGCTTGCATTTCGAAACGGCATCGTCAATCAGAAGAGCTATTCGCAGGCCGTGGTGCAAAGCCTCGGGGCCCTGCTTCGTGTGGCTGTATACGCGGTCGGCGCAAAGCTGGTGGTGCTCGGCGACCTTACTGTCGGAGCGCTTATCGGTGCCAGCATCCTGTCGGCAAAGGCGTTGCAGATTGCTTCCAACTACAATCAGGCAGCCCTTGGAATGACAAAGGCCGGGGATACCCTGCACATGGTCGGTGAATTTCTGGCATTGCCTCGGGAATCCGGCTCGGGGTCAGCCTTGAAGGAGTATGCCGGCAAGCTTGAATTCAAGGATGTCGCCATTGCTTTTCCCGGTGCCTCCGGTCCACTCTTCGAGTCGTTGACCGTAACCATGGAACCCGGCACCATTGTCGGCATCATGGGGAAGAACGGAACGGGCAAGACCACCCTCGCCAAGCTGGCAGTTGGTCTGTATGAGCCCATACGCGGCCAGGTTCTGGCCGATGGGGTGGACCTGCGTCAGTTGGCCACGGAATGGTGGCGTTCGCAGGTCGTGTATGTGCCGCAGGAGCCTGCTTTTCTGAACGGAACCTATCGTGAAAACATTACGCTTTTGAATAGGGATGTCGACGAAAACAGGCTGAACGAAATCGTTCGGCTTGTGGATTTGAAAGGTTTTCTGGATGCCAGCCCAACTGGCCTTGATACGCCTGTGGAGGAGGGAGGAAAAACTCTTTCCGTGGGCGTTCGAAAACGGCTTGCCCTGGCCCGAGCTCTGGTCGGACAGACCAAAATCGCCGTATTTGACGAGCCTACCGAAGGGTTGGACGCCGAGGGATGTGCCGCTGTCTACAACGTGATGAACCTGTTTGCCAAACAGCGCGTCACCATGCTTGTGGTTTCCAGTGACCCTCAGATCGTCAAGGGATTCAATGCGGTTGTCGATCTCAACTCCAAACCAGTGCCCCGGATTGGTGTCGTGAGGAAAAACGGCAATGAGGCGCAGGCGGCTTCGGCGGGCAAGGGGTAGGCGTTCGATGCAGAAATCCTTGTACGACGTTTCAAAGACCACACGGCTTTTTTTCTATCTATGCATCCTGTTTTGCGTGAGCTTTCTGGGGTGGGCGACAGTCAGTCCTCTGGATATCGTGAGCGAATCCGTGGGGGAAGTCGTTCCAAGCACAAAGGTCAAGCGAATTCAGCATCTTGAAGGTGGGATTGTCCGGGAGATCAAGGTCAGGGAGGGCGATACCGTCAAGGTTGGCCAGCCTCTCGTCACGCTGGAGGCGACAGCCAGGGATTCTTCCGTGGAGGAATTGACCGTTCGAGTGGCTTCGCTCAAGGTTGAAATCCAGCGGCTTGAAGCGCAACTGCTGTGGTTTGGTGTTGCGGACGATGTTTCCCGGGTGCCTGAAGAGTTTCAGGATGAATTGTTCAAGCCGGATGAAGTACGGCTTGATTTTTCTTCGAAGCTTGCAGCCGAGGCTCCCACTCTTGTCGAACAGGCAAGGGAAATGTATCAGGCCACCAAAAACAGATTGGTCAATGATATCAACTCGCAAAAGGAAAAGATCAAGCAGCGGCAACAGGATATTCAGGAAATTTCCGCGCGGGTCCGGAATCAGAGGGATAGTCTCGCCTATGTGCGTGAACAGATCGGCATCAGTGAGGATCTGCTTAAGGATGGTCTGACCACCCGATACAAGCATTTGGGATTTCTTAAGGAGGAATCCAAGCTCAAGAGCCGGATCGAAGAGGACAGGGCGGCCCTGGAGCGGTCCAAATCCATGCTGGTTGCCGCTCACGAGAATCTGGCGCAGATCAAGAATTCCTTTCTTGAGGAAACTCAGGATGCATTGCAGAACGCACGAAGAGAAATGCTTGAATTTTCTCAGCGACTGCGCAAGATGACGGATTCACTGAGCCGTACGGTTATTCGTTCCCCGGCCAGTGGCGTGGTCAAATCCGTCTATATCGTCAACGAAGGCGAAGTGGTTCAGCCGGGCATAACCATTCTGGACATCGTCCCGTTGAACGACAAGCTCATCATCGAAGCCCACTTGCCCATAAGTGAAATAGGCTATGTGCAGGTCGGGCAAACCGCGTATGTCAAATTGGCTACCAGTGATGCCCGTCGTTTCGGCAATCTGGATGGCAGAGTGCGGAATATCAGCCCGGATGCCATTACCACCGAAAACGAAGGCACGTTCTACAAGGTCCTTGTGGAAACCGACAAGGATCGCTTCGAGCGCGAGGGCAGATTCTACCAACTGTTTCCCGGCATGCGCGTGATTGTCGGTGTTCGTACCGGCAAGCGCACCGTGATGGAATACCTGCTGTATCCCTATTTCGACGCACTCTACGAAGGCATGCACGAACGTTAGCCTTTCGGATTTCGCCTTTCGTGACTTGTTCCCATGTATTCCTCCTTGTCCTTTTGGTTCCTCTCTCCTTCCTTCATTCCCGTGCACAATGCCCCAAAATGTTTTCAAAAAGCGTTTCTTTTATTTAGAAAAACTCTAGATAAAATATAACATTATGATATTGAATGATTTTTTTGAAAAGAACAAAGCGAGGGATTTTCTTCTGGAATCTGGTGAACACGTTCGATATTTCTTGGAAAGAATGCGGCATTCGACTTGATACCGAAAAAGAGTTGCCAGGTTTTTTGCACGGAGTTATAGGGAAAAGGATTTTAAAATTGGGCTTGAAGTATTTTTTATTCATTCAGGAGGGTTGCTATGGCTATTGTTATCGACCATGACGAGTGTATAGGATGCGAGTCCTGCGTGGAAATCTGTCCCGATGTGTTCGAGATGGATGAGGACGGTGAAAAGGCCGTTGTCATCGATCCCAATTCCACGGCGGATTGCGTGGATGAAGCCATTGAAACCTGCCCCAACGAGGCTATCTCGAAAAGTTGATCCGCAGGTTCGATATGCTGCAATGGCCGCATGCAAATGCGGCCTTTTTCATGGAAAACAAAAGGTTCTGCTAATTCTGCATCGTGGGGCTGGCGGATTGTTATAAGATTCGAGCTCGGCTTGCCTTTCATGGCCTCCTGTCTATGCTGGGGTGGAAACCCTGTTTGCAAAGGAGGAGAAAATGACGAGGCAGGTGTCGTTTTCCAAAATTCGCAACGAGATGATGCGCGGTTTTCGCGATCGGATGAACCTTTCGGAGTCGACGGAGGACGTAAGGAAGTTTTACGCCGAAGCCATGCAGGCGCTGTTCAGTCAACTTATTGGCCGGGATGAGCCGGTCAACTACGGGGATGTGCGGTTGGAACCGAATTCGGATTCCGGCTATGAAATCGCCGAATCGATCCGTCGGAGACCGCTTTTCACGAGTGCCTGGAACGAATCGGACCTGCCGAACATTGTCGAGGATTTCTCTCAGGTCGCGTTGAACCGTTTTCGGCATCTCGCAGGCAATCCTTCCAGGACCCGGGCCAAGATTCATCATACCGACGGCAAACGTTGATGTCGCGCCACTTGCCTTTTGGGCAGGCTTGAATCACAATCCGGCTTCTTTGACTTGAGCGCAAGGGAGCCGTTTTTTATGGATAATCTGGTTGTTCGCAGAGTGATGGAGCAGGATTTTGCCGCCTGTCTGGATATAGAATCCAGCAGTTTCCCCGAAAGTGAAGCTGCCGGTCCGGAATCCTTGCGGATTCGCATTCGTGATTTTCCGCAGGGCTTTTACGTTGCGGAACGGAATGGCCGAGTCATCGGTCAGGTGAACAGCGGGGCCACGGACAAGCAGGACATTACGGACGAGGCTTTCAAACAGTTGATCGGCCATGACCCGGCTGGTGGGAATATCGTGATTTTTTCCCTGTCCGTGCTGCCTGAATGTCGACGGCATGGAGTCGCCGCCCGGTTGCTGGAGCGGTTCATCATGGAATCACGGGCCATGGGCAAGAACAATGTGCTGCTTCTTTGCAAGGAGCATCTGGTCCGCTACTATGCCCGATTCGGCTTTCTGGACAGTGGCGTTTCGGCTTCCACCCATGGCGGAAGCGTCTGGCATGAAATGCGTCTGCCGTTGTCGGATTAGCGGGCTTCGAACCGCTTTCTGAGTTCTTCCACGCGGTCCCGGTTTGCCCCCATGTCCGAACGGCCGACGCGGGATGCGGACCTGACATGCACGACTTCGGCATCTTCGTCGTACCAGCATTCCAGGTCGTCCACGAACCGGAAGATTCGGCTGGTGTATTCCGCATGAAGATAGTTGCCTTTGACTGCAACGACTTTGGCTCCGAACATGCTTTCAATGCTGGCGGCGAGGTCGGTCATGACCTTGCTTCGGTCGCCGGAGGCCCTGAATGGCTCCACCCTGTGCCCGGGATCATCGGCCTGGGAGGAGACGCAATTCGGCGAATCCGGGCACTGGGCGAGCAGGCCGTTGCGAACGCCAAGGTTGTCCGGAGCCTTTGAGGAGCAGCCGAAAAGAGCAATCGCAGTCAGGATCAGAAGTAACGGAAGGAAGATGTTTTTCATGACAAATCCATATCCTTGCCTTCATGGAAAAGGCAAGGATATGGTACATGATATCACATCGTTTTTCAAAAAGTTGCGGCTATTCGCCTGAGACGGCCCCGGGGCCGAGTGCGGCAAGGGCGATGATGTCCCAGAGTTTGTCCCGTCCCATGCCGGTCTTGCTGGAAAAGAGCAGCGGCATTCTGTCCTGCTGAAGGATTTCCTTCCACTGCTTCTGGAGCATGGCCCGGTCGTGCTGTTTGGTCTTGTCGGACTTGGTCAGTACCGGGATGACGGGCAGATTCATGTTCCTGATGTAGGACGTCAGCTCAAGGTCGTTTTTCTGAGGGGAAAGTCGCGAGTCGAGAAGGACCACGACGGCTTTGACGTTGTCCGATCCTTTCAGGTACGTGTCGATGAGTTTGGCCCATTTTGCCCGCTCCGTCTTGGAGCATTTGGCATACCCGTAGCCGGGCAAATCCACAAGATAGAACTCGTCAGGATGGACCTTGTAGTAGTTCAGGCTGCGTGTTTTGCCGGGTTTTGAGCTGATCTTGGCCAGTTGCTTGCGGCCGCCAAGACAGTTGACCAGGGAGGACTTGCCCACGTTGGAGCGTCCGGCCAGGGCCACCTGAGGCACGCTAGTCGGCTCCAGCTGGTTCAATTCGTATATTGTTTTGACTAACTCGATGGTTCGGTTCATAAAGAGGTACCGGATTTTAGGGTTTTCGCCGGAACAGACACTGTTCATTCATTTCCGTTGTCCCGTCAAGTCCGGCGTAATGTTTTCGGGACGCGGAGCGAGGTGTTTCATGTCGAAGTTGAAGATTTTGGTGATGAACGGGCCGAATCTCGGGCACATTGGCAAGCGGCAGCCCGAAATCTACGGCACGCTGACCATGGACGATCTTCCGGGAATGCTGGTGGGGGTGATGGGCTCGGCTGCCTCCGGTGTGGAACTGGTTCATTTTCATTCCAATTCCGAAGGCGCGCTCATCGATCGGCTGGAACGGGCCCGCGAGGAAGGCGTAAAAGGTATCGTGTTCAATGCCGGGGCCTACACCCACACGAGCCTTGCCATTGCGGATTGTCTGGCCTGGATAGGACTGCCGTGCGTGGAAGTGCATCTCAGCAACATCTGGGCGCGGACCGATCAGCCGTTGCGGCAGCGCAGCCTCATGGGGGAGCGTTGCATCGGAGTCATTGCCGGATTCGGCATTCTGGGGTATGCACTGGCCGTTCAGGCGCTATATCAGCGTATTGCGACTGTCTAGTCGTTTGTCAACAATCATCCCGGTGAGCCCGGGGCAAACAGGTTCGGAGTATATATGTTTTCGACCACGGATTTCAGGCGCGGCCTGAAGATCGAAATAGACGGAAAGCCCTTCGAGATTGTCGAATTCCAGCATTTCAAGCCCGGCAAGGGCGGTGCCATGGTGCGCACCAAGCTACGCCAGATGAAGACCGGTCAGGTACTGGACAAGACTTTTCGCTCCGGCGAAAAGGTCGGCAAGCCCGACATGGCTGTTCAGGAAATGCAGTATTTGTACAAGGACGGTACCGACTTCGTGTTCATGAACATGGAAAACTACGAGCAGATGAACGTTGCCGCTGAAAATGTGGGCAATTCCGGCGGCTACATGAAGGAAGGAGACACGATCAAGGTCCTGCTGTACAACGGCGAGCTGATCGACGTGGAACTTCCCGCTTCCGTGCTGCTTGTGGTTTCCCAGACCGAGCCCGGCATTCAGGGTGACCGTGTGAGCGGCGCGACCAAGGCTGCGACTCTGGAAACCGGTCTGGCCGTGCAGGTGCCCCTGTTCATCAACGAAGGTGACACCATCAAGATCGACACCCGGAGCGGGGCGTACCTCGGCCGCGAATAGTCGGACTTGCAACTCGTCAGGAAAATTGCGTAAAAAGGTCGTGGGCGCTTTGCCCAGGACCTTTTTTTCGAATAGAGGATTTCATGGCAGCACGCCGCAGCACACCACCACCGAAACGCAAGGGATTTGCAAGGGAATTGGCCGGACTGGCCTGTCTGTTCCTGTCCGCTTTTCTGTTTCTGAGCATTCTTTCCTTTCATGCCAACGATCCCAGCTTCAATCAGGCCGTGAGCAAGGGGTGGAAGGTGCAGAACGTGGTCGGTGTGGCCGGTTCCTATTCCGCGGGTCTGCTGGTGGAACTGTTCGGGCTGGGAGCTCTGGTCTGGCCGTTCTATTTCCTTTATCTGGGGCTGTCCCGGTTCATCCGGCGAATTCGGTTGTCCCGGCTGCGCTGGCTGGGCATATGCAGCCTTTTTCTTGCCTTCGAAGCTTGGGCCTCACATCCCTGGTTTGTTGATCTGCCGCCCAATGCCTATGGCTTGATCGGGGGCGGCTGGGTCGGCAGAGCCTTGTCTTCGCATACCTTGCCGTACCTGCGGCCGGTCGGCGCATTTCTGCTTTGGCTGTTCATTTCCATAGCTTCTCTGCAAATGACGTTGGGCTTCAGCTGGGCTTCGCTCTGGAAGCGCCTGATGGTCTGGTGGGAGGATTATTCCCTGAAACGCGGGGAGCGCCGGGAGCGCAGTCGCCGGATGAAATTGGCCAAGGCCGAGGAAAAGGCCGCCAGAAAGCTTGCACGCCAGCAGGAGGCAGAAGCTCGCGCCGAGGCCGAGGAGTTGGCTCAGGCGGAAGCGGAGGCTTCCGGCTTTCGGGAAGAAAATGAGGAAGCAGAAGATGATCTGGTGCTTACCCCTCTTGCCGAAGAGTCCAAACCCAAGAGGAAGAAGGCGGCTGCAAAGAAAAAGCCCGCAAAAAGCATCTCGGTCAAGCCCGGGGAAATGCCGGGCACGGACCTCCTTTCCTCGCCTCCGGAACAGGGCAATTCCGTGGACATGGCCATTCTCGATGCTCAGGCCGTGCGCCTCAAGGATTGTCTGGCGGATTTCAATGTGCAGGGGGAGATGCATCGCGTGGTGCCCGGTCCCGTGGTCACCATGTTCGAGTTCAAGCCTGCGCCCGGCATCAAGGTCAGCAAGATCGAAAATCTGACCGACGACATTGCCTTGGCCCTGAAGGCGGAATCCGTACGCATCGAGGCTCCGATTCCGGGCAAGGACAGCGTGGGCATCGAGATTCCCAATCCCAGCCGACAGACCATCTATCTGCGCGAGGTGTTGGAATCCAAGGAATTTCAAAGCAGCAAATCGCCTCTGACTCTGGCGCTGGGCAAGGACATTCATGGTGCGACCAAGGTCGCGGATTTGTCCAAGATGCCGCATCTGCTTGTGGCTGGCGCAACCGGCGCAGGCAAGAGCGTGGGGATCAACGGTTTCCTGCTGAGCATGCTGTACAAGGCTTCTCCAGAGGAATTGAAGCTGCTGCTGGTCGACCCCAAGCGCATCGAGCTTGCGCCCTATGCTCAACTGCCGCACCTGGTTCATCCCGTAGTCACGGAAATGTCCATGGCCAAGAGTGCGCTGGAATGGGCCGTGTTCGAGATGGATTGTCGCTATCAAAAAATGGCCAAGCTCGGGGTGCGCAACATCGAAGGATTCAACAAGAGAATCCAGAGCGGCTCCGGCATTCCCGAAGAAGCACAGGAGTGGACTCCGCTGCCGTATCTCGTCATCATCATCGACGAGCTCGCCGATTTGATGATGACCGCAGCCAAGGACGTGGAGCAGTGCATCGTGCGCCTCGCCCAGTTGGCGCGCGCTGCGGGCATTCACATGATTCTGGCTACGCAGCGGCCCAGCGTGGATGTTGTCACCGGTCTGATCAAGGCCAACTTTCCCACGCGTATCTCCTTTTTCGTGACCTCGAAATTCGATTCGCGCACCATTCTGGATTCCGTGGGCGCGGAACGGCTTCTGGGCCGCGGTGATATGCTCTTCAAGCCCAGTGGCGGCAAGCTCAAGCGCATGCACGGCGCATTCGTGGATGAAGCGGAGATCGCTGGCGTGGTGAATTTCTGGAAGGAAATGCAGCCTCAGGAATTCGATCTTGATTTTGCGGACTGGAAAAAGGATTCCGGCGACAGCAACGGCGGGGGCGGGGTGAGCAATTCCGACGACCCCGTGTACAATGAGGCCGTGCAGTTCGTGATGGATCAGGGCAAGGCATCCATTTCCCTGTTGCAGCGGCGTTTCCGCATCGGTTTCAACCGTGCTGCCCGCTACATCGAACAGATGGAGATGGACGGTCTGCTTGGTCCTCAGGAGGGCAGCAAGCCCCGCAAGGTCATCAACCCCGAATGACAACGGAGAGATTCATGACGCGCAGATTCGCGTTTGTTCAGGCTGCATGCGTACTCGCGCTGCTGGCCTTTCCGGTTCTGGCCGGTGCTGCATCCGATATCCCGGTCGGGGAGATTCCTGACCGCATTCAGCAGAAATATGAAGGCATGCAAAGCTTTGCCGCAGATTTCGAGCAGGTGCTGACCAATGTGTCCAGCGGTCAGGTCGAGACGCGTAACGGAAGGATATGGTTTCGCCAGCCTTCGCAACTGCGTTGGGCGACGGAAGCTCCGGCCCGGGAACTGTTCATCATCGGCCCCGAGTTTGCGTGGGAATATATCGAAGACGAGCAGGTCGCGCTCAAGCATCCGGTCAGTGCGTTTCTGAACTCCAAGACCATGCTGCGTTTTCTGTCCGGGCAGGCCAATCTGAAGGAGGACTTCGTCATTCATTCGGACTGGAAGGACTCCGACAGGATGAAAACCGAATGGGGGCAGGGCGTGGTCATGCTGGAACTCGTGCCCAAGGAACCGGAAATGACCATGATGTATGCGTTTCTGGGCGTGGATCCGGAAACCGCGCTTCTGAAGCGGATCATGATCGTGGATTTTTACGGCAATGGTAACGAGGTTCGGCTTTCCGACGTGAAAACCGATGTGGATATTGCCGAAGACATGTTTCAGTTCACCCCGCCCGAGGGCGTGGATGTCGAGGACAACACCTTGGGCTATTGATTTTGCGAGAAAACGCGGAAAAGGCCGACCCCACGGGATCGGCCTTTTTTTTCGTCGTGTGAAGGAATCAGTTCAGGCCAACGGCTCGTCGGAGGTTCCGGGTTTCAACCCGGGAGAGCACGCGATGCTCGCCTGGATTGAGCGGACCGAGTCGAATCGGTCCCATGCTGATGCGCTTGAGCTTGAGTATGGTCAGGTCCAGATCGCGGCACATGCGTCGAATCTGGCGGTTGATGCCTTGAATCAGGGTCATTTCCAGCACCTGCGAATTCTGTTTGGGCTGGCGGGTCTTGACCTTGACCGGAGCGAGCTTTTCCCCCTCCCTGAGCGTCATGCCGGCTTGCATGGTCCTGATGGCGGATTCGGGAACGCGTCCCCGCACCACCACCAGATAGGTCTTGGGCAGATGCCATTTGGGATGGGTCAGTCTGTAGCAGAGGTCGCCGTCCGTGGTCAGCAGGAGCAGACCTTCGGAAAAATAGTCGAGTCTGCCCACGGGAAAGGGGCGCTGGTGTCGCAGGTTCTGGGGCAGAAGGTCGAGCACGGTCTTTCGGCCCTGCGGGTCGCTGGCCGTGGTTACCGTCTGTATGGGCTTGTGCAGCAGAATGACGGTTGGCTCATCCTGCGGAGTGGAAGCAATGGGTTTGCCGTCCACTTCGACGGTATCGCCCGGAGCCACCTTGATGCCCGGGGAATCCGCGACAACGCCGTTGACGTGCACTCTGCCGTCAAAGACGAGCGTATCCGCACCTCTGCGAGATGCCACGCCCTGCTGGGCCAGAAACTTGTTGAGTCGGATGGAAGAATTGGTGTCTGTCATGGTCGCGTCCGTTTGCCCGGGAACGGGCTGGGCATGGGTTGGCGAAAGCGGGGCCGTCGAGACGGCCCCGTCGCTGAATCCATTAAACGCGAATGACTTTGGTGGCAAGCTGAAAGCTGGTGACGATGTCGAGCATGTTGGTGGTTTCGCCCACCTGTTTTTTCGGCGTCAGGCCGAAATGCTCCAGACAGGTGCCGCAGACGAGCAGGGAAACCCCGCCCTCTTCAAGCTCACGCAGAAGCTCCACGCACGGACTGCCTTCCACGGCGAGTTTCACGCCGCCGTTGAGCATGACGATACGCCACAGTTCGTCGCCCATTTCCTTGAGCGTGGCCAGAAAATTGTAGATGAGCTTGGAACCCAGTTCATCGTCGCCGCCGCCCATGACTTCCGAGCCAATGAAAACCAGAAGCCTGCCTTGGGCCGGTTCGGCTGCGGACCGAATCTGCTCGTCGGTCATTACCCGGCATTCCTGACACCCGGATTCGTCGCGTTCGGCAATCACCGTGTATTCGCCGTCATGGTGCGTGGAGCTGGTTTCATATCCCTTGTTGCCGAGAAAACGGGATACGTTGTCGCGAGCGGGTTCGTTGTCCACGATGACGGTCAGTCGAGTCGGGGCGTCCTGTTCCACGGCCTTCCTGCATTTGAGCACTGGCTGCGGACAGGGCAGTCCCTGGCATTCCAGAACAGTCTCTGTCATGAAATCCTCCTTGAGTCTGCAATGAACCATAGATGCGGCAATTGGGTCAAATAGATGAAATCTATTATTGTACTCGCCGTGCATTTGCATTGCCGATGCAATGCCGGACTTGCCCTTGGCAGAAACTCCCAGTAAGGGAAGGATGTTCCCGAGAACATGGAGTCCGCATGAAAATTCCCGTTGATCCCGCATCCTTTTCCCCGGCAATTGCCGAACTGTACAAGCTTTGGATTCGTTCCCTGCGATTCGAAGTGCATGGCGATTCCTCGCTTCTGACCCGCAACCAGCAGGCCGGAAAGCGGCAGATCATTGCATTGTGGCATGGCGAGATTTTCTGCGTTACGGGATTCGGCTGGACTCTGGACCTTGATCTGGTCACCTTTGTCAGCCAGAGCAAGGACGGGGAAGTCATTGCCCGGGTCATTGAACGGCTCGGGCATACGACCGTACGCGGTTCCAGCACCAGAGGCGGAGTCAAGGCTCTGCTCAGGGCAAAGCGGATCATGGATCGGGAAAACCGGGCCGGGGTCTTTACCGTGGACGGGCCGCGCGGGCCGCGTCACAAAATCAAGGACGGCATTCTTTTTCTGGCGCAACGCACGGATGCGGATGTCATTCCGATCCGGGCGTATCCGCGTCATCGGCATGTCTTTGAAAAATCATGGGACAGGTTTGTGGTTCCGTTTCCATTCACTCGCTGTCCCGTGTATCTGGGCGAACCTTTTCGAGTGACTCGGGAAAAACTGACTCCCGAGGTCATGGCTTCGGAACGCGAACGTTTGGAGCAATGCATGCTTTCTCTCGGGCCGGAGCCGATGAACGACTGAATCGAGTTGTTTCAGGATTGGGAAAAGGAAAAAACGGGCCGCGCACATGCGCGGCCCGTTTTTGTTATGGAAGCCCGGCGTGACCGGTCTTCCGGGAGAGGATCAGGTTATGCCGCTTCGTTCTGGGGCTTGCGGCTCATCACGAATTTGAAGACGAAGATGGCAAGGGCCAGAGCCGCGCCAATGACGCCCGCGATGACCGAGGTCTGGTAGGGCAGGTTCAGGCCGATGGTGGCGTTGCAGATGAAGGTGACGCACACTGCGGTCATGAATACGGCCGGAATCGTGGCGATCCAGTGCAGCTTTTCACGCTGGGCAAGGTAGACTGCGGAAGTCCACAGCACCAGGGTGGCAAGGCTCTGGTTGGCAAAACCGAAGTAGCGCCAGATGGTGGAGAAGTTCTGGGTGGAGATGACATAGCCGAGCACGAACAGAGGCACGGCGACCATGAGGCGCTTGGCAGTGGCGTTCTGCTTTACGTTGAAGGTCTCCGCCACGATGAGGCGGGTGGAGCGGAACGCGGTGTCGCCGCTGGTGATGGGCAGGATGATGACGGCGACAATGGCCATGAAGCCGCCAACCTGACCGAGCAGGGACGTGGAGACTTCGGCGACCACGGCTGCCGGACTGCCTGCGGCGATGACCGCGGACAGGGTCTCCGGGGAGTCATAGAAGGACAGGCCGATGGTACACCAGATCAGGCCGATGATACCTTCGATGATCATGGCGCCGTAGAACACGGAACGACCTTCACGCTCATTCTTCACGCACCGGGCCATGAGCGGGGACTGGGTGGAATGGAATCCGGAAATCGCGCCGCAGGACAGGGTGATGAAAAGCAGGGGCCAGATCGGCTTGTCACCGGGATGTGTGTTGGTGGCAAAATCCAGATTGGGCAGGATTTCATGGCCGGATGCGAACAGGGCCACGACCAGGGAAACGGTCATGATCAGCAGCAGTGCGCCGAGCAGAGGGTAGAAACGGCCAATGACCTTGTCGATGGGCAGGATCGTGGCCAGAAAATAGTATCCGAAGATGCAGGCAACCAGAATCGCGGTGTCGATGCCGGTCAGACCATTGAGCAGCTTGGCCGGGCTGAGCACGAAGACCACGCCCACCAGCATGAGCAGGACAAAGGAGAACACGCGCATGACCTGACGGGCGGACATGCCGAGGTATTCACCGACAACCTCGGGCACGCTGGCGCCCTTGTTGCGTACAGAGAGCATGCCGCTGAAGTAGTCGTGAACGGACCCGGCGAAGATGCAGCCGATCACGATCCAGAGCATGGCGACCGGGCCGTACATGGCACCGAGGATGGGGCCGAAGATGGGGCCGATGCCCGCGATGTCCAGCACCTGAATGAAAATGAGTTTCCAGCGGGGGAGCGGCATGTAGTCGATGCCGTCCTGCATGGTATAGGCCGGAGTGGCCCGGTTGGCATCCGGAGCGAACACCTTGTCCACAAACGCGCCATAGGCCAGATAGCCCAGAATCAGAAGCGCGACGCAAAGAAGAAAGAAAAGCATGTGAATACCTCCAAATATTCAGTACACCCCGTTCGGGTGCCTTCGTCCTAGGAGGTATGCGCGACCGAATTCAACGGATTCCGGCTGAAATGTCTTTTCGAGTGGTTGAAATGACCTGTCAGGCTGATCGGGGGGCGGCCCCGGCGGCTTTGGGCATTGTCGGAACCCGGAAATCAATGCTTGTCCCGTGTTCCTGCTCACTGCGGATGTTCAGGGTATAGCTGGGGCCGTATATCTGCTCCAGCCTGTTCAGGCAGTTGCGTACCCCGATGCCCTGCGTCCGGGATTCCACGCAGTTCTTCGTGAACAGGCTTTCCACGGTTTTCCGGCTCATGCCCGCCCCGTTGTCCGCCACGGTCAGCTCCAGATGCTTGTTCGTGCATCGCGCCCTGATGGTGATGGTGCCGCCGTTTTCCTGCGAAAGCAGGCCGTGACGTACCGAATTTTCCACCAGCGGCTGAAGGATCAGTGGCGGAATGGGCCATTCCTCGCATTCCGGTGCAATGTCCATTTCCACGCTGATTCTGTCTCCGAAACGTGCTGTTTCGATGGCAAGATAGCTGCGCACCTGATCCAGTTCCTCGGACAGGGGGATGAAGCCCCGGCTCAAATCCAGATTGCGGCGCATGTACGAGGACAGGTCCTTGAGCAGGTCGCGCGCCTTTTCCGAATTGGTGCGGCAGAAGGACGTGATGGTGTTCAGGGAATTGAACAGGAAGTGCGGATTGATCTGGGATTGGAGCCGCCTGATTTCCGCATGGGCGAGCATCTGTTCCTTGATCTGGATGTCCTCCAGCTCCAACTGGGTGGAAAAGAGGTTGCCCAGCCCCTTGGCCAGTTCGAACAGGGTGGTGTTCAACGGAATTTCCCGAGTACCGTAGAACTTGAGCGTCCCCACGATTTCCCCGTTCTTGGTCAGCGGCACGATGATGGCCGATGTCATGGGGCAATCCTGATTCACGCAGCGGATCCGGCTGCGCGTCCTCAGGTACAGGGAAACACCGTCGCGAAGCACTTCCCGCGTGGCGCGGGTCCGGATTTCCCTGCCCGGCAGGTGATGGTCGTCCCCGGCTCCGATGTGCGCAAGAACATTGCGGGTGTCCGTGACGGCCACGGCGGCCACGCCCACGCGATCCCGAATGATGGTGGCCATGGCTTCGGCCGAATCCAGTGTCAGGCCGGATCGAAGATAGCTCACAGTATGGTTGGCGATGTCCAGAATCTTCTGCGCATGCACGGAATCGCGGCGTTCCCGGTCCCGGGAAAAGATGTTGATGATTTCCACAAACAGGGCCGCGCCCACGGTATTGATGATGATCATGGGCGGGGCAATGAGTTTCACCAGAGCAACGGCTTCGTCAAAGGGCTTGGAGAGGATCAGGATCAGCACCATGTGCAGCGCTTCGCCGAGCAGGGCCAGACCTGCGCCGATTTTCCAGTTCATGGCGCGGCTGGCGTACCACAGGCTGATGCCCCCGGCTGCAAGTCCTTCGATGGCCGTGGATATGCCGCACGGCCATGCGCTGAATCCGTTCAGGTCGGTCAGGATGCGATGCGCTCCGGCAATGAGGCCGGAACCGAAGCCGACAACGGGACCGCCGAACAAACCGCCCGTGATCACGACCATGGCCCGCAGGTTGGCCACGGACCCGAATACCGAGTTCCCGGTGTAGGTGCCCAGTATGCCGCAGATGCCGAAGAACAGCATCAGAAGCAGGGTGCGCATCCGACTCTGTCCGTGCGTGAACCCGATGCGTTGGGCAGGCGTGAAGATCATGACCAGAAATACGCCACCCACCAGCAGGCCGAAACGTTCGGCCAGTGTCAGGATGATTTCATATGTGCTCATGCTACAATTCGATGGCGGCCCGGAAATCGCGAACCCGCGCCTTGCTAACGGTTATTTCGGTCTTTTCCGCATCATTCAGAGTCAGGACGTACTTGCCGTTGAACCAGGGGGCATAGGCCCGCACCCGTGAAAGGTTCACGAGCTGGGAACGGTTTGCCCGGAAAAAGGCGAACCCGGACAGCCGTTCCTCCAGCCTGTCCAGAGTCAGGTCGGACTGGCAGGCAAAGCGTCCTTTGGTCGTATGCGCGTACACGCGGCGGGATTCGTATTCGAAGAAATCCACTTCGCGGGGATTGAGCAGAATGTTGCGACCGGAATGCTCCACGCTGATCCGGGCAATGCCGGGCTTGATGCCCACTTCGGCCAGCAGTTTTTGCAGGGAGGCCGAGGGCGATCCCGTTTCCTCGGATTCCTCAAGGCGATCCCGCACCCGATCCAGACACTTGGCAAGCCGTTCCCTTGGAATCGGCTTGAGAATGTAGTCCACCGCGTTTTCCTCAAAGGCGCGGATGGCGTATTCGTCGTAGGCGGTGATGAAAACGACCAGTGGGGTCAGGGATTCGGACATCAGGTCGGCCAGAACGTGAAAACCGTCCTTGCCGGGCATCTGGATGTCCAGAAAGACCAGATCGGGCAGGACTTCCCGAATGAGTTGCACTGCTTCGGTGGCATTGCCTGCCGTTCCAACCACTTCCACGTCTTCCGCATCCGAGAGCAGAAAGGCCAGTTCGTCGATGGCCGGGAGTTCGTCATCGACAAGCACGGTCCGTATCTTCTTGGTGTCTTTGTTCACGCGCCTTCAGTAAGCACTCTTTTCCGGCTTGGCAAGGAGGAAAAACGTTTGGTGACTATCGATCGGGCGTTCGGTTTGGCGATTGGCCGCAGGCGGTCGAATGAAGATCATGGTTGCAGGCCTGCCCGCACGGATTCCCGGATCACGAGGCTGGGTTCAATGCGAATGACCTTGGCTTCGGTGCGTTTGGAATCCAGACGATCAAGCAGCGTGTCCACGGCCAATGCGCCGAGTTTGCTGGTGGGTTGATGAATCGTGGTCAGGGCAGGGCTCATGTATCTGGCCATGTGGATGTCGTCGTATCCGACAAGGGAGAGATCGTCCGGGATGTTCAGCCCCAGACGGCGGGCTTCGTTGATCACGCCGAAGGCCATCATGTCGTTGCCCACGAAAAGGGCGTCCGGACGTTCGTCAAGTTCATGCAGATGGCGCATGGCCTGTACGCCGCTTTCACAGTCGAAATGGCCTTCGATGATCCATTCGGACCGAATCGGAAGATCGGCTTCGGCCATGGCCTGACGGAATCCTTCGACACGTTCCATGGCAAGCAGCTTGTCTCGGGGGCCGGAGATGCACCCGATGCGCACGTGACCCATGGCGATGAGATGCTTTGTGGCAAGATAGCCGCCAAGACGGGAATTGTCGTGAATGCGATCCATGTTTCCGGTGATCGGCCCCCAGTCCGTCACCACGATGGGCATGGTGCGGCGTGCCTCGAACAATCGGAAGACTTCTTCATTGGTCTCGCTGCAAAGGAGCAGCAGGCCATCCACGCGTTTCTCCTCCAGCGCTTCCAGATTGGCCTTCATGCGCTGGGCATCGCCTTCGGTGTTGCACAGGAACAGGGTGTACCCCCGTTCATAGCAGCGACGTTCCACGCCCTGAACCACTTCGGCATAAAACGGATTGGTACTCGTGGTCACCAGCATGCCGACGGTACCCGTCCGCTTGACCTTGAGACTGCGGGCAATGGAGGAAGGGCGATAGTCGAGTTTCCGCATGGCCTGTTCCACGCGTTTTCGGGTGTCATCCCGAACAAAACGCGTCTTGTTCAGCACATGGGAAACCGTGGAAGTGGAAACGCCGGCAAGTCCGGCTACATCTTTGATCGTCGACATTTCCTAATGTTTCGCTTTAAGAAATTCATCCACTTCCAAACGAGTGGGAATCGATGTCTGAGCTCCTGCCCGGGTAACGGAAATCGCTGCCGCTGCATGGGCGAATCTGATGGCCTGATCCATGTCCATGTCTTCGGCCAGTCCGACGGCAAGCGCGCCGTTGAACGTGTCTCCGGCAGCCGTGGTGTCCACGGGCTCGACGGGAAAGGCGTCCACCAGTCGTGCTCCGTGAGGTCCGCTGTAATAGGCACCGCTTTTCCCCATGGTGATGAGCAGTCCTTCGAGCTTTCTGGCGTGCATGATCTCGGCGGCGCGGCAGGCATCCGCATAGGAGCCGACCGCAACATCCGTGTAGAATTCCGCTTCGGTCTCGTTGGGAGTGTACAGGCTCACGCTGTCCATGATGGTTGCCGGAAGATCCCGGGCCGGGGCCGGATTGAGAATGACCATGGTACCGTGTGCGTGGGCTTCCTGCGCGGCAAGTTCGACGGTTTCCAGCGGGGTTTCCAACTGCATGAGCAGAATGTCGGCCTCCCTGATTCTGGGCAGATGCGGGGCAAGGGCCTCCGGTGTCAGGCAGGCATTGGCTTCGGGCGCAATGGCGATGCTGTGTTTCCCCGTTCTCGGCAACCTGAATCAGGGCAATGCCGGTCGGCGTGTTCGGAATGGTCATGACTGCGCTCGTGTCCATGCCGTCCCGTTGAAATTCCTCGATCATCCGTGACCCGAATGCGTCGTCGCCCACGCAGGCGATAAAGGAGACATCCCCGCCAAGCCGGGCCGCGGCAACGGCCTGATTCGCTCCCTTGCCTCCGGGAATCACCTGATAGCCATGTCCGGTGACGGTTTCTCCCGGTCTGGGAAAGGAATCGATCTGCAGGACGTGGTCGGCATTGACGCTGCCGAGAACAACCAGTTTCTTGCGGGACATGTTCGGCTCCGGAAAAGTTTGAATGGATGAAAAGACAAGGCGCATCAATACCTTGATGCGCCTTGGTCTTGCAACTTCTATTTCACCACGCGCAGGGGAACCGGAATGTACTTGTCCACGGTTTCGCCCTTGAGTACGCGAGCCGCGGTTTCCACGCCCAAGGCGCCGATCAGTGCGGGCTGCTGAGCAATGGTGCCAGCCATTTCACCTCGTTTGACAGCGGCCACGCCGTCGTCGGTGCCGTCAAAGCCCACGACCATGACGTCCTTTTTGCCAGCGGCCTGCAAAGCGCGAATCGCGCCCAGAGCCATTTCGTCATTCTGGGCAAACACGCCCTGTACGTCGCCATGGCTGGCAAGCAGGTTCTCCATCACATTCAGGCCCTTGGTGCGGTCGAAATCCGCAGGCTGGCTGGCGAGCACCTGAAAGGCATCGGCCTTGACCGCAAGGGCAAAGCCTTCGCCGCGATCCCGAGCTGCGGAAGTTCCGGCCAGACCTTCAAGCTGGATGACCTTGGCTCCCTTGCCCAGCTTCTGGGCCATGAAATCTCCGGCCATCTTGCCACCGGCCACATTGTCCGAGGCGATGTGGCTGGCGACCTTGCCGCGGGAAGCGCCGCGGTCAAGGGTCAGCACGGGAATGTTCGCGCCGTTGATCAGGCGGATGGCGTTGGAAACGGCATCGGAGTCCGTGGGATTGATCAGGATGGCCTTGACACCGCGCACGGTCAGGTCTTCCACGTTGGCCAGTTCCTTGCTCGGATCGTTCTGGGAATCGAGCACGATGATCTCGAAACCCATTTCCGTGGCCTTCTGCACCGCGCCGTCCTTCAGGGTCACGAAAAAGGGGTTGTTCAGGGTGGAAACCACCAGGGCGATGGTATCCTTTGCCTGTGCCTGCACGCTCAGCCCGAGTGACAGAACCAGGGCCAGTGCGAAGCTCATGAAACGTTTCATCATCCACTCCTTTTGGGTTTGTGTTCCTTTATTTGCTTTTGGTATCCACCAGCACGGCCAGCAGAATGACCAGAGCTTTGGCGATCATCTGATAGTACGAAGACACATCGAGCAGATTCAGGGCGTTGTTCAGAAAACCGATGATCAACGCGCCGAGCAGGGTACCCATGATGGTTCCCTTGCCGCCCATGAGGCTGGTCCCGCCAAGGACCACCGCCGCGATCGCGTCCAGTTCGTATCCGGCCCCGGCCGTTGGCTGGGCCGAGGACAGCCTTGACGTGACGATCAGCCCGGACAGGGCCGAGAGAAAACCGGCAATGGCATAGACCGTGATCTTGACACGGTCCACATTGATGCCGGACAGACGGGTTGCGGATTCATTCCCGCCCAGTGCATAGATGTAGCGCCCAAGACGCGTGTGGTTGAGCAGGTACCAGGCTGCGCCGAAGGTAAGCAGCATCAGCCAGATGGGAACGGGAATGCCGAGCAGGTAGCCGGTTCCGATGAACGCGAACGCGTCTGCCGTGTCCGTGAATCCCGTGGAAATGGGGCGGCCGTCCGTGTAGACCAGAGTCAGGCCGCGCACCAGCGTCATGCTGACCAGCGTGGCGATGAATGCCTGCACGCGCCCCTTGGCAATGATCACGCCGCTGGTCGCACCGAGCAGGGCACCTGCCCCCAAAGCCGCGCCAATGCCCACGATCAGGGGCAGTTCCATGGCGATCAGGCTTGCGCCGATGGCACCGCACAGGGCGAGCACCGATCCCACGGAAAGATCTATGCCCGCCGTAAGGATGACCAGAGTCATGCCCACGGCCATGATGGCGTTGACCGAAGTCTGGCGCAGGATGTTGAGGATGTTGCCCGTGGCAAAGAAGTTGGGATTCAGAAAGGATACGATGACGATCATCACCACTAGCGCAATGAGCGTTTTCTGCCGGATGAGCCGATCCTTGAGGGAAATGGCGGAAGCCTGTGCCGATTGTTGCGCGATCATTATGCTGTCTCCTCCCGCGCGCTGCCGATGGCGCAGGCCATGATGGTTTCCTGATCCGCTTCTTCTGCCGGGAATTCCCCGCAGATGCGTCCCTGATGCATGACTGCGATCCGGTCGCTCATGCCGAGAATTTCCGGCATCTCCGAAGAAACGAGAATGATGCTCATGCCTTCGCTCTTGAAGCGGTTGATGAGCTGATAGATTTCCTTTTTTGCGCCCACATCCACGCCACGGGTGGGTTCGTCCAGAATGAGCACGGAAGGGCGGGCCATGAGGCCCTTGGCAATGGCGACCTTCTGCTGATTGCCGCCGGAAAGGTTGCCCACGGCCTGACTGCGTGCAGGCGTTTTGATGTTGAAGGCTGCGATGTAGCCGTCCACGGCATCGCGCTCCATGGACTGGTGCAGGTGCCCGTACGCCGTGCTGAAATGCCGGAGCGCCGGAAGTGTCATGTTTTTCTTGATGGAAAGACCGAGCACCAATCCGTCCGCCTTGCGGTCCTCGCTGATGTAGGCGATGCCTGCGTCAAGTGCGTCCTTCGGGGTGGAGATGCGAAGGGGAGAGTCGAACAGGGAGAGCGTGCCGCTTTCAATGGGATGCGCCCCGAAAACCGCTTTCATGAGTTCGGTACGGCCCGATCCCATGAGTCCCGAGATGCCGAGGATTTCACCTTCGTGCACGCAGAGGGAAACATCTTCGACTCCGGGACAGGTCAACTCATCGATTCTCAGACTGACACGGCCCGGATTGGTGTGGATGCGTGGATACTGTTCCTCCAGCTTGCGCCCCACCATCATTTCGATGAGATCGTCTTCGGTAATATCGCTTACCCGGCTTTCCCCGATGAACTTCCCGTCGCGAAGCACGGTCACGTCATCGCAGATTTCGAATATTTCCTTGAGCCTGTGGGATATGTAGACAACGCCGTGGCCGGACTGACGAAGCTCATCAATGACCGCGAAAAGCGCCTTGGTTTCCGTGGCGGTCAACGTATCCGTGGGCTCGTCCATGATGATGACACGCGACTCGAAGGACAGGGCCTTGGCTATTTCCACCATCTGCTGTTCGCCAATGCCGAGGTCTCCCAGTCGCGTGCGCGAGGAATGTCTGACCCCGAGTTTTTTCAGCAGCTCATCCGCTTCATGATACATTTCCTTCCAGAGTATTCGACCGAAGCGGCTTGTTTTCTCGCGTCCGAGAAAAATGTTTTCCGCAATGGACAGTTCCGGAAGCAGATTCAGTTCCTGATGGATGATGCCGATGCCTGCGGTCTGGGATTCCCCGGGACCGCCAAATGCCACTTTTCTGCCCAGATAGGTGATACTGCCCGCGTCTCTTTTGTGGATGCCGGTCAACACCTTCATGAGCGTGGATTTTCCCGCCCCGTTCTCTCCCACCAGCGCCATGACCTTGCCTGCCGTGACGCGCAGGGTGACCTTGTCCAGAGCCTTGACCCCGGGAAAGCTTTTTTCGATTCCTTCAAGCTTGAGCAGCTCTTCGCCGTGTTTCACTAGAAAACTACTCCGGACTTGAGCGTCACATTCGCATAAGGGGTGAATTCCCCGGTTCTGACAATGGCGACGCTGTTTTTCGTGTTCGCCTTGAAGCTCTCGTGCGGGACATGGGTCACTGTGATGTCTTCACTCAATCGGCGAAGTGCAGCCAGCAGTTCCTCGTGCAGGGCAGGGCTTGCGGAGCGCATTTCCTCGGCAATCTCCACGGAATCGATTTCCATTTCCGCGGCAATGGCCCTGACAGTGTCCATGAAGCCGGGAATTCCCTTGCTTACGGCCAAATCTATCCGCTGCGTTCCGGCAGGAATGGGCAACCCCGCATCACATACGGTCAGTGCATCGAAATGACCCAGCTTGGCGATGACGTAGGAGACTTCAGAATTGAGTAGTGTCGTTTTCTTCATGCTAATTCCAGTATAATTGCGGCTAAAACGAGTCTTCAATGAATCGAAACGGTTGCGCAATCGTTTCGATGGCAAGGTCAAAAAAACAGTATGCCATGAGACATACTGTTTTCATCTGGTTGTTTTTATTGAGTATCAACGGCCTCCTGAAAACAGGGGTTGATGTCGTTGCCAAAAAATCTACAAAAACGTAACTGTCCTGAAAAAAATCGTCAAGGTTTCTCCCGATTGCCCCGGCGAAAGCTTCCGTCATGAAACAGGCTTCGCTTTCAGAGATGAATCAGACAATCAAAACACTTGCTTCTCAGGCCGAGTCCGTTTATAAGCCTCTCCACATCGGCGTTAGCCAACCAACGTGGAGAGGTAGCGAAGTCCGGCCGTAACGCGCTCGACTCGAAATCGAGTTATGGGTAACCCCCATACGTGGGTTCAAATCCCACCCTCTCCGCCAGTAAATTCAAGGGGTTAGAGTTCATTCTCTAACCCCTTTTCCTATGTGTGAACCGGTCTCAATGTGTGAAAAAATGTGTGATTGATTCTGAGAAAGGTGCTGAACTGAGAGAATCAGGGCTTGCCTTGAACTTGAGTTTCTTTTTCTTCCTCATCAAAGGCATTGAGAATTTCGTGGTCAACATGAAGTTCGTGCAGATAGGTTTCTGTTGTCCGCAAGTTCATGTGCCCAAGAAACTGCTGAATCTGGCGGTGAGTTGCCTTGTGGGAGTCTGCAAAACGGGATGCTACGTGATGGCGGATGCAGTGGGCCGTGAACGGCTTTCTGAGGTTGGCCTTCTTGCAGAGACGTTTGAAAAGAAGTCGGATGAATTCAGTGTGCCGTGTGTACTTTTGGCCGTTTTGCGGATTGGTGAATACGTAAGGGCTTTGCGGATCACGTTTTTTCCAAGCATCACGCAGGACTTTTTCAAGTTCAGGATGCATGCCGAGCAATCGGGCTTCCCTGTTGCCGTCACGCCGTTTTGAGGTCCATAGGCGAATGACCTTGGCGTCAAAGTTTATATCTTCCCAAGTGAGATTCAGGATTTCGGAAAGGCGGGCTGCCGTGTAGTAGAGAGTGTCGAAGATGCGTCGTTCTTCTGGGTTGGCCGCCATTCTCACGGCAGCGATATCTTCGGCGGGTGGGACATAGCGAACGTATGCCTCTTCGGCATAGGGCTCAATTTGACGAGCCGGATTGGCAATCATGTGGCCACGCCGTATGGCCCAATTGAAAAGAGTGCCTATTTCCCGCAGGTCGCAGTTGGCTGCCTTCGAGCCTCGGACCTTTTTCTGGTCGCGGACATAGGCTGCGAGTATGTCACGATTGATTTCCTTGAGGGGAAGGCGAAAATTGAAATATTCCAGAACGCGTCTGAACGTGCTTCGCTTGTATATGAAGGTGTTCCGTTTGCGCCGATCGCGCACTTCATCAAGATAGAGATCAGCCAGCTCTTCGAAGTCCATTGCGGTTCGGCTTGACCCGCTGAACTGCCACTGGTCCTCTTCTTTTGTCAGCCACTTCTTGGCGTCTTTTTTCGTCTTGAACCCCGACTTGAACGCCACGCGTTGACCCTTCACATACAGGATCGCTTGGTACCGAACGCCAGCTTTCGTCTTGTATTTGTTGACGGCCATAATTGATTCCGTGGTTTCTAATCAGGTACGCGCATACATCTTCGATGGAAAAGAGTACTCCTCTTGCGTCTTCCCCCTCGGAAGAGGGAATACGAATGTGGGGCAAAGATGTCCAGAATCTTTGCAGGGTACTCTTGCTTATGCTTATAGCCTCGGCGAGACCTTCCAAATCAACCAGAACTGGACTCATTTCATAACTCTCTAGAGAAGCGAATGGAATCCTTTTACCTCGGGCTCTGCTTCAGTGGGCCTTGTGGTTTGTGAAAAGGAAAGGCCGGCCTTTTGGAATTCAGCCCGGCCCCTCCCTTTGGGCTGCATTTCAAATTTACGCCGCCTTGTCCTCAGCCTGTTTTTCGGATGTTGCCGAAGTCGGGCAGACCTGAACATGAAGGCCCATGGCTTCGAGTCGGTGAATCAGGTCTTCTGCGTGGAGGTTGTCCAGCTCCTCACGTACTTCGGCCTCGATGCTCTGCCGCAGCTCCTTGACGTTGACGATGGTGCCGGGCTCGTTGTTCGGGGTACGGAACTTCATTTCCGAATCGCCGTTGAGAATCCAGGCCGGGTTGACGTTCGTCCTGCTGAGGATGGTCAGGAGCCATTCGGAAGGGATGGAGCAGCGGCGTTTTGCATCCGATACGCTGGACTGGCGAACGCCGAGGAATTCCGCAAGCTGAACCTGCGTATTGGTGAGAGTGACGGTCTTGACCCGTTCCATGCGTTCGGCGAACAGGGCGCAATTCTCGATGGTTGTTTCATTCTTTCGTCTGGACATGGGATGTACTCCTTGTAGTTCTTGGAATGCGGGCGGGGATGGCCGTGAGCCAAGCCCGCCCGCTTGCAGGGTTGGGGAGGGTTATGCTGTCGGGAAAACGGTTGCCGGGTCTGCGCCGTTGGCGAGATCGAAGTAGGCTTGCAGGAGCACGATGCGTTCCTTCTTGGCCCATTGACCGAAGGACTTGCCGACCTTGCGGTCCATGTCCGCATCCTGAACACCGAACGCCTTGAGCATTTTGGAGATGTGCGCCTTTCTTTCCGCAGCGTTCATGTCCAGATATTTCTGGGTATTGTCGCCAAAGACCTGCGCAAGGCTTTCTTCGGTGTCCTGAGTCGGTGCGTCTTCCGCATCGCTGAAAAAGTCCTCCTCCGGACTTCCGGGAGCCGCTTCGGGCTGCCGAGGCTGTTCCTCAGGTCCTTCCCGATGCTGTTCGTCCTGCGGAGTGATCGGCGCAGCGTCGATGTAGTCCGGGGCGTTGACTTCCTTGGCGTGATCTTCGGCAAAGGCCTTTTGCAGCTCGACGGACATGATGCCCCACTTGGAAATGATCTGGCGAAGCATGGTCTTGTACGCCATGCCGTCGAAGTCCTTGTACCAGAACGAGGAATACTCACGACGCCAGAGTTCACTTGCGGGGATTTCTCCGCTCTGAATCCGGCGGCAAACATCGAGTTTGAACGCTTGGCTATACCTGTCGGCATGGGCTTCCATCTTGGCCTTGGACCAGTACATGGTCTTGCGAAAGCCGTTCAGATACTCGAACATGGCGTAGTAGCCGATGGTCGGAGCTGCCTCGCGTTTTGCCTCGTCCTGAATGAGCTCGACTTCCAGCTCCTCGAAGAGCGGATCATAGCTCTTGAGTTCGCCTTCCTTGATGGCGAGGACATTCAGCTTGCGGTAGTACCCGGAGCGAATGGCCAACTGGATGTAGCCCTTGTATCCGATCTGGAAGGTGGCAATTTTGCAGCCGGGTTGCTTGTTGTATTCGCATTGGAAATTGCAGAATTTTTTGTCGTTCTTTTGCCGAGGATGCAGGCAGCGCTTCTTGTCCTTGAACGGGACCATGTAGAACTGGCCGAGTTGCACGGACGGGGAGAGGCCCAAACTCTCGCCAAGCATGGCGGCAGAGAAGATGGACATATGGTCGCATTTTGCCAATTCCGGGTTGTTGGTGACGGCCGAGACAATGGCTGTCACAAATCGCTGTCCGTCCTTCCCTCCCATCATCTCGTTGATCCGTTTGCGAATGCCGTTGGACGTGATGAAAGCCGAGAATGTAACCGGGGCCTGCCCGCGCGGGGCAAGAGTGTTTTGAGGTCTGAGGTTGCTCATGAGTGATGCTCCTTTTTAAGCGGCACGTTCCTGCGGGACATGGCCGTAACGGATTCCGCGTGTGCGGAGAAAAGTCTTGAGGTCGGCAAGCTGTGCTGCGGTGCCCCAGACGCGGAAGTCGATCTGGTGGATCGGTTCCTCGACGGGCGAGGCTTCGGGCGCGGCCTGAACCGGGGAAGGCTGGCGCACCTCGGGCTTCGGCGCGGGCTGCGGTTCCGGCTGTGCCATCTTCTGCTCGGGAATGTTCCGAATGGCCTCGGCCCGTGCCTTGGCCGCGACTTCCTGCTGGCGGCGGTATTCCTCGCGCTTGGCCTTCTGCTCCAGCAGCTTCTTGTTCTCGGCCAGCGCATCCGCCATGGAAAAGGAATGCAGGTAGGCGCGGACGGCCTGATCCTCGAATTCCGTGTGCAGGTCTTCGATGATCGCCAATTCGGATTCGACCTTTGAGAGGAACGCGGAGATTTCCTCCTCGATCCTGCTCATGGCAAAGGTGGCGTTGAGCCAGCGCGGATTGAACACGCGGTTCAGGGGAACGAGCGTCTTGACGTTGGATTCGGAGGCATTCCAGAACGCTTCGATCTCGGCACGTTTTTCGGCCTTCTTGCGCTCCTCGTATCCTTTCACCTGCTCATCGATGGCGAGCATGGGCTTGTCCACCAGAGCGACAAGTTCCTTGATTCTGACTTCAAAGGCATTGAACGGTTCCAGACAACGGCCCTTGATTTCCTTGCGCTTGTCATCCAGAGCCTTCTTGAACTTGTTCAGCGTGGCCCGGTCCTTTCTGGCCTCCTGAATGGTGTCGTCGGTGTAGGCGAGGCCCTGATACTTTTCGAGCTGTGCTTCGATTTCGGTTTTGAGTTCCTCGTGGTTGAACTCGATGGCCTTGATAAAGCCGTCTTCCTTCGGACTGAATATCTTCAATTCCATTGCCATTTCCCCAACCTCCTACAGTTCAGGCAAAATCAGGTTTGGTCTGGTGTCGGTCTCGACCATGCGCCAGAAGGCCAGTTCCTTTTCGAGCAGGTAGGCCAAGTCCTCTTCATGGTCGGCGCGTTCAAAGCGGTAGTGCTTTTCCGTAATCCAGAGCTCGCCCCATTCGCTGCGGAGCCGGGCTTTCAGGATCGCGAATTCGGCTCCGGTCACGAGCATGTAGTGCAGCAACTGGATGAAATAGTTTTGCGGAACCGCATTTTTCCATTGCTGGCGGTCGGCCCGGCTGTTCAGCGTCGTGGTCTTGATTTCCAGAATGCCGAGTCGTCCCGTCTGGTCCCGGAGCTGGCCATCCAGCGATGCTTGCAGCTGCGGGTACTTCGGGTGCTGGATGATGGAATTCTCTTCGTGTTCGACACGGAATTCCGGGAAATCCAGCTTGAACATTTCCCGCATGAGCGGTTCGCAGGCCACGCCGTAGCGGACGCATTCCCTGTCGGAAATGTCCTCGGCTTCGGCTCGGCCCGTCTTTTCTTCCCAGAGGGCCACGTTGCTTTTCCATGGATTCAACCCGAGGACCGAGGCCGCATCACTGCCGCCGATTCCCTTTTTCCGGGCTTCCAGCCATTCCGCGCGAGAGGGCATTTCTATTCCCCTTTATTCGTAGCGCGGAAGCTGAGTATTTCGAGGATTCCAATAAGACCTTTTTGTTCAAGGATTTCTGTTGGAATTCCAGCTAATGCGTTGACGCAAGCAACAATGCGTCGTGCGTTTTCTTTGGTGATGCTTTCAGCAACAAGATTTCCTCCATAATATTGGCGCATGTCTTCATCGCATCGAAGCCCTTTGGTGGAATCCGTGACGATTTCTCCATGTGTGCCTACTCGCCAAGGGGTAGGGGTAAAACTGGAAACCGAACTTTCAGGAAGAGCTGGTATAATTTGAGGATGAGCCATGATTACCTCACCATTGTCAGGGCAAAGGCCGCGACAAGGCCGATGCTGGCCGCTATGATCATCAGCCACGAGGCCACGTCTCGGGTCTGACGTTTCGTCAGGCAGTCGAGGCAGTAGTCGCGTTCCACCATGCCGTTGCCCACGCAGTTTGTTTCCTCCACGTACACTTGCCCTTCGGGGATGACCTGCGAACATCGGGCGCAAATGGCCTTGCCGTCCGAGGTCCGCCGCCTGCGGTCGATGGTCTGCATTGTTGTGGTCGTCATGCGAATTCTCCGGTTCTACGGTTTGCAAATTTCTGCCGGGATTTGGGCCTCCCGGCCCGGGCCGTTCAAAGGAGGTGTGTTCGCCTGTTTTTCCCGATGCCCTTGGCTACTTCACGGGGATGCGATCCGCTCCGCTTCGCCTTGGTGGACACAGGCCGTCCATGTCGGTTGACTCTCCGTATTCGTCCAAGATTTTTTCTAGGCCGCGTTCTGACGAGGGTAGGGGCGGCGCACGAAACGGCGCATGACCTGATGCTCTCTCGTCATGTCTTCCGCCAGCTCCGTATCAACCTCGCGGTCGTATTCGTCATTGCCTTCGAAAAAGGGACAGTCCTTGCACTCGTTGTCGGCCCTGACCTGCACGGAGAACGACATTCCTCGGTACTTCCAAGCCAGTTCATCTGCCATGGGGTCACACTTGCCGACACTGTCCTCCATGGGGATTTCCTCGAAATTCTCGCAGTAGCCGCACGTCTTGACGGGCATGGTTCCCTCCTTTGCCTGTACGTTTCGCGCTTCCGGTCCTTTTCAATTCAGTCAGCCCTGTTTTCCCCGGTTCCCGGATTGCCAGCCGCAGCCAGCAGGGCGGTTGCACAGGTTTCCGGGCGGTTGCCGCGTGGGTCCCGTGCTGACCTCGTGAATATAAGATACCTAGTGGTAGAAAACTGGTCAACATAAAAATACCAATAGGTATTAAATTGGGTAAAAAAAAGCCCGCTGGATTGGCGGGCCAAAAACTTTTTTCTAAGGGGCTATTGAAATTCTGGAAGGCGCTTCATCCCAAGTTGTTCCTTCTAAGAGTCTGCCTGCCTTTTTTTTATTTTTTCCACCCCACTGTTTAAAAAAGAAGGGAACCTTTTCTTCAATGCATTTATTTTTGATAGTTAAAACCCATTCTTCCTGCATTGGACGAGCCTTTGGGCCAGACTCACCACCAACAATTACCCAATCTATCTTATCCAGATCTAGGTCGGGAAGAGGGCCTAACAGAGGTTCAAGAGAAAGAAATTTGACAGCGGATGGAACAGTAGCAAGGTTTTTGGCTCGATAACAGTAGTCGTTGTTTTCAATGCTGACGCCCATCCAAAGGTTTTTTGGCCATTCAAGTTGCTTCGCTACTTCACGAAGACGTTTAGAACGTTTTGTCAGGACTTGATAGGTGTGTTGAGGCGTGGATTGGATGACAAAAAATACTTTTTGGATGAAACTAATGGGTACGTCCTTGTGGAAAAGATCGCTCATGGAGTTTACGAAAACCAAACGAGGCTGTTTCCATGTCGTTGGTATTCCGAGAGTTTGTGGATGTAGAGTAAGCTTGAAACCGTTTTGATAATTAGGCGAGTGCATGCTTTGCAGACGTTTCGCCATGGTCTCTGCGTAGCAATGCTCGCAACCCGGGCTAATTTTGGTACACCCTGTCAGCGGATTCCATGTAGCTTCAGTCCATTCGATTTTTGATTTAGCCATAGCTGAATTTTAACGAGATCGAACCAAGTTCGCAACCTTATGTTTTTTGTAAATGGTTTCGTAAGAAAGGGAAGGCCTTTTTAATAACACTCTCTCTTTGACCAAAGAAGAAAGGACTTCTTTTGATTTTTTTGCTGAAATTCCAGCCCGAAGAGCATGGAGAAAAACATCTTTATTGGTTTTTAAGGTGCCATTTTGAATTAGCCTTTTTAATTCGTCATGGTAGAGGGTCAGCTTGGTTGGAGGGAGAAGGGAAGGTTGGGTGCACAAAGCTTGTGGGTTATCTACAGAGTAATTCGCTTCACCTGCAAATTGGTCAATATCCCAGCAAGTTCGAAGGAATTTATCCGCACCGCGTGGGTGACCGGTACCCAAAAATTAAACCGTAAATATTTGTTCCCTTCTTGATCGAGAAGGGGAGAATAAAATATTCCGGGTTATTGGCAAGCTGTCTGTATGCTTCGGTCAACTCTCGGTGGCAATCCTTCAATGCTCCAAAATTGGCTTGAGGAATGGATTTGAAACATTCTTCCTTAAGAAATCTTCGAGCTGTAGAGGAGCTCATGAATGCAAGCCAGTCTGTTCGAGGAGAATTTACCAAATCAAAAAAAATATCGCATGAGAGTTCCTTCACACCGAATTGATCTATGAAGAAAAAAGCCGCGATGCTAGGGTCTTTTCTGGAATGTCGCGATTTTTCGAAAAGGTCGCGAAAGTTCATGTGGGTAATGCGAACGTCTATGTATTTTTTTGCGTTTTCGATTTCGGGGTTGGTTTGTAGCTGCTCCAGTTCCTTGAGCTTTGAGTCACTAAAAAAGAGCCGAATTGGTGGTCTTGCAGAACTGCTGTATTTTCGTGCGTATCTGACTGCTTCACGAAGTACGATAAGCGGACTTCCCTTGTCGCCTTTTTCAGTTGTCCCTGGCCCACAGAAAGGGTCAAACATTTGGATTTCTTTTATCCTATTCGTGTGGATAAACGTTGGAATCCATGCCCTTACGTATTTTTCTAGTAGGGTTAATTTGGTGTGTGTCCCTTCATCGAAGCTGTCTTGGAAAAAATGAGAATTATGCATGGTTGGAAGGTCTTTTTGAGAAATGAATATGGTTATGGTTGTCGCGATACGTTTTGTCTATCTTTGTCCTCAAAAAAAGCTGGTGAGTTGCTGCTCAAATTGAGTTCTTTTACAAAATTTTACTCTTTGTGAGACGTTTGGTGTGGATAATTCGAAGTCTTGGCTGCCTATAATCTCTAATTTTTTTCTGCCGATAATGAGACTTGCCTCCTCGTAAAACCTTTAACTGGCACGCCTTCTTTCTTCAGTCTCAGCTGGCTCGGTCTTTTTTTGAAAAAGCGTAGCCAGTTCGGCCGCCACCGCGTCATGGATCGCGGCATCGGATAGATTCAGCTTTCGCATTCCCGCAATGATTTCATCAAGGCGTTGGGCTTCCGGCGTGAGGACCTCCGGGCAGTCCATTTCCTCCCCGGGCATAACGATCTTTGCCCCGACTGATTCAAGAACAGCAAGCAAGTTCCTACCAGATGGTTCCCTTTTCTGCTTGGGGTCATCCGAGAACCAACGAGTGATCGTGTTGGGGGGAGTGTCGATCTGTTTGCTGATACGAGACTTTTCCCCACGCGGTTCAAGCACAACCTTGAGAGCGTCCATGATTTCTTCATAAAGTGACATACCAGATGGTATGCACTTTTTGGTATGGGCTGTCATCATCCTGTGGGTATCCTCCATTGACCACTTTTGTACCTAGTGGTATTTTCTGCCCATGCAAATCAAACAACTCATTCAAAAGACGTTGGCGGAACGTGGGTGGACTGCCACCAAGTTGGCGAGAGAAGCGGGTGTAGCACCGCCCGTAATTACCCGGATTTTATCCGGAGAACGCAAGGGATTGCACTCGACGACGATTGAAAAGCTGTGGCCGTTCCTGTTCTCAGTTCAGGAATCCGCTCTCCCCGGAGATTCGTCCCACAAGGCGGCATGAAGTGCTCCTAGATCGGCAACACCGCATGGAGTTGGATGACCTTGCCTTGCTTCTTTCCGGTTGTGTCCGGTGCCTTGTCCGGAGGCGCGGACCGCTTCTCCTTGCGAAGATGAACAAGGGCGTTGGTGGCTATGTCATTGTACACGGCCCACGGGTCCACGCCGCTCGGCAGTATTTCCCGGTAGAATTCAGGACAGTCGAATCCGGCCACGATCAGCACCACTGTTGCCAGAGTGGAGCCGTTCGGCTGTCCCTTGAAGTGAATGGTCAGCTTTGCGTCCATGCTCAGAGGAAACCACGGGTTCCGGGCACGGAAAATTATCGTTTGGAGGAGGGATTCTAATGTCTGACAGCATGTTGGATGCCGTGAACCTCATGGTCGAGGAATCGGGAAAACCCATCAAGGCCATAGCCGAGGAGATCGGCAAGCCCTACAGCACGCTCAAGCGCGAACTCAACGAGTTCGACGAAGGCGCCAAACTCGGAGCCGAGCTGCTGCTTCCGCTCATGCTTGCGTGTTCCGGGGATCAGCCGTTGCAATATTTGGCCGACAGGCGCGGCTACAATCTGATCCGACGCAAATCACGGGCAGGGCAGGATGGTGTGACCGAATTCCAGCCCGTGGCCCTGTTTCTGGCCGCCTCGCGGCTTCTGGAATTGTGTCAGGACGGACAGGCCGACCGCCTTGAAGTGACCCAAGCCGTGGATGCCGTGATCGAGGAAGCCGAGGCCGTCCTGTCCCGAAGATTTCCGGTACATGCCGCGTTTCGTCGTCACGGCCTGCTGCGCTGCCTGCTGGAAAAGGTTTGTTCAAGGCAGAGAGGGTAGAGTGATGGCAAAGAAGAAAGCTCCCGCGTTTCAGTTCTACGTGCGCGACTGGCTGTCCGAACCGGAAGTCCGCCGTTTATCCCTTGCTTCCCGGGGAATCTGGATCGATATCCTTGCCTACATGTGGCTTGAAGAGGAGCAGGGGAAACTGGAGGCCGGGATACCTGAACTTGCGCGGATGTGCGGTGCTTCGGAATCCGAGATCGAGGCTTTTCTGCGTGAGGCCGAACGAGTCGGCCTGTGCAGTGTGTCCCGATTTTGTCCCGGCGATGTCCCGGCATGTCCCGAAAATGTCCAGCTCGTTTCCCGCCGGATGCACAGGGAATGGAAAGACAGGGAAATGCAAGATGTGTGGAAACGCAACCGCGAGATGCGGAAGGCTAGGTAGGGCTTATGGCGAAGAAAGCACCGGCATTCCAAATTTATCCCGACGACTGGCTGTCGGACACCCGACTTATGCAGGCCTCGGACGCTACGCAAGGGCGCTGGATGCGCACCCTCTGCCGCATGTGGCGCAATCCTCAGAGGGGCCGTCTTGATGGTCCCGGCACATCGATATGCAAAGCCCTTGGCATGTTCCCGGCAGAGTTTTTGGAGTTTGTCTTGGAGATCATTCAATACGGATTTGCTGACCTCTCAATTGATGGGGAATGGGTCATAAAAGAGGGCGAATTCACAGGCGCGGGCGTTACGGAAGCGTTACATGGTAACGCAAAAAGTAACGCAGAAGTAACGCTTTGTAACGCAAAGATAACGCTCATAAATCGGCGCATGTGGAGAGAGCAAAAAGTCAATAATTCCAACGCAAAAAGGCAACGTCGTTACAGGGCAAAACATTCGAGTGACATGGAAGTAACGCCCCCTTCTCCATCTCCTACTCCATCTCCTACTCCAGAAGATACAAATACAAGCTCTTCTAAACTCCAAGAGTCTTCCTCTCCGACAAAGCGCATGCCGGAAGATTTTTTGGGTGGAGGCGACCCGCCTTCTTCCCGTCCCGTAAAAACCGATTCGCCTTCCAAGGGCCGACCATCCCGGCAGGGGTTTCTTGCCTGCTGGCAGGTCTATCCGCTCAAGCAGGGCGAGGAAGCGGCGTGGCGTGAATGGTGCCGTCTGGAAGACAACGGCACGCTGGAAGAACCGTGGGCGATCCGTGAGCACATTCTGCTCATGGCTCAGGAGGACGGACGATTCACCAGATGTCCGCCGAAATTCGAGAACTATTTGCGCGACAAACGCTGGAACGACACGCCGTACAAGGCTCCGCAGGATGGCTCGGCCCTGGTCTCCGGGATGCCACAGGCGAAGACGCAGGCCCAGCAGAACGCGCAGAATCGACAACGGCTTGCAAAGGCCCTGAATCAGGCGAGGAGTCAACGTGAAAATCAGCAGCGACAGAATGCTCGAGGAAATTGCGGTTCTGGCTTTGAACTACCCGGCGGCGATGATGGGACCGGACGAAATTGCGGCTTTGCTCCCGATCTGGGAGGCGGACCTCGGGCACTTGAGCGAGAGGCTGTTTCTTGAGGCCGTGGCCGAGTATCGCCGCAGTCACAGGTTCTTTCCGTGCACTGCGGAGATTCTTGAAGCTGCCAAGGCCGTGGAGAATCGTCGAATGCCCAAGGGCAAGCTCCTGACGCTGCCCCTTGGCGAAAGGCCTGAGGATTACACCCGGACCAACCGCGTGGTGCAACTGGTGGCCAATCTCCGGCGCAGGAATCCCCGACTCGGTTTTGCCGAAGCCGGACGGCTTGCCCGGGAACAGACCCGGAAGGGAGGGGCGGCATGATGAAGCTCGAATTTCTGCGGAATCCCGATGGCACGTTTTCCGTGTTCGGCGAGGATCGACAGCCGCGCGGAGACTGGTCCGGCGTTGTCGCGGAGCTGGTTCCCGTGGACGGCGGAGTGATCGTGACCCAAGGGGCCAGCAAGATTCCGGTTGCCTGCCGTCCGTCCATGCGGGCTGCCGGAGAGTTCGTGCGGAGGCAGTTTCATGCGTGAGCTGCAACCGCACATCTCGGCCCGGGAACTGCGTGAAATGGGCGGACTGGAAGGACTGCAACGAAAAGCCCGGGCCATGGGCAGGGTCGCGCCTGATCAGGTTGCGCCGGAAATCGTGCCGACAGAGCACGAGGAACAGGTTGCGTTTTTCAATTGGGCCAATGACTGCCTGCCGCCGGAAGTGGAGCCGTTGCTGTACGCCATCCCGAATGGCGGGCATCGGCTACCGGCCGTGGCTGGCAAGCTCAAGGCCGAAGGGGTCAAGCCGGGAGTGCCGGATATCTGTCTGGCGTGGCCTCGGCTTGGGTATCACGGGCTCTACATCGAGATGAAACGCCAAAAGGGCGGCAGGTTGTCCGATGCGCAAAAGCGGATGATCTCGGCCCTGAGACGGGCCGGGTATCTGGTCAGGGTCTGCAAGGGAGACTTCGAAGCCCGGGAAGCCTTGCAGGAATACATGTTCGGCAAGGGAGACGATGCGGCATGAACAGCGGAAAACACTGCCAGTACATGGGACAGCCTCGGGTCTGCCTGCTCAAGCTCGCGCAACATCGGCGCGGGATTCACGGCTACCCGGAATGCGCGAAATGCGATTACGGCCTGACCGTTTGGGCCAAGGCCTCGAATACCAGCGAAAGCAACATCGAGAAGGAGGTCGAGAAGATGGCAAGACATGGCAAATGCGCACATTGCGGACGCGGCCCCATTGGTTTGGACAGTCGTGGCCTGTGCTATCGATGCAAGGCTGACCCGGAAATCCGGGCAAAACATCCCACGGCTGCGGAATTGCGACAGGACATGCAGGACAAAGCCAGGGACAAATGCCGGACAACCGAGGTCGCACCCGAGGTTCAGTCCACGCCAGCCCCGGTTGCCAGTGACGGGGATATTCTGGTGCTGAACGGCCTGACGTTCAAGCGTCGGACCGGCGGACGGAGACTCGGGCACAACCCGCCGCTGCTCACGGTTCGGGAAGGCACGGGCTGCATGAACTTTTACCTGAACGCGGCAGCGACAACGATTTTCGGTCTGGAACGGTACGCCTATGCCGATCTGTTCGAGAACAGGGAGCGCAAGAGCGTGGCAATCAGGCTGCTGGACAAGCCCCGTGATCTGAATTCCGTCAAGGTGCGCGGCGGCACGAGCCGGACCGAACGGGTCATATCCGCAACGACCATTGCCCGGGAGCTCGGGATAGAGCCGGGCAAGTACGAGGTGTCGCCTGCAAGGGAATTGCCCGGCGTGATCGTGGTGGATTTCAAGGAGCGGGCGGCATGAACGACGATCTGTTGACCTCCATGGCTCAGATCAAGGCCCGGTTCGGGGTCGGACGGGATCGTGTGCTTCGATGGGTGCGCCTCGGTGCGCCCATCGCCGTGGAGTACACCGAACGGGGAGGCCAGCCGAGGTATTCCGCATCAGCGCGGGAGTTGCAGCAATGGCGGGCCCGCAAGTTCCGGGCGGCCGAGGCTGTGTAGTGGGCATGATTCGGGCGTAGGTCTGCGTGAAAGAACGGCTCTGGATGGAATGTCCGGGGCCGTTTGATTTTGAGAGAAAACATGGACGCGCATGAGCGCGTATCGTGGAATGCTTGCCAGTTGCCGAAATACGCGGTAAAAAAGTTTTCACATTGAGAAAGAATTTCATGAAAATGCTATAAATTCAGCAGAGTTAAGGTTTCATTTATGGCTTCAAAAATACCTGTCGCCGAGCATCTGACTTTCAAGTCCGGGAAGTTCGTCTTTTCCTGCGAACATGATGCGGCCCTGATTATGCCCAAAGTTCTGGAAGCGAAGATTCTGTATCAGACCGTCACCGGGTTGCCCATTCTGCCGCATGTTTCCGCCCGGATGCAGACCGATCTTGTCAGGAGGTCCATCTTCGGGACCGCCGCAATAGAAGGAAACAAGCTGACCGAGGATGAGGTCGAAGCTGTTCTTACCTCGAAAAAAAGGGAAGAGCTTTCCAACAGGTCGGAGCTGGAAATCGACAACCTGAAAAGGGCCTATGCCTTTCTGGAGAAAAAAGGGCAGGGCGGTCCGTGGAAGGTGAGGGAGAAGTTCATCAAGGATGTCCACAACGTTCTGACGAGAGGATTGGATTACTATCACAACTCTCCCGGTCTATACCGGAACGAGCCCGTGTACGTCGGCAATCCTGAGCATGGCGGGACATACACGCCGCCCAAAATTCTTGTGGACATAGAGAATCTGATGCGGATTTTCGTCGAGTGGATCAACTGCAAGGAAATGCTTGAAACGGACGCGATGATCCGGGCGGCTGCGGCTCATTTCCATCTGGCCAGGATTCATCCGTTTCAGGACGGCAACGGCAGGACGGCCCGGTTCATCGAAGCCATGGTCATGCACGGAGCCGGAATCAAGTATCTGCCCCAGATGATGTCGAATTACTACTACCGGAACATCGACGACTATTTCATCGCGTTCTCGAGCGTGCACAAGAGCAAGAACAGGAAAGACATTACTCCGTTCCTGTCGTTCTTCTTCGATGGGGTGATCGAGTCCCTGAAGGAGATCAAGGAACAGGTGACGTACTCCATACGGCAAATGTCCATCCGGGATTTTGTCTATTTCCAGAAGAAGAACAAGGCGCTCTCCAAACGTCAGGCTGATCTGCTCCTGCTTTGTCTGGAAACGCTCAAGCCTTTTACACTGTCGGATTTGTTCTCGCATCCGGTCATGAAGCACCTGTACGCCGGGGTAAGCGAATCCACCGCCAGAAGGGATTTGAAAAAGCTGTACGACGAAGGCTACCTGCGACTCCACAAGGACAAAAAGGAGTACCTCGTGAATCTGCTGATGCTTGGCTAGAGCTGAGTGGAAAGACGAGTCGAATCATGAACGGCCCCGGCGAAAAGCTTGGGGCCGTTTTGATTTAAGTAACTGCCTTGATTTAAATAATTAAAGTGTAGATGGAAAAAATCTTCCGGCATAGTTGAATCTCTTCGTAGAGAAATCACAAAGACAGAAGAAGGTAATCAGTATTTAGGGGGGCATGTCTCAAGGCTTGGTCACTATTCTATGCACTTATATCAAACCGTCTGTTATATGGTATTGAGCCTAAAAAATACTACTCTATTCGCTTCGAATATGAAGAGAATGAAGAGACCTGCATTTAGTTATAACAGATGACAGTTTGTATTTTTGAATATTTATCTGATTTTAATAGTGATAGCGACATTGAACAACAATCAGTGTATCCGTTTTCCCGTCAAATTTGTATACAAGACGGTGTTCATGGTCGATTCGGCGGGACCAATAGCCCGCTAGATCAAAGCGGAGAGGTTCGGGTTTTCCGGTTCCTTCGAATGGGGTTCGTATCGCATCTCGAATCAACGAATTGATTCGTTTAAGTGTCTTTTTGTCAGTCTTTTGCCAGTCCAGGTAATCATCCCATGCTTGCGGGGTCCATGTGAGGAGAGTCATCATTCCTCCATGAGAGTGTGCGATTCCAAATGCCCGGACTCGGCCGCCTGAATGCTTGCCCGAAGGAGAGCTGCATTGGCCGGGCTTCTGAGCAAATATGCGGTTTCCGTGATGCTATTGTAATCCCTCAAGGACATCATGACTACAGCCTCGGCCTTGCGGCGAGTGATGATTACCGGCTCGTGGGTATCACAGACTTCGTCCATTTTTGACGCTAGCTTCTGGCGAGCTTCGGTGTAAGTGATGGCTTCAGGCATAAGTTCCTCCTTCTTGCTGTACAATAAATAGTACATGTCAAAGGGCGGGTCAAGAGCGCGAAATAAGAGTCTTGTAAGCCCCAACACGGCGTTCTCCTCTTTGCCTATAATCATGGCCGCCTTTCCTTTTCCCGTCTCATCCCTGTCAACCCCCCATATTTCCGTCTTTTCCCGTTCTGTGCCGTCCTCTCCCGTCCTGCTTGTTGCTCGGCGGTGCGATATCCAGCCATTTGAGGAGTGTTTGCAAAAAAGGAAGCCGAGGTGTTATCCCCGGCTTCCTTGCCTTATGCGGCTTCCTTGTCTTCCGATTTTCGTAGCAGCTTCACGATGAAGGTCACGCCTCGCTGGTAGACGAGCGTTTGCGTGCCTACGCGCATCTCGCCGTGAACCTCGTAGCGGCGTTCCACGACACGGAAATATCCTCGGTCCATGTAAATCTGTTTGGGTTCATTGTTCGCCATGAGGACTCCCCGATCCCGGAGAAACTTGAACAGTTTGTTGCGGCCAATTCCGAAATCCTTGTGCAGGGCCTTGGCTACCGATCCGATGGGCAGAGCCGTGTCCGAAGCCATGAGCGAATCCAATGTTTCGGCCTTGGGCTTGAGCCTGTCTCTTTCCGCTTCTGCCACCTCACGCTTTTTGCTCTCGGCCAGCCTTTTTTGCCGTTCAGTCTTGAGGTCTGTAGCCAGCCGGATGATCGTATCCGGATTGAGCAAGGCTTCCTCTATCTTCTCCGGCGTCATGTATGCGCCATGCTTGCGTATGGTCGGCAGAACTTCGCCAACCACCCATTCCTCAAATCGCTCAGCTGCGGGAAGCTTGGAGCGCATGATGAGGCGATAGACATCACGTTCGGGGATGATCTTCATGTGCCGAGCCTGCCCCGTCATTTTTACGGGTGAGGTCAGAGCTGCTTTGCAATGTGAACGGATAGCTTGATCCGTGTCGGCATATCCCAACACTTCAGCCACATCCTTTGCCACGAACCAGGGTTCACCCTGATCGTCCTGAACCACACGAACATTGGCCTGATCGAATTGGAAGGGGATGATGTTGCTAGGCATGGCAACCTCCATGCAGGGGGTGAACAAGCTCGGCTTGGGTGTATTCCTTGTCCAGAGTGATACGCAGATTGCCTACGGTGTGCTCAATGGCATGAGCAATGTCGATGGCCTTGTCTTGGCAGGAACGGGCGACAACCTGATTGTGGGCACCAAAGGCGCTGAGTTTCACCAGATCGCAAAGGGCTTCCTCAAGGCTGCACTGGCGGGCGGAAGGATTGGGGTGGGATTGGGCCGGTTGAACGGATGGATGGAAGTTGACGACGAGAACATTGCCGTTGCGGACGAATAGCGATTCGTTTACGTTGCGCTGAGCCATGACGTACCTCCCTTGAAGGTCGTTTGTGGTTAGGCCTCGGTTGGGAATTGCCGTTCCCTCCGGGGCCGTTTTTTTTGTTTGGTTACTTGGTTTCCTTTTTCTTTTCCTCGGCCTCTTTCAGTCTTTTTTCCATGCATTCAATGAACATGTCCTTGATGGTCATGCCTTCCGTTGCTGCAAGGATTTTAATCCTGCGGTGGAGTTTTTTGTTGAGCCTCATTGTAAATGTGGTTTGTTCTTCTTTCATAAGAATTTAATAATTACATGATTACAAACTGTCAATAAGAAAATTTGACTTTTGTTCAAGTAGAGATATGCCAATAACGCAAATGCCTTCTGGGTATTTTTTTTGTCTAGAAGTGAGGTCAGAAGATGGATTCCAACGTCTTGATCATATTGGTTATGGTTGGCCTTTTTGTGCTTTGCGTGGTTGTGGCCAAGTTGATCAATGTCCCGACCGCTGAAGTCTCTGTGGAGGCGAAACAGCCTCAACAGGAACCGGAAAAGGGGGTTCAAGCTTTGTATCAGCAAGATGAAGTCAAATCGGATTCGAAAATCGGCAAGCAGATCGTAGCTGCGACAAAGCAGCAACAGACAGAAAGGGCAGACTCTTCGTCTATGCGGACTGGGATTTCTGTCGAGGATTATGAAGCATTTGTTGGAAATAATTTTATTAAATATTATGAGAGGATTGAGCTTTTCGATAGTCTTGATGGCAAGTACAAAGGGAAGTGGCATTGGCCCGGATTCTTTTTTGCTCCCGCTTGGTTGCTGTATCGGAAACTGTACCCTCAAGCTGCCTTTGTCTTGGTTCTATCGTTCATTCCAATTGTTGGATTCATTGCGCATTGCTACGTGGGGTGGGCAGGATATCATATGTATTACAAAAACGCTCGGAAGAGCATTGAATCCATATGCCGTTTATTCCCAAACAAGGACAACAAGTTGCGTTTGAAAAAAATAGGAGGGACCTTGGTTTGGGTGCCATGGCTTTCCGGTGTGCTGTATCTGCTTGGTTTGTTAGCTTTCCTTGCCAATTTTTAAGGCGCAAGCAAGGGTATTGAATTGGAATATCATAAGAGGCTGGAAGTGCGGAATTTGTTGTTGCTTGGCGTTGTGCATATTCTAACTTTTGTTTTTATATATCCAAATAATACATATGCCAGCAATGCTTTCACTGCTTATGGGATATCTTTTTCAGGCCCAGACGGTGTTGATTTTAAGACATTTAATACAACAGAAAGAGATATGACAACCAAGTTGGCTGCGTATGAAGGCCCGGACGGAAGTATTCTGGTTAGTATTCACAACATTCCATACAAACAAGATATATTATATCTCTATAAATTGCAGCGGCATGAAACGAAACGTGTGAGAAGGTATTTAAGGTATATTGAAAAATCTTCTGGCAAAAATTTTCAGACTTTTAATCCACAAATATTGACCGTTTCGGGAGCGCATGGATTGCAGTATGGGTTTCATGTAAAAATGGATGGAGCTCATACATATGGAATGTCCTTCGTTTGTGTTCCGATGGGGATGATAGAGGTTCTGATTGTGGGCAAATCTTATTTGAATAAAAACGATTCATATGATGCATTCAAACTCCTTCAAAAAAAATACTATAAAAAAATAGTTAAAAGCATTCGTTTCGAATAAGTATTTTGTGCCGCCTTTCCTTTTCCCGTCTCATCCCTGTCAACCCCCCATATTCCCGTCTTCTCCCGTTCTGTGCCGTTCCCTGTCGTCCTGCGCAAAATCCCCCGTGGTAGAATCCCGGGCAACTGAAGAGGGTCCGCGTTCAGGCCCGGACCGCCCGTCCTGCTTGTGGCTCGGCGGTGCGATATCCGTGCGGCCTGACCGGACCACCGCGAAGGGGAAACAGCATGATCGACAGGGCAGAGCTGGTACGACTGGAAAAGGGCGAGGACGGCACGTTCGGCGTATTGAAGCTGAACGGCCATGTCTTTTGCATGACCTTGGAACCGCAGGATCGGGACAACGCCGTGGGCGCGTCCTGCATCCCGGAGGGCCGGTATTTCTGCCAGCCCGTGCATTCCCCCGGATTCGGCGACGTGTACGAGATCGCGAACGTACCCGGCCGCACCCACATTCTGGTGCATCCCGGCAATCTGGTCCGGGATACCGAGGGATGCGTGCTGCTCGGCAGGCGATACGGCACCCTTGACGGACAGCGCGGCATCCTGACTTCCCGCGACACCGTGACGGAGTTCCTGTCTGTCGCCGACAACCAGCCCTTTGCCCTGACCATCATCGACGCGAGCGAGGTGTAGCCGTGCTGCCCATCATCGGAGCCGTGGCCGGACTGGCCACAACCATCGTGCAGGGTGTGACCGGCCACTTCAAGGGCAAGCAGGAGATTCGGAAGGCTGTTGTCGAGAACCGTGTCCGTCTGGCCCGGTCGGATCAGGAGTTCAATCACGAGTGGGAGATGAAGCAGCTGGAGAACGCCGGGTGGAAGGACGATGTGCTGTTCTTCGCTTGGATCGGGTTCTTCATCTGGTCCGGGTTCTGCCCGGAAGAGGCGGCCAAGGTGCTCCATGCGTGGGAGTCCCTGCCCGACTGGTTTCTTCAGATTTTCTTCTGGATCGTGGCTGCGGTGCTGGGCGTGAAGAAGATCGGTGACTACCTGCCCGGGGCCGTGCGCGGAGTCCGGGACGCCCTGAGCAGGGGAGGCTCGAAATGAGCAGTCCCTGGACTCTGGACAAGAAGATTCCCCTCGCCCTTGTCTTTGCCATCCTGATGCAGACCGTGGCCGCCATCTGGTGGGCTTCCGGGCTGCAGGGACAGGTTCAGGCGAATTCCAAGGACATCCGGCAATTGCGGCTCGAGATCGATGCGACTTCCAGTCTCAGGTCCGACATGGCCGAGGTCAAGAACGACATCGGCTGGATCAAGGGCTGGCTGGAAAAGTACGGGCGATAGACATTTTTCAATGACTGAAACCCTGCGGCCTCACATGACCCCGGAGGCCGATCTGCCGGGCAGGAGCAGTAAGCCCCGGCGTAACGGATAAACGAGCGCGGTTCGAATGATTCGGGAGTGGTGACGACGGCCAGCCCGAGCCCTGAAAGGGAAAACGGTCGGATGGACTCCGCAGGCTCGATAATTCGCAGGGCATAGGTTGAAGGATCATAGCTTTCGATTTCTGTTTTGGGGTCTTCAGACGTGGGAAAATGACATGGCAGGCAAGACGGCGCAACTGACGGCAAGGCAAAGGGCGTTTGTTCAGGAATACCTTGTGGACCTGAACGCAACGCAGGCCGCCATTCGTGCCGGGTACAGCAAAAGGTCGGCCTATTCGCAGGGACAGCGACTGTTGAAGAAAGCTGAGATTCAGGCTGCGATACGGGAAGAGCTTGAGAAACGGACGGAACGTACGCAGATCACGCAGGATTACGTGCTGAAGAACATCGTGAGCATTGTCGAGCGGTGCATGCAGGCGGAACCTGTGACCGATCGCAAGGGAAAGCCGGTGTACGTGGAGAACGCGGCCGGGGAACAGGTGCCAGCGTACACGTTCGACAGCCACGGAGCCTTGCGCGGGAACGAGCTGCTGGGAAAGCACCTCGGGATGTTCAACGAGAAGGTCGACCACAACGTGGAAGGCAGTCTGACCATCAACCTGAAACGCTACGATGACGAGAGCAACGGCGAGAATGGAAATTGATCTGCCATACAACTGGAATCCGCGTCCGCACCAGCTGCCGCTGTGGCAGTCGTTTGCGGGTGGCTGTCTGCGTGGTGTCGTGGTCTGGCATCGAAGGGCGGGCAAGGACTCCACGGCGCTGAACATGACGTGCGTGAAGGCGCATGAGCGTGTCGGCGTGTACTGGCACATGCTGCCCACGCAGAAGCAGGCGCGTCGATCCGTCTGGAACGGCATTGACAGGGAAGGCCGACGCATCATCGATCAGGTGTTCCCGCCCGTGATCCGCAGCCGTACCAGCTCGCAGGAGATGCTCATCGAACTCAAGTGCGGCTCCATCTGGCAGTTGTGCGGCAGCGACAACTACAATGCGCTGGTCGGCTCCAACCCGGTCGGCGTGATCTTTTCCGAATGGTCTCTGGCCGATCCGCTGGCGTGGGACTACATCCGTCCGATTCTGGCCGAGAACATGGGCTGGGCCCTGTTCATCTACACGCCGCGCGGCAGAAACCACGGCTGGGAGATATACGACATGGCCCGGCACAACCCGAACTGGTTCTGCCAGCGGCTGACCGTGGACGATACGCATGTGATTTCCGAAGCCGCGATTCAGGAGGAGCGGGACGCGGGCATGGACGAGGACAAGGTGCAGCAGGAATTCTACTGCTCCTTTGATGCGGCACTGCCCGGCGCGTATTTCGGCCAGCTCATGAATGCGGCGGACCAGAGCGGCAGGGTGACGGACGTTCCCTACGATCCCGCACTGCCCGTGCATACGGCGTGGGATCTGGGCATGTCCGATTCCACGTCCATCTGGTTCATGCAGGCGCGGCCCGGCGGCTCGTTCGTCCTGATCGACTACTACGAGGCGCACGGGCAGGGGCTGGAGCATTACGCCAAGGTGCTGGACGACAAGGGCTACAAGTACGGCCAGCACATCGCGCCGCATGACATCCGCGTACGCGAGCTCGGCACGGGCAAGTCCCGGCTGGAAACGGCCCGGTCTCTGGGCATCCGGTTCGACATCTGCCCGAACATTCCGGTGCAGGACGGCATCAATGCGATCCGGACCGCCTTGCCCCGGTGCTGGTTCGATCACACCCGATGCAAGCACGGCGTGGACGCGCTTCGGCAGTATCAGCGCGAGTGGAACGACAAGACCCGGAGCTTTCACGATCATCCACTGCACGACTGGACCAGCCATGCCGTGGACGCGTTCCGGTACCTGTGCGTGGGCTTCAGGCCGCAGTCCGGCGACCAGCGCGGTTTTCGTCCGAATCGGAGGAAGGGAAGATAGATGGCACTCAAACCCATTGATACGCGTACCGCGCTCGGCTTCGTGGAGGAGGCGCAGACCGCTTCCCGGGATTGGCGGGCCGAGTCGTGGCGGGATCAGGAGATGTATGACGGAGCGCAGTGGTCCGCACGGGACCGGGAGAATGCCGTGGATCAGGGGCTTGATCCGCTCGTGATCAACCGGACCTTTCCTGCCGTGAACCTCGTGCTCGGCTCTCAGGCCGTGAATCGGCTGGACATCGTGGCCAAGGCCCGCACGCACAAGGACGGGCAGATGGCCGAGATCATGTCCGAGGGCATCCAGTTCGTGCTGGACCAGAATCAGGGACAGTTTCTCATTTCCGAGGCGTTCCGCAATGCCACGATTCCCGGGATCGGCTGGCTGTATGTCGGCCTGAACCCGGACCCGCGCAAGGAGCGCATCAAGCTGGATACGCGCGACTGGAAGGAAATCTGGTGGGACCCGTTCGCATCACCGTGGCTGGACCCGGACAAATGCCGCTACGTGTTCCATCAGCGGTGGATGGATTTGGAGGAGCTGATCGGCTGGTTCCCGGAGCAGGAAAAGGCCATACGCGAGACGTACAGGGGCTTGAACCATCAGGACGCGGAATATCTGGGCAGCATCTACGGCGACGAGGCCGACAACGTGGAGCAGCTCAAGCGCGTGCTCGGCTCCACACGCTGGACCGATCCGGAGCGCAAGCGGGTGCGGCCCGTGGAACTCTGGTATCCGGTCATGGAAAAGGGACTGTTCGCGCTCATGCCGGACGGCCAGTGCATCGAGATCAGGCGGGACTGCGATCCGGCCCTGATCTACCAGCTCGTGCATCAGGCTTCCGAAGTGGTTTCCGCGCAGGTCCGCAAGATGCGCGTCATGACATTTCTGGGGCGTCAGGTGTTGCAGCACATGGCCTCGCCCTTTGGGCACGATGAATATCCCTTCGTGCCGTTCATCGGCTATCTGGATCGTTTCCAGTTTCCCTTCGGCCTGCCCCGCCAGATTCGCGGACAGGACGAGGAAGTGAACAAGCGCCGGGCCATGGCTCTGGCGCAGTTGCAGCGGCGGAGGATCATCATCGAGGAAGGCGCGGCGGACGACTTGCAGACCGTGTACGACGAAGTGAATTCCATGGACGGCATGGTTGTGCTCAAGGAAGGCGGCATTGCCAAGGCCCAGATTCTCGAAGGCCGTGACCTGGCTCCGGCCCAGATGGACCTTCTGTACGCCTCGGAGCGGGAGATTCAGCAGGTATCCGGCGCAAACGACGAGTCCCTCGGGTACAAGTCCAACGCCACCTCGGGTCGGGCTCTGGAACAGCGGCAGCGGCAGGGAGCAACCGTGCTGGCCTCGGTGTTCGACAATCAGCGGCGCAGCCTCAACCGATTGGGAACGCTGGTCAGTGCGGAGATTCAGGACAAGTGGAAAGGCCCCAAGGTGTTGCGCATCACGGACCGGATCACGAATCAGGAGCGGTTCGTGGAGGTCAACGAGACCGTGCCGCGTGGTGACGGCGGGTTCGAGGTCCGCAACGACATCACGCAGGGTCGCTACGACATCGTGATTTCCGATGCGCCGCAGAGCGATACGGTCCGGGAAAAGAATCTGGACCTCATCATCGAGTGGATCAAGCAGTCTCCGCCGGAAGTGATTCCGCACCTCATGTCTCTGGCCCTTGAGCTTTCCAACCTGCCGAACAAGGACAATCTGCTCATGCGGCTGCGGCCTCTGCTTGGCGGAATGCCGGGCGAGGAGGACATGACTCCGGAGGAGCTCAGGCAGGCCCTCATGGAACGCATGGAATCGGAAAAGGCCGAGGCGCAGGCCATGGCCGAGCTCAAGCAGCGCATGGAGGCTCTGGAGATTCAGGCCAAGGAGCTGGAGAACGACAAGCTGCGGGCCGAGATTCTTGCCACCAAGGCCAAGGCCAGAAGCGAGATGCGCAAGGCAGGACGTGAGGATTTTCAGGTACAGCACAAGGCGGAAGTCGACAGGAGCAGGGCGGAACGCGAGGCCCTTCAGGCTCGGCAGAAGGCGGAAACCGAGCAGCGCAAGGCCGAAGCCTCGGCAGCTCAGGGAGTGATGCGGATATGAGCAGACAAAACGTGCGGGATTGGGGCGCAATGAGCCCGGCACAGGAACAGGCGTTCGAACGCAGGGCCGAGAAGCATTTTCGTGGTCAGCGGGAGTTGCGCAACGGTCGCAATTTCCGGTTCTGGAATCGGACCGAGACCGAGGAGGACCGCAGGCGGTTCCGGTCGAACTATGACGCTGTGAGGTGGGATCGGGCATGAGCATTTCCCCGGAAAGCAGGATGATCATCCGCGCGCTTCTGCGTGGACTCAAGCTGATTGTATCGCTTCTGGAAAAGATCGAGCGAGGGGAAGCCGTGTAGTCGGACTTCCCCGGATTCGTCCGGATTTCGCTGAACGCCGCGCCGCATGACGGCCCCGCGTTGCAGCAAGGCCAACCGCGCCAGTCATGGCCCCGTTGCATGGACTCGAAGGAGTCCGGCTTCGGGGCTTTTGTTTTTTCCATCGCTGTCGGCGGGCGTTATCGCCGAGCACTCACATTCCGGGGGCGGTCCCCGTCATCAACCGAAACCGCGCCTTTCTCGGGCGGAAAAGGAGAACGAGATGAAAGTGGAGATGAACGGTGAAGCAGGCAGCACGGCTTCCCGGCCTCAGTCGGAAGGAAGCGGGGTGGAACAGCCCGGGTCATCCATGGAACCTGTTGCGGGCGAATCGCAGCAGCAGGAATCCGGCGCGGCCGAGGAAGGCGGCTGGTGGGAGAAAGGGCCGAGCGAGGATGCCCTGCGTGGTGAAAGTGAAGAGCCTGTCAGGAAGGACCCCGAGACTCCGGGGACGCAGCAGTCGGACCCGTCCCGTCCGTCAGGAGAAGGGGAGCAGGAAAGGCCGAAAGGCAGTGACAGGCCGGAACAGGGCGATGCGCCTTCCGAAAAGGCCAAGCCCGAAGCCGGAGACAGTGAACCCGACCCGGCGGACGAACCGCAGGAGGGCGACAGGCAGGGCGCGGATCAGGAAAGGATGGTGCCGCTCAAGGCCCTGCACGCGGAACGCGCCCGGCGCAAGGAGCTTCAGGAACGTCTGGCCGATGCCGAGACCCGTCTCAAGGCCCGTCAGGTCAAGCCTGCCGGAACCGATGAGCCGAAGAAGGCAGCGGACATACCCGACGATCTGAAGCCTGTGGTCGAGGATTTCCAGCGAAAGAACCCCGAGTACGCACACCTTGCCGTGGAGGATTCCCCGGACGGCGCGCGCATTCGTCGTCGGCTGGTGGACTACGACCCTGATCTGGCTCTGGATTGCGCCATGGCCATTCAGGCCGACAGGCAGCTTCGGGAACAGGTCTCGACCTCGCAGCAGCGGCATGAAGGGGAATACCTGAACGCCTGCATTCGCGAACTCAACGGATTGTTCCCGGAAGGCTCGGCAGGGGGCGAAACCGCGTCCAAGGCCGTGGCCTATGCCGGAGAGTGCGGACTGGACAGCGAGACAGTCGGTCTGCTCACCAGCCCGTCAACCATCATCATTGACCCGGAATCGGGCAAGCAGGTTCATCTCGGACGAAAAGCGGTGGAGGTCGCGGGGTTCCTCAAGGATGCCTACGACCTCAGCTGCTCCACCAATCCCGAGGCCGTCAGGAAGTCCATTGCGGACTCGCTGCGGGCCGAGATCACGGCGGAGCTTGCGGAAAAAATGAGGGGGAACTCGCCCGGAAACATCCTTCCGGGGCTTGGGAGACGGTCCGGGAGGCGGGGAAAGGCCGCAGTCCGGCGGACCGCTTTCCGAAGCCGAGTTCGCCAAACTTTCACCTGCGGATCAGGAACGTCTGCTTCGCGGGGAATAAGAGGAGCTAGATCATGGCTGATACCGAATTTGGCGTGAACCATCCGCTGGCAGTCCAGCGTTGGAGCACCAGCCTTGGCGTGGAAGCGGCCAAGAGCCAGTACTTCTCCAAGTTCATGGGCATGGGCGACGATGCCCTGATCAAGGTGAAGACCGAGCTGGAAAAGAACGCGGGCGACAAGATCACCGTGGGGCTGCGCGGCAAGCTGTCCGGGGATGGCGCCGAAGGTGACGAGAAGATCGAAGGCACGGATGCCGAGGAAGCCCTGAACTTCTTCGACGACTTCCTGTTCATCGACCAGCGCCGCAAGGGAACCCGTTCCAAGGGCAAGATGAGCGATCAGCGCGTGCCGTACAACCTGCGCAAGCAGGGCCGTGATGCGCTCTCCACGTGGTTCGCGGAAGACTTCGACGAAATGATCATGATGTATCTGGCCGGAGCGCGCGGAATCAACGCGGATTTCCATGTGCGTCCGGACTGGACCGGACGTGCTGGCAACGCCTTGCAGGTCCCGGACAAGGCGCATCTGATCTACGGCGGCGATGCCTCGGGCAAGGCCGATGTCACGGCGGACGACGTGATGGGCCTCATGCTCGTGGAGCGTCTGGTGGCTCTGGCCGAAACCCTTGATCCCATGATGCTGCCGTTCGTGGTGGAGGGCGAGAAGAAGCATGTGCTGCTCATGCACACCTATCAGGCCTACGCCATGCGCACGGCCACTTCCGAGAACGACTGGCTGGCCATTCAGAAGGCAGCCGGAGCTCGCGGGGACAAGAACCTCGTGTACCGGAACGCCATGGGCGAATACGCGGACGTGGTGCTGCACAAGCACCGCAACGTGATTCGTTTCGCGGACTACGGTTCCGGCGGTGACGTGGCTGCGGCCCGCGCCCTGTTTCTCGGGGCTCAGGCGGGCATGATCGCCTACGGCGGCTCGACCAAGGCCAACCGCTTCTCCTGGAACGAGGAAACCGACGACCGCGGCAACAAGCTCGCCATCACTGCGGGCTGCATCTACGGCAGCAAGAAGTCCCGGTACAACGGGAAGGATTTCGGCGTGGTGGCCGTGGACACCGCCTGCCACAACCCGAACGTGCAGGCTGCATAGCCTGTGATTGAACCGCCCGGGCCGGAGGGAGGGACTTCCGGCCCGGGCTTGAGAGGAATCCCAATGGATATGCTTTTGCACTACCGGAAGGAGCGGAATCTGGAACTGACCATGCCGTGGCTCACGCGGCCGTATGCGTTTGGCAGGGAGAACGGCTTCACCTGTGCCGTGGATCAGGACGACGCGCCCCGGCTGCTGCGGGAAAACCCGCTCATGTTCAGCGAGGGCCAAGCCTGTGAACCGGATGTGCCCATGCCGGGGACGAGCACGTTGCCCGCATCCATCAAGGTGGAGTTTCAGGGCCGGACAATCGACGTGCCTGTGGAGGAACTGGCGGAATACGCCTTCCGGTCCAGCGGTCTGTCCCGTGACGAATGGAACTGCATGGACGAGGCGGAGCGCAACAGCCTGATTCTGGATGCTGCCGAAGTGCATGTGCCGGAGATTCTGGCTCGGCAGGAGGAATCCGAGGCCCCGAAGTCCGAATCGGTTCCGGCAAACACCCTGATTCTGCCCGAGGGATGCGTTTCCCTGAATGACGGAATTGCCAAGGTGCAGGCCATGGACGGTGCGCAGTGCGACGAATACGCCGCCGTGCTCGGCATGGAGGCGTTCAAGGCTCGAACGCCTGTCGCGCCCAAGCGCAAGGCCATCATCAGGCAGATGCAGGCCATGACGGCCCGATAAGAGGGAGGAGCCTTGTGCAAGCGAAACAGATCATCAAGCCGGTTCTGGATGCCCTGAACGAGGATATTGCCGATCCGGTGCGCTGGACTCGTGAGGACCTGCTCGAATTCGTCACGGACGGCATGTACCAGATCGTGCTTCTGCGTCCGGACGCCAATGCCGTGGTCGAAGCCGTGCCTCTGGCTGGCGGGTCCAAGCAGACCTTGCCCGCGCGGGGGACGCAGCTTCTCGGCGTGGTCCGCAACATGGGCGCGGACGGCAGGACTCCGGGGCGGGCCGTGTCCCTTGTGGAACGCCCTGCGCTCGATGCCGTAAGCCGAATGTGGCACATGGACGCGCCATGCAGCGAGATCGACCACTATGCCTACAACGAGAAGGTTCCCACCGTGTTCTGGGTCTGTCCGGTGCCGGAAGAGGGCGTCTGGGTGGAACTGGAATACGGGGTGGTGCCTTCGGCCCTGACCGGATTGGATGACGAGACGGATTTGGGCGACATCTGGAAGGGACCGCTCATGGATTACGTGTTTCACCGCTGCTACGGCGTGAACGCGTCTTCTCCTGCCGATCTCATGAAATCCAAGGAATACCTTTCCCGCTTCTACCTGTCCCTTGGCGAGGAAGCCAAGGCGCGACTGGTGTTCAACCCGAATGCGGAACAGGGGAGCGCGTCATGAGCATGCCCTTTGTCGGCTGGCGGGAATTCCTTCCCCTGATTCAGCTCAAGGTGCCCAAGTGTCCGGTCCCGGTCATTGTGCAGGCCGTGCGGGGCGCGGCGCGGAAGTTCTGTTCCCGGACGCGGCTTTGGACGCATCGGTCCGAGGCTACGGACATATTGGCCGGACACGCGGATTACGCCTGCGCCGTGCAGGATCGGAACGCCGAGACCTGCGCCGTGCTCAAGGTCGAGATCAGGGGCCAGCCTCTGGAATCCGTGAATGCCGAGCAGTGGCGGGGGCTGGACCCGACCCGTTCGGCGGAACTGCCCGGGAAGTACATGGTCACGGAACCCGGCATGGTTCACCTCTGGCCGATTCCCTCGCAGGACATGTCCGGAGCCATGACCGTGGAAGTGGCCCTGACTCCGACCCTGACCAGTGACAAGGCACCGTCCTTTCTGCTGTCGGCGCATGATCGGACCATTGCCGCCGAAGCACTCAAGGACCTGATGCTGATCCCGAACCAGCCATGGACCGATCTGCAGATCGGCATGGCGCACGGTCAGGATTTCATCCGGCAGGAGAACCGCGCCAGAATAGCCGCGTCCAGAGGCGGCACCAACGCCCGCTTTCGCGGCGGCAAGATGGGAATCTAGGAGAGTGCAGCATGGGCAAGAGCATCTATCTGAGCAACAAGCTGTTGAACCACGTTCTGCGCGGCACTGCCTACGCAGCCCCGGCAGGCGTGTTCATGGCCCTGTTTCTGGACATGACGGACGTGGAGCAGGCCGGAGACCTGTCCCATGAAGTGGACGGAGGCGGATACGAGCGGCGGAAGGCCACGCTTCCGGCTCCGGTGAACGGCGTGATCACGACCGACACGGCAATCACGTTTCCCATTGCCACGACGGATTGGGGAACGGTCACGGGCTGGGCGATCATGGATGCGCCCACGGGTGGCAACGTGCTTTATGCCGGGGATTTCCCGCAGGCAAAGCCCTTCTATCAGGGCGACACGCCGCAGGTGCCCGCAGGCATGACCATCAGCGAAGAATAGGGAGAGGATATGGGCGCAGTCGGCACTTTTCTCGCCGGAACAATTCCCTTTGCCGGGGAACATGTTGTCGGAGCGTTTCCGGGCCGGGCTGATGGTTCGGCCCGGGGGGCGTCCCGGCTGAATGGTCTGCGCAGGCTGCCCCTTGGTGTGGACGGTCATGGCGAGAGCGTGGCCGGAGTGTGCGGCGTGCGTTGGCTGGTGGCGGCTGGCAGCGGCGTGGCAACGAGTTCGGCTGTCGTGACCTGTCTCAAGGAACTGAAGGCAGGCGTTTCGGGAAAAAGCCGCTCGGAATCCCTGCTTGCGGCTGTCCGGGGTCTGCCCGTGCTTGCTGCTGGAAAGGGCCGCGGCATGGGGCCGATCATTGTGTTTCGGGTTCTGCCCGTGAACGGCCGTGGGCAGGCAAGCCCTTTGGCTGTGCTGCATGGCGTGCGGATTCTGGTCTGCGCTGCCGTGTCCGGGGAGACGGACGAGTCTGCCTTGCTGGACGGAATCCGGGGGCTGGAAGTCGAGACCAGGGGCGTAGGAAGGCTGTGCGCGGAACGGCTGGTCCGGCTGGTCTGGGGGCGCGCCGTGGCTGTGGCGTTTCAGGAAGGGGAAGCGGCCCGGCCTGTTGTCTTTCAGGGTGTTTTTGATCGTGATCCGGGCGAATCCGGCCCGGTCATAGTTTTTCAAGGAGTACTTTAACATGGGCGTGCAACTCAGGAATAGAGCGGTTTCCTCGCTGCTGACCGGAATCGGAGCTGATGATGTCACACTGCGGGTTCTGGATGCGGATGCGGACAGGTTTCCGGCTCTGGATTTGCCAAGCGACTGGTTCGTGGCCGCTCTGGTGGATACCAGCCACAACACGGAATTCATCAGGGTGACAGCCCGAAATGCCAATCTGTTCACAGTGGAGCGCGGGCAGGAAGGCACCGTGGCCCGGGCCTTCTCTGCCGGAGATCGCGTGGAACTGCGCGTCACGGCTCAGGCATGGGAGGGACTGGCCCGGAACGACTGGCACCGCCCTCTGGATGCTGCGGGAAACGTGGTCGCGCCCAAGCTGCTGAATGCGGCCTCCTTTGCCCTCAAGGGAGACTGGTCCGCGTTCTTCCCGGTTCATCGCGCGGTCCGCGTCTTCCAGAATGCGGACGCTGCGGGCTACGTGGCCTCTTCGAACTACGAAGCAAGGGCTGGCAGAACCGTGGTGAGCGTGGCCGGCCTTTCCCTTGATGCCGGGCTGGTGCTGGTCGAGGTCGGGCAGGACGTGAAGGCCGCCCCCAGATACGGCCATGCCGCCACTGCGGACCATGCAACCTCTGCGGATCGGGCGGAACAGGCTGACAGTGCGTCCACGTTTGGTGGCCGTGCACCTTCGCATTATGCGCTGGCGCACCATGGTCACAGTGTGGACGACCTGACGGAAGTTGTTGGTGGGAAATTTCCCTCTTCTGTTTTGAATATTGCTTCGGAAGACGCAGCCAAAACTGGAAAGGGGACTGGGCTTATGAGTGCGGCCTTGGTCAGGGCTGCCATTGAAGCACAGGCAAAAGGTTGTGTCCCTCACATTGAAATAATTACTGCTTCGCAGACGTGGACTGTACCGGAAGGCGTATTTCAAATCATGGTTGAAGTCGTTGGCGGTGGTGGAGGCGGGAATCGCGCAAAGGACATCGTAAAACCGAGCGTCGACTACACTTCACGCTATGGAGCTGGACCAAGTGGAGCCTACGCTCTGAAGGCTTTGAAGGTAACACCGGGCGCACAATATGAAATCACCATCGGCAAGGGAGGACGTGGCAATGGTTCCAATGGTTTTTGGGGGGACAAATACTGTCGTGGCGAGAACGGAGGAACAAGCTCGTTCGGTTCGGAAATAACCTGTACCGGAGGTGGAAATATCGCTTGTGGTCCGGGGGTAGCTACTGGCGGGGACATAAATCTGAATGGGGAACAAGGCATTCCATGCTCGGCGACCGGTAATGATGGACGAGGAGGCCATACTCCCTATGGAAGAGGTGGATATAGCATGGGGCAAGGGAACGCAAAAGCGCCGTCCGGAAGTGGGTTTGGATCTGGAGGAGGTCCGACTTCGGGTACGGCTACACACGGAAGTGTTGCAGGCGACGGGCAACCGGGATGCGTTATCATACGATATTAAGGTGGCTTTGAAATGTACGCACGAGTTGAAAACGGAGTGGTTGTCGAGGTGGTGGAATTGTCGGGTGACCCGGCGCAACTGTTCACAGCGGAAATTGCTGCCACTTGGCATCTTGCGTCTGAGGAAGTTGAGCAGGGATGGCTCTGGAATGGCGTCGAATATTCCGTTCCCATAGGACCGGAGCCGCCCGAACCGTCCTACGAGGAACAACGGCAGGCGGAAATTCTTGCGCGTCACCCTGTGCCGCAGCAGCTCGAAGCCTTGACCGAGGCGGCGGAGAATCCGTCCCGGCCCGACAAGCTGAATGCGCTCCTGGCCGACATTCAGGATATCAAGGTGCGCTATCCCAAGCCGGAGCAGGCGTAATGCAGTTCTCGGTACAGGCGTTTTCCGGGATTCAGCCGCGACTGGCTCCGCAGTTTCTGGATGAGACAAAGGGGCGCAAGGCCGAGAACTGTCGGCTGGATTCGGGCGAGTTCCGGGCCTTGGCGCGTCCCGGAATCGTGAATCGGCTGAACATGGGCGGCGTGCAAGGCGTGTACTATCATGACGCACCCATGCCGCAATGGCTGGCGTGGACCGAACCTGTTTCCGTGTGCAGCGGGTTTCTGGCAGATGATCCCAAGCTGCGGACCTATTTCTCGGACGCGGAAGGCGTGAAGATGTTCACGGCAAAGGACGTGGCTCCGGGCCGTTTTGATTCGACCCTGCTGGGAATTCCCGCGCCAACGGCCAAGCCGCAGGTGGCCGGGAACGGGAATGGGGACGGTGAAGCCAGCACGACCAACTACGTGTTCACGCTCGTGTCCGAGCATGGCGAGGAAGGACCGCCGTCTCCGCCGTCCGACGACATTACGGCAATGCCCGGCGAGACCGTGACGGTATCCGGCTTGCTCATGCCCGATGTTGCGGGCCGCAACCGGATCACGGCCAAACGCATCTACCGGGTCAACGTGGGAGCCTCGGGCAGTGCTGCGCATCAGTTCGTGGCCGAGATCGAGGCGGACGTGATCGAGTTCACGGACACGGTGGCGGCGGGCGATCTGGGCGAGGTGCTGCCTTCCAATGACTGGACCGCACCCGTGCCGGGATTGCAGGGATTGACTGCCATGCCCGGCGGATTCCTTGCCGCGTTCAAGGGCCGTGATCTGTGGTTCTCCCTGCCCGGATATCCCCATGCATGGCCGCTCCGGTTCAACCTGACGGTCGGCTTTGACGTGAAGGCGCTGGCGCGGACAGGCAATACGCTGGCCGTTCTGACCTGCGGCGTGCCTTCCGTGGTGGATTGCACGGACGTTTCCATGATGACGGTGCGCGATCTGGAAGGCTCGGCCCCCTGTGCGTCTGCGCGGGGCGTGGTTTCCACGCAGTACGGCGTGATCTATCCGGGCTTGGACGGCCTGTATCTCATCACGGCAGCATCCACGGCTGCCCGGAACGTTTCCCGGCAGATATTCTCGGATGAGGACTGGAACGCCATGCGGCCCGAGACCATGTGCGCGTTCTGGTTTCAGGATCAGTACATCTGCTTTTTCGAGGGTGGCCGTGGCGAACGGCGCGGTTTCATCTTCGAGTTCGGGGAGCCGCCCGTTGTGCGCGAACTCGGGTTTCATGCCGTGGCCGGAATGGTCCGGGAAAAGGGCAACACCCTGTACCTCGCCTGCGAAAACGGGGCAGTGACCGAGATTGCGGAGTGGGCTGCATCGCCGTTCACCTTCCGGTCCGAATTCCGGTCCCGGGAATTTCGCGCGTCCTTTCCCGTGAACATGGCTGCGGCACAGGTCGAGGCCGATTACCTGTCCACGATCACGGAAGAGGAGTTCGAGCAGCGCAGGCGCGAACTGCTGGCCTCCTATGCCGATCTGCTTTCCCGTGACGACTATGGCGGGGCGGTCGGGGATTCCCCGGCCGGTGAGCATGTGTTCGGCGGGGATGTCATGGATACCGTGAATGTCCCGTATTCCGAATGTCCGCAGGTGACCTTTCAGCTCTGGGGCGATGGCGAGCTTCGCTACACGAGGAATGTATCGAACGATCGACCTTTTCCCCTGCCCAAGGGCTACGCGGCCCGGCGATGGGAGTTCGCTGTTGCGGCGGACGTGCCCGTGTCGGCGATTCGCATTGCCCCGTCCATGCAGGAGCTTGCGGAATGAGTTTCACTTCCATGCTTCCCGAAGTGCGCGGGGACGGTGTGCCCATGTGGCTGGCGAGGTTCCTTCGGGCGTTGCGTGCCTCGTGGCAGCAGCGGATGCAGGGCATTCCCGACAGAATGCGCAAGGTGGTCACGTTTCAGGATTTGGTGGACCTCGGACTTGTTCCCGAGGACAGGGCGAGAAAGCAGGCGGAACGCAAATGAACAGCAGATTCTTCATTTACCCGTATTGCGAGGCGGGCGGGAAGCGCACGTTTTCGGACGAACAGATTCGGGGGCTGTATCGGCGCATGGTCGAAGACGGCACGGCTGGCCTCGTGTTCATGGGCAGCGGCATCGACGGCGAGGATGCCTTTCTTGCGGTCATGCAGTCGCCCGGCACGCATCCCTATGTGCTGTTCGTTCAGGGACTGCCTGCCGGAATCGTCTGGCTGAACCGCATTCAGTACCGCTGGGCGCAGATGCATTTCTGCACCTTCCGGGAAGTCTGGGGGAGGACCGCCGTGGAGCTTGGCAGGCATGTGAACCGGACCCTGCTCGAAATGCGGGACAGTCGGGGACGATACTGTCTGGACATGCTCGTGGGCATTCTTCCGGCCCGCAACCGGCTGGCCGTGAGCTATGTCCGCAAGTGTTTCGGCAGGATCACCGGGGAACTGCCCCGGGGCGTTTACAACCCGCAGACCGGGCAGAGCGAGAAGGCCTACATCATCACCCTGACCAGAGAGGGGATTCGAAATGAAAGTGATTGAACGCGTGGTGCTGGACATGGAGACCATGACGGTCCTTGAGGAGGATTCCCACGAATACTCGGGTCCGGTCGCGCTGTGCAAGGGCGGAAGCGGCGGCTCCACCACGACCGTGGACAAGGAATACAACAACCGCATGGCCACGCTTTCCGAGGAGCAGCAGGACTGGGCGCGGGAATACTTCAACTTCTGGAAGTCCGACTACAAGCCCGTGGAGTCCGCCATGCTCGAAGCGAACAAGGCCGAGATCGCGCAGAAGAAGCCCGTGCAGGAAGCCTTCTACAGGCAGAGCCTCGAAGGAGCCGATCCTGCTGCCCGGGCCATGCAGGCCGGGGCGGATGTGACCCATTCCTTTGCCAACGCCAACGAGCAGATGGTTCGGGGTGCCTCGCGCATGGGGCTTGATCCCACGTCCGGGAAGTTCGCCTCGGCAATGACGGGCATGACAACGGATCAGGCCGCCAAGCGGGCCGGAGCCATGACCATGGGCCGCAGGACTGGCGAGGATGATCAGTACAAGCGTCTGGCTACGGCCATGGGCATGACCAAGGGGGAGTAAGCGAATGTACAGAGTGATGAATCCGGCGGACAGGGCAACGCAGCAGATGCAGGGCGCGACCAGCACCATGGGGTCCTTGCAGCAGAAGCGGGACGTGAAGACCACTGTGCCGGGCCATACCGCTGGCGGGGCTATTGGTGGAGCCTTGGGCGGTGCCGTGGCCGGAGCAGGTGTCGGCTCCATGATGGCCGCGGAAGGCGCGACTGGATTGATGGCGGGAATCGGTGGTCCGGTTCCGATGCTCATCGGCGCAGGTCTGGGCGCGGCAGCGTATCTTTTTTCCTGACAGGCTGTCCCGAAACGGCGATCTGCGGCGTTGCGTCGAAAAGTTCAAACCCTCGCGTATTGCCTCATACGCATCGGCCTTGAACCTTTCTCGCGCCTTGCATCTCACCATTTCGGAACAGCCTGTGTTTTCAATGGACAGATAGGAGGTTGAAATGCCTGATCAGTACGGACGGTTTTCCATGCAGGACGGCATGAAGATAGGGGCGGACATTTCCGCCATGATGAACGCAAACAAGCGAAACGAGCTGCGTGACGAACAGCTGAAGGAAATTCGGCAGGGCAGACAGGACCGCGAAGAGGTCGGGCAGGGCTTTGCCGCCTTGCAGAACGGGCAGGACGTGCCTGAAAACCTGTCTCCGCAGAATCGTGTGGCCGCGCAGGGACTCTATGCCACATCCCTTGGGCATGGCGATGCCATTGCCACGTCGCAGGCCAATGAGGCCGCACGCAAGTATGCCGAGGAATGGAAGCGGAACGGCGGTGACGTGAACAGGCTCCATGCCCCGTCCAATGCGGCGGAAATGGCCGGACAGAGCAGTTTCTTCAGGGGGCTGACCGACAACGAGGTTGCCCGCGACCAGCTCAGAAAGGCGCAGATGGGCCGCATCAGCCAGCAGTATTCCACGTTTCGGCCTCATGCCATTGAAGCCCTGAAATGCATTCAGGCCGGGGACACGGCCGGAGCCCGTCCGCACATCGAGGCGGCAGGCAAGGCTGCGCCCATTCCGTACCGCTACAAATGGGATGAAGGTTCCGGCTTCTATGTCGAGGAGTTCCGCGACAACCGGACAGGCAGATGGGAGCAGAATCGTCATGTGACCGAGGAGGAAGCTGCGCAGGCCCTGACGCAGGTGATGCGTGGCGAACAGGTGTCCGAGTCCGGACATACGGTCAATCCCTATTTCTTCCAGACCGCGTTGAATTTCAACGAAGCTACCCGGCACGGCAATCTGGAGGCTCGCAATGATCCGTCCCACTGGCTGACCCTGCGTGACAGGAAGGGGCGCGTGTTCAAGGCCGTACCGCAGAACAACCTGTGGGATCATGACCGGAGCACGGACTACATCCTCATGGACAGCAGCGGCAAGATCATCCGGAATGCAGGCAAGCAGGCCGGGAATCGTGATCCGCATTCCGGCACATCCTCGGAGGCTTCGCAGAACTCGGAAATGTTCAGCATGGATGAACTGAATGCCCGTGGCCTCATGCCCGAGAATCTGGAACGCGCCAAGTCGCTGGCCGAGATTGCCAAGACCCGGCAGCAGACCGCGACAAGCAAGGCTCAGGAGGAGCTTGTCCGAAAAGGCGGAGGCAAGGGAAAGCCGTTTTCCCTTTCGGACCAGAAGGCAATCTACGGGGCCGTGGCTCAAGCCTTCGGGCATCAGGCTGATTTGAACGGGGAATATCCGATGGACAACGAGGTGGCCCACGCCACGGGCCTTGTCATGCAAAAGGTCGCGCAAGGTGTGCCGCTGTATAAGGCTGTGGCTGAACTCAAGAAAGCTCTCGACCACAAGTAACGCGGTAAATAATAGCGGTGGCACGAATCGACGTTGGACTGGAGTTGAACAATGGGTATTTATTCCGACAAGGAAATCGACGAGCTTCTGGGCAATTTTTCCCCTGACTGGCGAAAAACACTGCTCGGTCGCGATCCCGAGGTTGAAGCCGAGAACAAAAAGGTGGGGGATTACGTCTCGTGGTACAATCAGACGAATCCTGACAAGCCTATCTCTATCGAAGACATCCCTGACCGAAGTGGATTTTGGGGTGGAGCATCCGAACTTGTACACGGAATCGGTCATGCTGTTGTGGATCAGTTTCCCGAAGACGTGGCCCGCATTTCTCGTGGTGGCGATGTCGATCCGGAGACGGACACATGGGAAGATCGGTGGATTGCCGAGCAGAAGAAGGACCGAGCCTCGCGTGTTCTGTCCAGACAGGTCATTCTTGGCGACAAGGTAAACGAAGCTCTTGCTCAAGGTCCGGCAAGTGTCGTGACCAGTGCGGCAACCGGTGTGTCCGGTGCTTTGGGAGGTGGGAAAATAGGTGCTGCCATAGGTGCTCCCTTTGGGCCTCCGGGAGTCGCGGGGGGTGCTCTTGTCGGCAGCATGGTCGGTGCCGGAACAACCTCGGGCGTGGCGTTCTACCGGCTGGCGAAAGACCAGTTCCTTGAGGAAATGTACGACCTTTCCAAAAAGAACAACGCCGATTTGACCCCTGAGGAATGGGAAGAGATCAAGAAGGACATTGATGATGAGGCAACCCAGTACGGTTTATGGGAAGCCGGACCGGAAGCACTCTCTCAGGCGTTTACTGCGGGCCTGTTCAAGGGCGTTGGCGGCAAGCTTCTGGGGAAAATACCCGGTGTTGCCAAGGTCACCGAAAATATTTCGAAGCGGGCGTTGACTCGCGCAGGCGCGAAAATCAGCGGGGAACTGGTCGAGGAAGAAGCGACCGAATTTGCCACGTACATGGGGCAGGAGGGCATCCGGAAGGATATGGGACTCCGCAAGGATGACCCGAGTCTGGGGGAGTTCGTTGATACTCAGGCCGGTCCCGTTGCGGTTGGTTCCGCTTTGCAGTTGGGTGCCCACAAGGTTGGGGCAAAGCTTTATGATCGGCTTTCCGCCAAGGGAAAGGAAACGGCCGAAGATACTGCGCCAAGCATGCCGGAGGGGTCTTTGGCCTTGCCTTCTGGTGAAGCCAAGGCATTGCCTTTTGTCATTCCCCAGCAGACGGAAAAGACCGGATATGGCCCTATTGTTGTACCTCCTCAGGGAATGGGGGGAGGCACGGCGTTGCCTGATGGCGGTCCGGCCCCACGCGCTTTGCCGCAGGCTCCGAATACCTATCCGCCAATCCCCGTGGGGGAGCCTCGGAATGGTGACCCCATCGAGACATACAGCCCGAATTTCGAGACAGTCTATACTCCGGATCATGAACTGGTGCCGGATGCGCAGCGGCGTGATCTGCCCGTTCCGTACAAGGGCAGGCGACAGGCTGTGGCGGTTGTACAGCCCGACTTTCCCGTCCGTCAGAGTGAGGCGGAGAATCCTCGGGAACAATCTGCTTTCGAGTCCGTGCCTGACGGTGTGGTGGTGCGTTCTTCCGGAGAACCCTATCGGGCCAAGGGCGCGGAAGTCGCGGCCAAGGCGCGGACCGAGCGGACCGGAAAGCCTTGGGAGACTGTGGAATATCAGCCCGGAAAATGGGGTGTGCGGGAAGCTCCGGTGAAGGCTCTGGAGGAAGTGGTTTCTTCATCTGAAAAGGAAGAGGCTGCTCCTTTCGAGAACGCTTGGGATATGCCCGAAGGGGAAATTGTTTCGCCGCATGAACCGCTGAGCACTGAACGGAGTCCGCAGGCACAGGTGCAGGAAAGTCGTGATCAGGAGTTTCCTGAACCAAAGGTTGAACCCCTTGCTCAGGCGATTCCCGAGGGAATCAGGGTCAAGAGCGATGGAAAGCCGTACAGCAGAAAGGGCGCACAGCTTGCTGCCACGGGAAAGAGCCGCAGCAGGGACGGCAGGCAATGGGAGCCTGTTCAGATCGAAGGCGATTCCTGGGGCATCAGGGAAAAGGTTGAGCAGCCTGCTCCCCGGTACGTTGAAGATGCGGAAGTCCTTGCACGGGAATACGCGGAACAGGGCAAGACCAGAGAACAGTTTCTTGAAGAAGCACCCGAGGCTCTGGGATGGGTCCATACGTCCGACAAGGGAACTTCCACAACGGTTGACGATGAGACCGTTCGCGAGTCCTTCAGGCAGGCTGGCTACTCCAGACCCGGGAATATTGCGGAGGTCTGGCAGCGTTCCGGCGCGAAGGTCAAGATTGACAAGGCCGAACTCGCAGATATCGAAAAAGCGGCAAAGCCCGCCGACACACCTGCTCCCAAGGCAAAGCCCAAGAGCGACGACATTCCTCCCGACAGGTCCTACAAGCTCCTTGGCAGAAACCGGGACAACAGGAATGTCTACGCGGACGGAAACGGCGTGCGGGCCGTGGAGGAACTGCCCGACATCCTGACGAAGCAGTCCGTGTCCATGACTCCCGGCGGTGGCATGCATGATTCTGCGGAAACGCTGTACCAGCGTGGCAAGCATGAGTTCCTGACGAAAGAGGAAGTCGCACAGTACGAGGCTTCGGACAACTCCGGGCAGTTGCCCGACGATATGAGCGGTGATATCCTTGAACCGCAACATGAGGAGAGCGACCATGACAATGGACGAAATCGAACACACGATCACGAATTTTTGGTGGGGGAATTATCGGAAGATCGTGAAGCAGATCGGGCCGGAAGAATGCCGGGCGCAGAGGAAGGCGTTGGCCAGAATGACGCTTCGCGAGATGGACGACCTGATGAAGATCGGTCTGGACGAAGCCACGGCGTGGACCGAAGCGCGCCACATCTGTCTGGTGCCGCCAGTGGTTCCCGACCCGCAGTAGCAGGCCCCACCAGTCCCGGCAAATCCACGCGGGACATTGAGCGTGCCAAGGAAAATCCCGGCAATTTCTTCATCGAAGAGGATTTCGGTCTGGGGCAGGGGACGGACAGCCAAAAGATCAGGAACAACCTTGAGGCCATCCGCATCCTTCGCAGACTTCAGGAACAGGATCGCCCGCCCTCCCCGGGATGAACAGGCGGCCATGGCCAGCTATGTCGGCTGGGGCGGACTCAAGTCGGTCTTCGATCCCAAGAAGGCCGAATCTTCCGACCTGTACGGACGAGCTCAGCGCGAGCTGAAAAAACTCCTGTCCGAAGACGAATACCGCGACGCATACGCTTCCGTCCGCAATGCCCACTACACGGCAAGGGGCGTGGTGGATGCCATGTGGCGCATGTTCCGTCTCATGGGCTTCAAGGGTGGCAGAGCCCTTGAACCGTCCGTGGGAATCGGCAACTTTCTCGGGCTGCAACCCCGGGACATGGCCGCAGCCACGGAATGGCATGCCGCCGAACTCGACACGATCACTGGTCAGTTGGCCGCAATGGTCTATCCCGAAGCCAACATCATGGTCGGTACCGGATTTCAGGACGCGCCATTTGCTGACGGCGTGTTCGACATCGCCATAGGCAATCCGCCCTTTGGCTCCAATGTCGTGCGGGATGGTTCCGAACACCGGAAGCATCTTTCCGGCATGAAGATTCACAACTACATCATCGCCAAGACCGGCATGCATCTTCGCCCCGGCGGCGTCATGGGCATGGTGGTCACTCACCGCTTCCTTGATACGGCCAATCCGGAAGCAAGAAATGTTCTGGCAAAGGACTTCAAATTCCTCGGCGCGGTCCGCCTGCCCAACGATGCGTTCAAGGCGAACGCCGGAACCGATGTCGTGACGGACATCATTCTTCTGCAGAAACTCCGGGCCGATGAGAAGCCGGAACCGGGGGCCGCGTGGCTGGACACCTCGGGCCAGCTTGAAGACGGCATTCGCGTCAATCGGTATTTTGCGGAAAATTCCGGCCATATTCTCGGCAAGTCGGCAATGGACGGGTCCATGTATGCCCGTGGTGCGGAGGAGTACACGGTGCATGGTGACGGGCGCGACGTGGGCAAGGCCATTGACGAAATCCTCGCCGGTTCCCTTTCCGGACTGTCCGGCATTCTGGACAGGACTGCCGCTGACATGGACCTGGCTCCGGCCATGCTGGAACAGAGCGACATTCCCATTGGCGGCATGATGCTCGATGACGAAGGCCGAATCCTGCGTCGGGAAATGGATGATGAATCCGGCAATGCCGTTGTGACGGAAGTCACGCCGGAAACGCCATGGAGCGATCAGGCTGCGGAATGGGAGTCCTTGGCCGATGCTGCCGAGGAAATCAGGACAAGAGCGCAGCAGGGGGATGTCCCGGAAGCGATCCTTGCGGAGTTCAACGAGGCCGCGCAGGTCGCCTACAATCAGGGCATGAAGGAAAAGCCGAAGCCGACCAGAGCCGAGGCCTCGGTCTACCGGATCAGGAATGCCGTGGAAGCGCAGGGAAGTCGCCTGAAGTGGGACTACGAGGACGACCTTGAACAGGTGCGCCGGAACTACAGCCGCAAGAAGCTGGGGACAAGGGGGCATGCCGCCTTGAAGGGCCTGCTGGACCTTCGCAACCGTACCCAGCGACTGATTCAGGAAGAACTGGCGGATGGCCCGAATATCGAAAAGTTCAGGCAGAACTTGAACAGGGCCTACGATGCCTTTGTCGAAAAGCATGGTTTTGTCAGTGCACCCGGAAACTTTCGTCTGCTTGGCGGAGATATCGGCGCGGAAGCCGGGCTGGAGTCTTCGTATGAAGCAGCAATAAGTTCTTCGGTTTCAAAGAAAACCGGAGACAAACCTCGCAAGGCCCACGCCACCAAGTCCGACATCCTGAACCAGCGGGTGAACTATCCGCGCAAGGAGATAACGTCCGCAGCCAATTCGTCGGATGCGTTGCGTGTGTCCATGGTGGAGCACGGCAAGGTTGACCTGCCGTACATGGCCAAGTTGACCGGACAGGACATCAACGCGGTCATTGACGATCTGACGACTGGCGAAAACCCCGAGCTGTTCTTCAACCCGGAAACGGAAGCGTTCGAGGACGCGGAAAGCTATTTGTCCGGCAACGTGAAGCGGAAGCTGGATCGGGCCATGGAAGGCGACAGCACGCGGGACATGGCTCCGAACATCAAGGCGTTGAAAGTGGCCATGCCTGCGCCCAAGACAAGGGAACAGATTCGGCCGAACATCCGTGGCTTCTGGATTCCCAAGCAGATTTTCAAGGATTTTCTGGAAGCCCTTGGAGCGCAGAACGCAAGCCTCAGCCTGCTTGAGTCTCAGGGGCGGATGGTTGCCAAGATGCAGGGGCAGAGCCTTACCGATCTGGGCCTGACCTTCCGTCATCCCGATACGAATCTCGTCAAGCTGTTCAATGCGGCAGCCGCCGGAAAAAGCCTGACGATCATGCGGCGGGACGGCGAGACTTCGTACAAGGACGAGAAGGCGACAAAGGAAGTCAACGCGCTCGTCAACAGGATGGCCAAAATCTTCGAGGACTGGGCGTATTCCGATGAAGGCCGGGTCGAAATGATCGTGGAAGCCTTCAACGAGAAGATGAATACGCATTCGCCCCGAAAATATGACGGCGAGAAGTACTTCAGGCCCTCGGGCATGACCCCGGCCATCCAGCTTCGTCGGACCCAGAAAAACGCGGCATGGCGCATGGTTCAGGATCAGAACGTCCTGCTGGATCATGTGGTTGGTGCGGGCAAGACGTTCACGGCCATTGCCGGAATCATGGAGCGCAGGCGCATCGGGTTTTCGCGCAAGCCCATGATCGTGGTCCCGAATCATCTGGTCACGCAGTGGGCGCAGGATTTCTACAAGCTGTACCCCGGCGCCAAGGTGCTGGCTGCGACTCCGGCCGATTTTGCCAAGAAGCATCGCCGCCGCCTGTTCGCCCGGATTGCGACCGGGGACTTCGATGCGGTCATCATCGGGCATTCCTCGCTCGGGTTCATCGAGGCTCCGACCGAGGATGTCGAGATCATCGTCACCGAAAAGATGGATGCCCTGCGCGAGGTGCTGGAAGAGGCCCGGCGTACCGGGGAGAGCAAACGGACTCTGACGCAGATTCAGAACCGGATCGACAGCTACGAGGACAAGCTGAAGGAACTCAAGGAGCGGCCCAGAGACGAGATGGGTATCAACTTCAAGGATATGGGCGTGGACTACCTTGTGGTTGACGAAGCGCACGAGTTCAAGAACCTCGAGTATGCCACGGCCGGAGAGCGCGTCGTGGGGATGAACGACCCGAACGGCAGCAAGAAGGCCTTCGACCTCTACATCAAGGTTCGCGGCGTCCAGAAGCGCGGTGGCGGCGTGGTGTTTGCCACGGGTACTCCGGTGTCGAATTCGCTGGTCGAAATCTACACCATCATGAATTACCTCGCGCATGACGAACTGGCGGCGCGCAACCAGTTGCAGTTCGATTCCTGGTCCGGTGCATATGCGGCCACGGAAACCCGGCTGGAGTACACGGCCACGCAGAAACTCAAGGAACGTCGCGTTCTTTCCGGCCTGAACAACCTGTCTGCGCTCAAGCAGATCTACGAGCATTTTGCCGATGTGATCTCGCTGAAAGACCTCAAGCGAATCTATGCGGAAGAGGTCAGGGAGCGGAACAGGAAACACGGGACTCATGAACGGGCCGAATTCCCTCTGCCCAAGGTCAAGGGCGGCGGAAGGCAGTTGGATACCGGGGACATCACTCCGGCCCAGCGGGAATTCATGGATTACCTTGTGGCCCGGATGGCTGCCATTGAAGCCAACAAGAGCGATCGGGACTACGCCAGCATAGATAATGCCCTCTGGGTGTTGTCCGATGCCCGCAAGATGAGTCTGGACATTCGCACGGTCGATCATGCCGCCCCCCGGGACGAAGGCGGCAAGGTGGCCCGGGCAGCGGAACGGATTTCCGAGACCTACAGCAAATGGGACGCACAGCGTGGCACTCAGCTTGTCTTCTGCGATCTGTCCACGCCGTCCAAGCAGGCCGCCAAGAATGCCAAAAAGACGCTGCGCGACGTTGCCCATCTGGTCATGGACAGAAAGCGGGCTGCGTCCTTTCTGCGCAGTCTGGGGTCCATGCCTTATTCGGACCAGTGGACAACGCTGTACGAGCGCGTCGAAGCGCTTGTCAGCGACCCGCAGGCCCGGGACGATATGCGCGACAAGGTGGAGGCCTTTTTTGCCGCGAATTCGCCGGAGGACATTCTGACCACCATGGCCGTGGCCGATACGGGATTCTCCGTCTACGACGACCTGAAGGCGGCTTTGGTGGAAAGGGGAATCCCCGAGACCGAGATCGAATTCATTCACGATCACAACACGCCTCAGCAGAAGGACAAGCTCTTCGGCCGCATGAACAACGGCTATGTGCGCGTGCTGATCGGTTCGTCCGCCAAGATGGGGGCCGGGACCAATGCGCAGCGGCGACTCGTGGCCCTGCATCACATGGATGCCCCGTGGCGGCCGAGTGACGTGGAACAGCGTGAAGGCCGGATCATCCGTCAGGGCAACATGTTCTACGAACAGGACCCGGACGGGTTTCAGGTCGAGATTACCGCGTATTCCACCAGCCAGACCTCGGATACGGTCATGTGGCAGATTCTGGAACGAAAGGCCGGAGCCATCGAGCAGTTCCGTTCCGGGGACATTGATTCCGTGCAGGAGGAAAGTTCGGACTCCGACCAGTACGCCGAGTTCATGGCCACTTCCACGGGCAACCCGGTATTCCGGCAGAAGCTGGAGGCCGAACGCAAGCTGGACGAAATCTCCGCCGAAATCGACGGCGCATTGATGTCGAGACAGAACGCCAAGGCTTTTCTTGACCGCTTCGACGCAAATTCCAAACGGTTGCAGAAGCGGGCTCGGGAATTCGGCAATGTTTCGGTCTCCCGGATTCGATACGGGCGGGAAGGTGGCTCCGTGGAGGAATACGCTCAGGCCATGGATGCCCTGACGCGGCAGTTCAACAGGGAATGGGCTGCGCACCAGCTCGCCCTCGAGGAGTACAAAAAGGCGTTTGCCGGATGGGAGAACGCTCCGGAGAAGACCAGAGGCAAGCCGCCCGTGGCTCCGAAGCCGCCCGTCAAGCCGCACCTGATGAGCAGGGAGATGCAGGCCCGGTCCGGTTATGCCCGGGCTGTCGGCAAGGCACTCGGAAAGGCCGGATATGGAAAGACGGTTTCTCTTGATCTGGGGGAAGCCGCCTTGGAAATCTCCGGCGACATGAAGGACAGGGACGGTCGTATCCGTTTTCTCGTGGAGCTGGTCACCAAGGGCGGGGAGCGTTTGCGGCTGGAAGCCGTTCGCGCCAAGGAAGCGGTCAATTCCTCGAACCTTGCCTCGGTCTTTTCCCCGACCACGCTTTCGCGTCTGGTGGAATGGGAAGGATCAGCAGCGCAGACTTCTCTGAAAAAGCTCAAGAAGGCCAAGCCGCGCAATGAGGAGCTGGCCCGGATCGAGGTCGACACCTCGGAGCGGGATGCGTTGCGCGAGGAAGTGCAGTGGCTGGCCAAACAGGTGGCCTTTGCCGAAGCCGAAGCGGACATTGAGCGCGGCAGTCGTCCGAACAAGTTCATCGAACAGGATCGGACTCGCAGTCTTTCCCGGAGTTCCCGGGCCGCTCTTGAAGAGTCGGAAACCATCGTGGCCGAGGATGGCGAAGCCTACCGGACCACGGGTCTTGTTGCCGGGAGCGCAAGACAGGCGGTTCGAGAGCGCGACGGGATGCCTGCCGTGCTTCTTGAACGCAGACAGGATGACGGAAAGGTCTTTCAGGCAATGGTGCAGCCCGAGTCCTTGCGGGAGGAGGGCGTTTCCAAGCCCGACACGGCTCGTGATGCTGCGTTTTCCTTTGCCAGCAAAAGGACCAGAGGCATGCCCCGCAAGCTGCTTCTGGCGACCTTGCAGCGATTGCAGAGCAAGGCCAGAAACGCTCTGCCGCTGGAAGTGGTGCAGTCCTTCGAGGACTTGCCGGAATCCATCAAGGCGCAGGCCCGGGAAAAGGGTTCCGGGTACATCGAGGCCGCGAACGACCGGGAAAAGGTCTACCTTGTTGCCGAGAACATCGGGTCGGTCCGCCGGGCCGTTGCTCTCTGGATGCATGAGCAGGGCGTGCATACCGGACTGCGGGAGCTGTTTTCCCCGCTGGAATATCGCCGGATGCTCAACCTCGTGTACGTGGCGGCAGGCGGGAGACCGACCTTCCGGCTCATTGCCAAGCAGTACGGATTCGATCTGAACAGCCGTATTGATCAGCGCAGGGCTGCCGAGGAATACCTTGCGCACCTCGCGGAAAAGGTCAAGGCGGATCATGCTCTTGAGGGCCGGGAGATTTCCGCATGGCGGCGGTTCGTCAAGGCTGTGGCCGAATGGTTGCGACGACACGGTGTGAACCTGCGGCTCACGGGTTCCGAGGTCGCGTGGATCGTGAACGAATCCATCCGTGCCACCATCCATGGGCGTTCCCGGGAAAACGGCGAAACCGTGGAAGGCATGGAGCCTGCGGTGTCCTTTGCCCAGAGGGATGCAAAGGAACGGCAGACGCAGGCGCAGGTCACCAAGCAGGTGCAAAGCGATGTGGAGCAGTGGGAATCACAGTTGGATGACTTCCAAGCCGGGAAACTTCATCCTCGAAGAATTTTGACTGTGGGGCAAACTCCTGATGTCCTCCGGAAATTGGGGGCCAGCAATGTCCCTGTGGTCATGTCTCAGCATGTCCTTCGAAAGGCACGGAACAAGCACGATATTCCTCTGGAAGTGCTTCACCTTCTTCCGCTGCATCTTGCGGACCCGATTCTTGTTTTGGAATCCGCGACCATGGCCAACAGTTTGGTTGTCATGACGGAAATGGAACACGCCGGAGAGCATTTGGCTGTTCCCGTCCATTTGGACGTTCAGGGTGGGAAAGCTGTGGTCAATGAGATTGCAAGCATCCATGACCGAAGCGTCGAAAGAGACGGCAGAAAGGTTTCGGGATGGAATTGGGTGGTTGGTCAGGCGAGACAAGGCCGCTTGAAGTATCTCAATGAAAAAAAAATACTCCGAGGTCAGACGCATGTCCAAGCTGCAATTGCCTGGGGCCTTCCAACTCCGGAGTGGAAACAAAATAATTCGCGAAAAAGATATTGTCAAGCCGGATTCCGGAACGGCTCAGTTCTCCCGAGGCGAACTCAATCCCCTTAAGCGACTCCTTGAAGAAATGCGGGACAGGAACCACGGCAGGCTCCCGAAGTGGGGAGAAGCTGCTGCACGTGGCCTGACAGACAAGCCGAGCCGTATTGCCAAACAGGCCGCTCGAAAGGATTCGGTCCCGTCCTTCGTCTACAAGCTTTCATCCGGCGATCTTTCCTCCCTTCAGGAGGTCTGCAGTCTGCCGCACTGGATTGCCAAGCGGTTCCCGGCATTCGATGCCATCTATCGCCGTCAGCTCACTCGCATGGACGAGCGGGCCAAGGTGCTGCGCGAGTCGCTGGAGGAAGTCGAGGATTTCTTTGCGGACATGAGCAGGGAGGATCAGGCTTCGCTGCGGGACATGATCTGGAAGATCGATGGCAGGAAGCTGCCCGGAATGAATCTGGACAAGTTCATTGCGGTCCGGGACGACAGAGGCCGGGACGTGATCGAGAACGGTCGGGTCGTGCTGGAAATGAATCCGCGCTACCATGAAATGTTCGAGGCATGGCTCGACAGGCAGCCCGTGTCCGACAAGGTGAAGAAGGCCCTGCTGGCCCTGAGAACGTCGCTGGATCGGGATTTTTTGCGGGCCTATGATGCCATGCGGGAAATGGCCGAGGTGGACGACGATACGATCAAGGCCTTCCGGACCAACATCAACCACGTCCACAACTACTTCCCGCACAAGCGGTACGGCGCCTACTACATTCAGATCATGGGCGACAATCGGGTTGGCCGGACTGAAAGCGGAAACTGGGCTGTGTTCAATGGCGCGGGGGATATCGTATCGGATGAATTTGCCAAGGAATCTACCGCCCAAAAGTATTGGCGTGAGAACAGGAGGGGAGTGGTTTATCGGGAGCATTTTGACGCAGCCAACAAGGCGTCGGCTTCACGGAAGCTGAAGGCCAAATGGCCTGAACTGCAGAAAAGGTTTCCCGACATCGACCTTGCGGATTCCCGGAACTGGGACAAGGGGGAGAACAAGCACCTTCCCGACGAGCTGTACGAATTCCCCATCGACACGAACGCCATGGAGCAGATCATCAACGCCGCTGCCGACAAGGTGGAGGATCGCAAGAGGGGCGAAGAGATCAGGACCAGAATGGCCGAAGCCGTGTCCGACATCATGAAGGCCCGGGGCTGGTCCGCTGCGACCATTGGCCGCAAGGGTGTTCCCGGGTATGAAACCGAGGACATTCAGGGCATTCTCTACGATTACAAGGCTGGGCTTTCCGGATGGATTACCAAGATGCAGGCCAGTCGGGATTTCACGAAGCTGCTGGGCAAGATTGATGCGAAAGACCATCCGCGTGAATATGTCTATGCAACGAACTACGTGCAGAACATGCTCAGGAACGGGGACCGGATCGACCGGACCGTGGGCAATGTGAAGGCCTTGGCCTTTCTGTGGTATCTGGGCTTCAACCTCAAGACCGCCGCGCTCAACCTGACGCAGAACCTCATCGTGGGCGTGCCGCGTTTGAGCATGGAGACCAGGGACGGCGGATTCCGGTATGCCAAGGCCGCCATGGCTACGCTGACGGATGCGGTGACCAAGGGCAAGCATCTGCCCGAGGATGAAGCGCGGCTCCTGAACGACCTGTACCGCGAGGACGTGATCACCGAGGGATTCCTCAACGAGATTCGCGGGCGTGTGCAGGGTGTGAGTCTGGGCAACCTCTGGAACAAGCTGCTTCGGTGGGCCGGAATGCCCATGGCCATTGCCGAGCGGTTCAACCGGGCGTCTCTGGCTTTGGCCGCATACCGGGCCGCGCGGGACGGCAAGCTGAAACAGCATCCGGGCAGGAAGATGAACTTCGAGGCTGCCAAGGCATTTGCCGAAGACATCGTGCGAGATTCCCATTTTGTCTACGGCAAGACCAACCTGCCCCAGCCGCTCCGCAATTCCGTGGCCGGGCGCGCTGCGAATCCGGTCTACACGTTCCGGACCTTCTCCCACAACATCCTGTCCATCTGGAGCTGGATGCTGCGCACGCAGGGCAGGGAAGGGCGCACTGCCTTTGCCAAGTCCATGCTGGGAACGGCTCTGGTTGGCGGATTCACGGCATTGCCGTTCTACGCCACGATCATGCATCTGTTCCAGTGGCTGACTGGCGATGATGACGACTGGACCGAGGAAATCCGCAAGCGGCTGCCTGAAGGTGACGTGCTGCGCGACATCGTTTCCTACGGCCTGCCCGCAGGCGCGGGCTTTTCCCTTGGCGGATCAGTGGGACTGGAGACTCCGGTTCTCGCCCGAATGGAGCCGGGCGCAACGCTGGAAGAGAACATCGCCGACAATCTGGGCGACATTCTGGGCATTCCATGGGATTTGATCGTGACCAAGCCGTCGAGATTCATGAAGGCCAGAAAGGCCGGGGATGACTGGAGGGCCTTCGAGGAAGTCGCGCCGACCATTGTGCGCAACGGCATGGCCGGATATCGTATGTGGCGGGACGGTCAGTACACCTTGTCCGGCAGGCCGATCAACGACCCGGGCCAGCCCGGTCCGCGCAAGCTGGCTGGCAGTGAGGCCATCGGCAAGAGTCTCGGATTCCAGCCTGTGTCGAATCGGAAGTCCTACGATCAATACCGTTCCAGACAGGTGAAGACGCAGGTGCGCAGTGAAAAGGCGGGCGAACTTGCCAATCGCCTTGTCCGCGCCTTCCGGGATCACGACCGCCGCAAGGTGCATGAGATTCAGGCGGAGTGGAAAGCATGGAACCGGGAAATGAAGGCCGAGGGCAAGCCGTGGATGCAGATCACGAGCACGAACCTCGCCACCCGAGTCAAGGCCCGGGCCAAGGTCCACAAGGTCAGCCGAAGAGATATCGGCATGGTGCTGGAGCAGATGAAGGCGTATTGAGCAAAAGAGAAGGCCCTCAAATTTTTGAGGGCCTTCTCTTTTTGTCCTACGCCGCTGCCTTGTCAGAGGAGTTGTGCAACATTTTCACGATGAAGGTCACGCCTCGCTGGTAGACGAGCGTTTGCGTGCCTACGCGCATCTCGCCGTGAACCTCGTAGAGGCGTTTCACGACACGGAAATATCCTCGGTCTATGTAAATCTGTTTGGGTTCATTGTTCGCCATAAGAACTCCCCGATCCCGGAAAAACTTGAACAGTTTGTTGCGGCCAATTTCGAAATCCTTGTGCAGGGCCTTGGCTACCGATCCGATGGGCAGAGTCGTGTCCGAAGCCATGAGCTAATCCAATGTTTCGGCCTTTGGCTTGAGCCTGTCGCGCTCTGCTTGAAGCTCCTGACGCTTTTCGCGTTCAGTCTTGAGGTCGGTCGCCAGTCGGATGAGCGTGTCTGGGTTGAGCAAGACTTCCTTTTGGGTGGGAAGTAATGCGCGCGGTGGGAGTTGGAGGGGGGAGATTGGGGTGGAAACCTGTACCCCCTCCTGAACCCCCGCGAGGGGATTGAGAGGCTTGCTCAAATCGGTTGTTACTGGAATAATTGAGTGAAGGAAGGGTCAAGATTGGCACGTTGCGGCCTGTCACGCCGGAGGCCGAGGGTTCGAGTCCCTTCGGCTCCGCCAGAATAGAACAAGGATCTTAGTCGTTTAGGTTAAGATCCTTTTTCTATTTTCTGGTCCGAAAAACATCGGACAGGTAATCCCCCCATTTCTAGGGGGGGATTACCGACACATCCATCGGATACATTTTTATTTTTAGGTAGTAATCGCGCAGGGTTGGAATGTGCAATTTTGCCATGGCTCCCGGCTAAATGCACTTATCCTCTCGGATTTGCAGGGGAAGTTTGATGGGTCAGGTTTTAAGAGACTAATCAATTTCCCATTCACTAAAACGGTAGCCATCACCGTCATTGTGGTAGATGAAAACTTCATCGAAATAGCCCGTTTCATTTTTCACTGACTTGCACTCTTCTTCCATGAGTCCGAATGTTGTGTCATCCACCGCCCATGGAGAGTAGACTTTTATCACGAGTGCTCCTGGACCATATTCATCGAATGCTTCTTTGTAGCTAGTCTTAGAAAGTTTGCTTGCTAGGGTTTCAGCGAATTTTTCTGCAACGTACTGGTCCATGTTCATATATCTACCATCCGGCATCGCTATATGATTTCGGTCTGGGTCGGCATACGAATTCAGGTCTATTGCCCATTTATCACTATGGTAAGAAGACGATACTTCAACCCAGAAGGTTTCGTCTGTCGTGAGATTTTGTACTATCCCATCTGGTGGGTCAGGGGTGGCGATGACTTCATATTCATCTTCGCCTTCATTGAGCCAATCAAGATAGTCCTCTAGAATTGACTTTTCTTGCTCTTGTTTCACTTCTGAGTAGCTCATGGCCTTCCCCTTCAATATATGAAGTTAATCCCTAGGTTTTTCTTTCAAATCGATGGCTAGTGTTGATTGCATATTGGTAATGCATCTCGGCCAATTAGCTCCTCTGAATTCTAACCAATCGTAAACGAGACAATCTGATTTGCTCTTTCCGAGTGTTTGGGTATCTTTGTATATTTCTTTTGCAATGTCGCAAAGACGTTGAAACTGTTCTATGTTTACAATTCTTAGGTCAGGGTGTGGGTTGCAGCTTGCTGTTACATCAAGGTTTCTTCCGAGGATCACAAGGAATTTTTCATATCCAGGAAATTTTGCATTAACATATCTAACATGATCGTCGAATTGAGCAACGTCCTTCTTTCTGTATTTTGCAGGGTCACTTTTGTCTGTTTTCGCTTCTAAAATTAATAGCGATTTTGACTCATGATCAATCCATAAGACATCAGGTCCGGTCTTGTGTTCTTTGTCAGGTCTACTAGCTTCAAGACCAAGCAATTCCCCAAGCTGCTTGAGGGCTTCCTCACAAGGGTTTGTCTTGTCTCCATAAATGATGTCGGCTCTAAGATCGTCAAAGTCCCTAAGGATTCTGGGATAGCTGGATTCGAATATTCTAAATATGTTAGTGGATTGCTGTGTCCTTATGTCTTGCTTGCCAATGCTAGCTTTTAAGTCTTGTAAATTTTTAGGGAGTCCAAGGGCTGCCCTAGTGTTTGCAGCCTTTCTGTACTCCCTAAAAGCAGATATGTGGTCATCCAGTTCTTCATAAACGAAGCCAAGCCAATGACGGTACCAAGAGGCGAGACGAATATCCTGCCTCTGGGTCTCTTCGCAAAGTTTAGAAAAAAGTCTCAAAGCTGCCTGATAGTCACTTTCCCATAGTTTTTGAAACGCTCTTTTTTCCCTGAGAAGTATCTCAGATATCCAACTAGGCAAAAATTGATCTGGTTCAGTTTCCATCTGAGTGATGTTTTCTGAATAGAAGTTATCCCATTCAGGGTTTCCAGAGAGTACCCCCTCAACCAAATCATCGTATGCGATGTTGCCTAGGGCCACGTTTCGTTTTAACTCTTCTCCAAGTTTGATTTGCTTTTGAAGAAGGCTGGGAAAGTGCACGATGTTTTTTGGAGTTGAAAGCCAGCGTCGCAATTCATTTCCGGTGACAACAACGACTCCATGGTCAGTATTGCTTCTAAAAATTCTACCAATAGCTTGAATTATACGAATAGCTGTCTTCGATGATCTCAATACTGAGACTTGAAGCTTGTTTTCTAGGAATTTGTCGAAGTGATGAGAGCTCGATGGGGTTCTGCATAGAATAAGAATACGACAGCTATCCCCTGGCAAATCAACCCCATCATATCGAGCAACTAAAATGAGTTTTGAATTGTCGTCTCTACCTCTGAATGATTCTAAGAATTCTTCATCACAATTCTTATCAAATATTTCTCCGATGTGGTTCCACTCCTCCGCCGCTTTGTATGATGGAACGATTATGCAGCCTTTCTTGTCTTCTATTAGATTTTCGGCTTCTTCCCGCTGCTTCTCATCTTCCTCTCCTTCAGGAAATACAAACAGTCTTTGCGCGTCACCCGATTTTCCAGAAGGAGTAATGCTTGTCGGTGCTTCAATGCCAAATGTTCGTATGAAATCGGTTTTTATTGGTAGAGTAGCGGTGAGGTATACCCTTTTGCTTTCAGCAGCAAAGACGTTGAGTCGATGTGTAGGAAGACAGGGAGGTGTTATTTCGATGCCTGAACCATCAATTATTAAGCAGCATCTCACCAGATCATCTTTGATATGATTCCATGCAAACTTGTTGTCATCGTCTGCTACATTGTTGCGTCTTAAAATTTCAAGAAGCTTTTCCTTCTCTCTTCTCAGTTCAAATTGAGGAAGGTAAAGCATCGCTTCATATTTCCCGGAGCGCACATCGTTTACGATTTCGGACTGATATGAATCCTCGAAAAATGGTTGGAAGAGTGTAATGATTTCATCGAATGCATCTGATCCGTGTTTGAATTTTAGGGTAAAGCAATCACGAAGTATCCCTTCGACGACATGTCCATCATCAAAAACATATCCTCGGATTTCTTCTCGATTAAATATACTAAATCCGTTAAACAGCGCAGCGTAGGTTGTAATACAAGGGCCATCGCAGCGGTCAAAATGTTCGCGGTTTGTCCAGCTAGAATTTACATACGTTGAAACAAGTAGTCCGCATTCGCTGGCTCTTTTAGCTGCTTGCTCGACCAACTGAATTGTTGGGCAAAGGTAGAGCACCTTTTCTCGATGTTCGTTTATGATTGATTGTGCGATGAGTAACCCTACAAGGGTCTTCCCGCCGCCTGTGTTCATCTCAACTATGATGTCGTCATTTTCTCGTTGCTTTGACCATTCGACTAACGCCTCGTTTTGAGGAGCCCAAATGTTTTCAACAGTTCCTCGGAGAGTTAGTCCATTAAATATTTCAAGCGGATCAACTGCGGTTTTTTTGCCCGCCTTTCGGATGCTTACTTTGTCAAACATGTTTGTCCCTATATCTTTTCAAACCATTGGCTATCGACTTCAACTTCCTCAACCATCCGAACATTCACACCAAGCCGTAGCTTCTTGAGCATTTCAACGAGGTCATCCCCATCAATCAAATCAATCGGTGAAGCCCCATCACGGGTCGCCTCTTTGGTTGCTTCGCGTGTAAAGGTCCCAGTGGTGATGAACAGTCCTTTGTCTGCTTTGCCAACCATGGCACCTCTGAAATCTCGAATTGCTCCCGGTCCAACAGAGCCTTTGTAGCGTTTGCACTGGAAGACAACGTGGTAACTTAGGACATCCTGAATCTTCACGATTCCTTTTCCGTCGATACCACCATCGCCAGACTGACCTGTTACTTCGACTTGAACAAAACCAATTTCACGAAGGATGCGCTTTGCCAAACGTTCAAAAGCACTCGGATCAAGTGCTAGAACCGCTTGGTGAATAACCTCACGCCAATCACCCATTTCTGGAAGAGCTTCGGGAGCATCATCAATGACTTTCTTTCTTGAGTTTTTTGTCAACCCTCGAACCGTTTGAACGATCTCTTCAGCGTCGAGTTTCATCCCACGTTGGTACTTGTCGGTAAAAGACCAAACACCTCGTTTGGAGTTCTCGATCAGGCCGACCTTCTTGAGATAGGTCCTAGCCCAAGCAAGACGATACTCAACTTCGGTCTGGCTGGACTTCTCAGGGTTGTGAGGGGGGGAAGTGACTTCTTCCGGCAGGTTGAGAAGCTGGATTACTCCTTCGGCGATTTCTTGAATGGTTCCAGAACCTCCAAGTTCGTCGATGACAGTTAGCGTGGGGATCACCATTTCGTGGTATTTGGGTATGATCATATGTCGTCGGCATACTCCTCCGTCTATAAAAAGCCAAGGGCCAAACAAAAAAAGGTTCATCCGGCTCAAGCGTACTTTTGACAAAATGACAGGATATGCCGTCCTTGCCCAATTACTCGCGGCCGCACAAGGTGCCGTCCGGGTATTGGAAGATCATCGCGATCATGACGGAAGATTCCCAACAGCCTTTGCGGCTTCTCGGATTCATTTTCGACCAGAATACGCCAAGGGGGCAAAGGAAATGGGCTACGCCGCTTCGGTCAATGCGATCGAAATTCGGACCGGACTCAACTTTTTCCCGGGGCTTGAAAAGGACCACGACGAAGCGTTTGTGGAAGCCTTGGAAGGGTGCAATTCACCATCCCTCAATTAGAGGGCAGGTTCGCAAAAAAAACACGCCCCCATGATCCGCTGGGCCGAGGGACCGTTTGATTTATGGAGACCTTCCCAAGCCTACCATAGTCCTTCTAAAGTCATGAGAAACAATGTGTGATTTGATGTGTGATTCTTTGCAATGCTCTTACATTTTGTCGCACATTATCACACATTAAAGCCGCATAACTCTTTGATTTTCAGTTCGTTTGATTTCTTTATACTCGACTCGAAATCGAGTTATGGGTAACCCCCATACGTGGGTTCGAATCCCACCCTCTCCGCCAGCCAGCAATGGGGACTATGGGTAAACGCCTGTAGTCCTTTTCTTTTTTCCAATTCGACGTCCTGAACAAAAGGGCCGAAATCATGCTCCGGTGACCCAATTACACAAATCGGTCACACAAATCGGAGTTGACGGCATGCCCCGAAAAGTCAGCAATGGCCCAGTTATCTCGTTACCCATGGTGCTTACTTCAGGATGGTGGTTCCTTGTGATCTGCGCCAACACCTTAGATGCACAGGTAATCCTCCCATTTCTAGGTGTAGCGCGACACCGAGGAGCCTTCACCGTTTTGGGGTGCGAAAAGGGGAATGTCCCCGACGGCCGGGCTATACCTCGACCACGTCCGAGGACAGCAAGGACAGACGTTGCTGCAAGGGCTGTTCCTCCTTCCCGGGATCGGCCGTGGCCGGGGTGCGCTTTGTTGCGCCGACCAAATCCAGAAAGTTGCGGCTGGCCACCCGCATGGCAGTCTCCGGCCCCAGTTTGGCCAGAAATGGATCGTACTTGCCGATGGCGGCCGCGTACTCCGACCAGTGGCCTATCATGTCCGTGCCGATCATGACCCGCCGGGGAAACGTCTCCACCAAATCGACCCAGCGTTCGTCCACATGGCCGCCCGGGGCCACGCACTCCTCGTAGACCACCCACGACAGGTCGATCCAGAGGTTGGGACGGCGGGTCATCAGCCCCTTGATGTCGGCCGTGATGGTCGGAATGGAGAAAGACCGGGACACCCCGGCGTGCGCCAGGATAATTGTGGTCTCCGGGTGCTTGGCCAGAGCGTTTTCCACTTCGTAGAGATACACCGGTTCCCCAAGCCGCTTGTTGCCGACATTGGAATGCAGTTGAACCGGTAGGTTGCGCCGGGCGGCAAAAGCATAGACCGAATCCAAGGCCGGATGGTCGGCCGTGGCCGTCTCGCCCAAGGTCAGGGCGGTGAGATCATCGTGGCGCAGCATGATTTCGCCGATGCCCTGCCAGACTTCGGGAAACCAGTCGAACATCCGGCGTACATGGTTGATGGCGTATTGGTCGGTGGGATTGAAACCGCACAGGAACGGGTGGAGCCGACCGCGTTCGCTCTCTGGCAGGGCCTGATACGCTCTGGCCACGTCCACGTCCGTGGACCCGTAAAAATAAACCCGGGAATCGTTGTCGAGATAATAGGTCGGCGGCTTCCGATCGACCCTGTCCCATTTTTTTGTCACAGGCAGACCCATGATCTGGCAGTGCGCCACCCCGGCCTTGTTCATATGCCCGATCAGGCTTTTGAGCCCTTCGCTGCCCTGAATGAAGTCCACCACGTGGCAGTGGGCGTCGCTCTTGAGGAGGCCCCCTCCCGGAGCTTTGGGCATGGACTTGGACAAAGCCGTCCCGGGGCTTACGGCGGCGGCCGCAGCCACCATTCCCATCGCCTGCAACATCTCACGTCGCGTCATGGTCATTTGCATTCTCTCGCCGGAACCGCTTGGTAGCAAATCGGATGTCGCGAGTCGGCGGTTCCAGGCAAGTGGCAGCAATACATGCAATCGACGCGGCCATCCTCCGTGCGCAAGACTCAATGCGCCCTGACGCAGGGTTGTCTATATTGAATCATGGCATGATTCGAAATGGCATTCAAGAGGGCCCGGGCCCATTTCTCGCCAGCCACAGCTCTTGGGTTTTCGTTGAAGAATTAAGGGTAGGGCCGCAATGCATATCGCCCCCATGATCAGCTGAGTCGAGGGAGCGTTTGATTTATGGAGGCCTTCCCAAGCCCACCATGGTCCTTCAAAAGTCATGAGAAACAATGTGATCCTGCTACAAAAAAGTGGACCACCAGTTAAGCCACTTCCTTCATGACGAGTTGTTTTTCAAATTCGGCGGTCGATATCCAGCCATTTGAGGAATGTCTCCGCCTCCGGTTGTCGTAGGCCTCGATGTATTGAAACAGCGCCAGTTCCGCCTCAAGGCTGTTTGAGAATCGCCGATGTCGGACGAATTGAGTCTTGAGGGTATGAAAGAAGGATTCAGCAACGGCGTTGTCCCAGCAATTTCCTTTGCGGCTCATGCTCTGAACGCAGCCATGTCTTCTCAATTCCGATCGGAAATCATGGCTGGCAAGCTGAATTTCCCTGTCGCTGTGGATCAAAAGGCCGTGAGGTGGCCGCCTTCGGGCAAAAACCTTGTGGAAAGCCCGCATAATATCCGCTCTTGGAAACCTTGAGCGTACGGCACATCCTCTTCACCAAAAAATGCGAGCGGTGGTCCCTTACGAAACAGAATCTCATTTCGGTGTCCTGCTGAAGAGCGCCAATGCTTTTTTTAGAGTGGGAGTCTCTTGACATTGAAAACGAATATCAATATCAGTCAATTCGACATGACGAAATCAGTTCGGATTCCGGAGGGGAAGCGCGTGCAGAAGGCGGTATTCAGGAAAGAGGAAATAATTCTGGGCCGGGTTCGTACCTGCTTGGAATCAGGGAAAAAAATTCAGGCTTTTGATTCCCTTGTTGCGGAATACGGAAAATTGCTGCGCCAAAGTCGTCGTCTGGTGACCATGGGTGACAGGATGCAGAACAGTCTGAATGAACTGAATCAATCCTTGACCGCCAGCGAATGGAAGTATCGCAGCATATTTGAAAACGTGGTTGAAGGCATTTTTCGCGCTAGCCCCGATGGCAGGCTGGTAGAGGTCAATCCCGCTCTGGCTGACATGTTCGGTTATGCCACTCCCTCTGATTTTCTGGCCTGTTTTTCAAGGGTGCAGGAAATGTTTCGCAGTATTTCCTCAGTGAAGCGCTATGAAAACACGCTTGAACGGCAGGGAAGCCTGCGTGCCTATCAAACCGAAATGAAGCATTCGGACGGAAGATTCTTCTGGGGAGAACTGAGTGCCAGTCTGTTGCCTGAACAGGAGGAAGCGCCTGGCGGAATCGTGGGCGTGATCGTGGACGTGACCGAACGGAAGTGCATGATGGAAGAGATGTGCCGACTCGCCCGGACGGACAGCCTGACCGGGCTGTGGAACAGGGGCTACTTCATTGAGTTGGCCCGCAGGGAACTGGCGCGGAATCAACGGCATGGCGGAGCGCTTTCCCTGCTCATGGTGGATGTGGACCATTTCAAGTCGGTCAATGATTCCCACGGGCACGATGTGGGCGATCAGGCCTTGCAAACCCTGGCTTCGGTTTTTTGTGCCTCGGTCCGTGAAATTGATGTTATCGGACGTTTCGGAGGAGAGGAGTTTGTCATTCTGCTTCCCGGTTCCGGAAGGATGGACGCCTGTTTTGTGGCGGATCGCATTCGAGCTGCGGTCAGGGATGAAATCGTGCCGACCAGGGACGGCCCATTGCAGTTGTCTGTCAGTATCGGCGTCACTTCCTGGAGTGAAAAGACACGTGATCTTGATGAACTGCTGAAATACGCGGATATCGCGCTGTACGCGGCCAAGAAAAATGGTCGGGATCGGGTTGAAGTGTTTCGTCGTCCTTGCTGCATGTAGTGTTTTTTTTCGAACTTTAATGAAAATGAAACTCAAATTCATAAAACAGGTTGAAACGAAAATGACATGGGTGAATGGCATGGTTGAACGCGTAGCCGGGTGGAGCATCAGACGAAAAATGGATATTGTCCTGTTTCTGGGGCTTGTTCTCTTTCCCCTCGCACTGCTTTTGGTCGGCTATTCGCAGGATCAGAGCTCACTGCTCAATTTCACGGTAGGATTTCTGACCTTGTCCGTGATCCTTTTCATCCCCATATCGCGCGGGCTCAGTCTGCTCATGGCCGAACACAGCATTCGGAAATTGAATGACCAGTGCTATCGGCTCAAGAGGGGGGATTATTCTCTGGATGTGCTGCCGCCGGAGCAGGGGGAGGAGCATGATTTCATGCGACTCAGGCGAAATCTGCACTGGATGGGGTACGCCATTGCCACTCGGGAGCAGAAGCTGGCCAGTGCCATCGACAAACTGGCCGAAACGCAACATCAGATTCTGGAAAGCATCGAATACGCCAGCCTGATTCAAACCTCGTTTCTGCCGGACGTGGGCAAATTCAGTGACATTTTCAGCAGTCATTTTCTGCTTTGGAGCCAACGGGACAGGGTTGGTGGAGATTCCTGCTGGGTGAAACGGTACGGCTCCGGTTTTTTCGTGGCGGTCATAGATTGCACAGGCCATGGCGTGCCCGGCGCATTCATGACCCTGATCGTGCAGTCTATGCTGGAAAGGGCCGTGTTCGAAGCGAATTCCGCAAAGCCTTCCGAAGTGCTGGCCAGACTGAATTGCCTCATCAAGGATGCTCTTGGTCAAAACGATGGGACGTCCCGATCCGATGACGGGCTTGATTGCGCGTTGTGCTTCATCGAACCGGACAGAAGCCGTTTGTTTTTTTCCGGTGCGAATCGTCCCTTGTTCATCATGGAAAATCATCAGATTCGTACGCTCAAGGGAGATCGTTGCGGCATCGGATACGTGCGTTCGCCCAAAGCATTTGCTTTTACCGATCACGAAGTTTCGTTGCGGCCCGGAATGCGTTTCTTTCTGACAACGGATGGCGTCACGGATCAGGTCGGCGGTCCCAGGGGATTGCCGTTTGGAAAAAGTCGGCTCTTGGCCTTTTTGCTGGAGCATGCGGACAACACGTTGGAAGGACAGGATATTCCGCTGAGAAAAACGCTTGAAGACTATAGAGGTGAGGAACCCAGAAGAGATGATGTCACGGTGCTTGGATTTGAAATTTAGGCGAGGAGCGAATGAAATGACACCGGAAATGTTTGGATACTATGAAAAATTCCAGAAAGATCGGGCAATACTGTATTTCAACGGTCCTGTTTCACAGGGTATGGTGGAGAGTTTTGCCGAATTGATGCGCGAAAAGATGCGTTTTGAGGTCGCGGACAGAAATGTCGTGCACCGCGTGTTTGCGATTCTTGTGGAACAAATGCAGAACATCGTTCGATACTCCGTGGACAAAAGTACGGATCATACTGAAAGCAATGGCGAAATTGCTCTCGGGCAGGTTGTCGTGGGGCAGGAGGATGACGGACGTTTTTTCGTGGCCTGCGCCAATCGGATCGCGGCAAAGGATGGAGAGACTCTTTCGAAACGTATCGAAAAGGTTCGCTCCATGAGCAAGGCCGACCTCAAGGTTCTTTACAGGGAACAACGCCGCAATGGTCCTGCACCGGATTCCAAGGGAGCGGGATTGGGATTCATCGACATGGCCCGAAAGGCTGCCGGGCCCATGGATTTCAGGATCATTCCCGTGGATTGCGATACGTCCTTTTTTTCCATGAAGGTCGTTGCCTGATTCCGGCTTGAAGATTTGAACACACTGTCAACAGGAGGCAAACCATGACCAAATATACCGTGCAGGGGACCAAATCATCTCCTTTCATCGATTTCGATCCGACGTCAGGTGTTTTCGAGATCAGGGGGGAATCGTACCCGGAAAACTGCTCCCGATTCTACACTCCCATGTTCGACTGGCTCGCATCCTACATGGACTCCGCCCCTCGCACCCGCACCGAATTGAACATGGAGGTCATCTATTTCAACAGTTCCACGTCCAAGGTGTTCATGGACCTTTTCGACATGCTCGACAATGAGGCGGCCAAAGGCCGGAATATTGTGGTGAATTGGCGATATCACGAGGAAAACGAGATCGCGCAGGAGTGCGGTGAGGAATTCATGGAGGATGTCAGCAACGTTCGCTTCAACCTTGTGGAAATTCCAGCCTGATTGCGTAACGGGAGAACATATGCGGCGGATTCTTTTCCTTGTTGGATCCTTTTTTCGTCTGAATCGTGCGGCCCGTTGCATCTGGGCTGTCAACGGACTGGTCGGCGGCGTATGCCTCGGGGCGGCCGCGGTCAGCGGATTTCATGTTGCCCGGATGGAAATGCCTCATGCGCATTGGTGGCTTGGCGGAACCGTGGCGCTGGGACTGCTCATCCTGTTTCTTTTTACCTCGGCAGCGTTGTGCCGGTACGTGTGCCGCCCTCTGGAGGACATTTGCACTTCGTGCCGGGATGCGGCGTCAGGGAATTATGAAAATCTCCCCCGGTCGAACCATCCTGCGGAAATGGGAGAGCTTGGCAAGGCCGTGGGTGAAATCATTTTCGGTGTACGGGAAAAAATCGATGATGCCGAAGCCATGCGCCGGGAAGCTTTCAAGGAATCCCGCAAGGCAACTCGCGCCGTGCGGCGTGCGGAACAGGAATCCGCCAGAGCCGAGGCAGCCAGAGGACAGACATTGGAACAGGCGTCGTCGCAAATCGAACAGGTGGTGGACATGGTGTGCGGCGGAGCCGGCAATCTGCTTTCAACGGTGCGTTCCGCAGGGCAGGGAGCTGCTTCCCAGCAACGCAAGCTGGAAGAGGCCGGGGAGTCCATGGAACAGATGAACATCGCGGCAGCGGATATTTCCAGCAATTCCGGAGAGGCTGTCGCCAAGTCCTCCATGGCCACGGAACAGGCCGTGCAGGGGGCTCGGATCGTGAAACGGAGCATTCATGCGATTTCGGAATTGGACGCCCTGTATCATTCTCTGGCCGAAAACGTGGACAGACTGGGCAGGGAAACCGGGAACATCGGCAGCGTCATCGAGGTGATCAGCGACATAGCGGATCAGACCAATCTGTTGGCCTTGAATGCCGCCATAGAAGCGGCCCGTGCCGGAGATGCCGGTCGAGGGTTTGCCGTGGTGGCGGATGAGGTGCGCAAGCTGGCGGAAAAGACCATGGATGCCACCGGCAGGGTTGGAAAAATCATCAATTCCATTCGTCTTGTCGCGGATTCCAATATCGAAGGAATGCGGGAGGCGGGAAAAGCCATGAATGACGTGACCTCCTCGGCCAGGGAATCCGGACAGGCGCTCGATGCCATCGTGACATTATCTCGGGATGCAACGAACCGCATACAGGGAATTGCCACGGCATCGGATCAGCAGGCCGCAGCATCGGAACAGATGGGGCGTGTTGTGAAGGTCATCAATGATGTAGCCGGAAATACGGCGGAAGGAACGCAACGGGCGGATGAATGCCTGGAGCGGTTGATCGGAAACATGAATGAACTGCAGCGGATCGTGGAAGACATGCGCCAGGAGGGCGTTGCCTTTCGCAAGGCTGCCTAGGAATATTGATGACACCGAAACAGATTGAAAACGCTTTGAAGCTCCTTGTGCCTTTGGCTCAGCCCGTCTTTGTCTGGGGAGCGCCGGGAGTGGGCAAAAGTCAGATTGTGGCACAGGTGGCCGAGAAACTGGGCCGTGAACTCGTGGACATCAGAGCCGTTCTGCTCGACCCGGTCGACTTGCGCGGACTGCCGAGGATCGAGAAGGACGGAACCGCAAGCTGGTGCCCGCCGTCCTTTTTGCCGACTCGGGGAGAAGGGGTTCTCTTTCTGGATGAATTGAATGCGGCTCCGCCTCTGGTGCAGGCCGCCTGCTATCAGTTGGTGCTGGACCGTCGGATAGGGGAATATGAATTGCCCGACGGATGGACCGTGGTGGCGGCCGGCAACCGGGAATCCGATCGTGCGGTGACGCATCGGATGCCATCGGCTCTGGCCAACCGGTTTGTTCACCTTGATTTCGAGACGGATGTGAAGGATTGGCTCGAATGGGCGGAATCCCGGGGCCTGTCGCCGGAACTGCTTGCCTTCATCCGTTTCCGCCCCGCCCTGCTGCATGATTTTGATCCGCAGGGAAGTGAAAAGGCGTTTCCCTCGCCGCGTACCTGGGAATATGTTGCCCGCATTGCGCAGGCAGTACCTGCGGCCGACATGGAATACGATCTGGTCAAGGGGGCCGTGGGCGAAGGTGCGGCTGCGGAATTCGTCGGTTTCTGCAAGGTCTACCGCGAGCTTCCCGATCCGGATGAGGTCCTTGCCGCTCCAGAGACCGCTGCCATGCCCGAAAGTCCAGCCACCATGTACGCCTTGTGTGAAGCCTTGGCCAGAAAGGCCGGAAACGAGACTTCCGAGGCGCTTGTGACCTATGCTTCCAGACTGCCGTCGGAATTCGGTGTGGTTCTGGTTCGCGGCGCGGTGCGCACCCATCGGGACATGGTGCGAACCCCAGCCTTTTCCCGCTGGGCCGAAGCCAATGCGGATGTGCTGTTCTGATGCGCGAGACCATCCGCAGAAAACTGCTCAAGGCGCGGACAGCCCTTGTTCTGGATCACCCCTTTTTCGGGAGTCTGTGTCTGCGCATGACTCCGGAGGAGGACTCGACGTGCCGAACAGCATGGACCGATGGGCGAACTCTTGCCTACAACCCGGCCTATGTGGACAGTCTGGAACCGGACGCCCTCTGCGGCCTGCTGGCGCATACCGTGATGCACCCAGCCTGTCAGCATCACACCCGGCGCAAGGGGCGCGACCATGATTTATGGAACATGGCCTGCGATCATGCCATCAATTGGCTTTTGCTGGATGCCGGATTGAACCTGCCTGTCGGGTATCTGGACAATCCCGCCTACCACGGCTTGAATGCGGACGAAATCTATGCGGCTCTGGCCTCCGCTGCATCCGGTGACGGTCCCGGGGAACTCGGCGAGTCCGGGGATGGCCAGGAGCAGGGCGATGCCGCACCGGAACAGGCTGGATCGTCGCATGGCGAAGAGGGCTCGGGAGACGAAGTTTCCGGAAGTGGAGGGCAGGGCGAACAGGATGGCGGACCGGACAGCGGGGATGATGGCGAGGCCGAATATTCGAAAGACCCCGGGATGTCCGGCGATCCGGGTGGAAGCGGCGAAGTGCGCGACGCGGACAACGAGGACGGTTCCGGCAGTCCTCGGGGACAGGAAAAGGCGGACGAGGAATGGCGCATGGCTCTTGCCGAAGCCGCGCAGCAGGCAAGGGACATGGGCAAGTTGCCCGGCGGATTGGAAAGGCTGGTCAAGTCCGTGCTTTCCCCGAGGCTGGATTGGCGCGAATTGCTGGATCGGTTCATTCGGGACAGGGCACGCAACGACTATGCCTGGACACCTCCCAGCCGCAGACATCTGCACATGGGGCTGTATTTCCCGTCCCTTGCGCAGGAAGCTCTGCCCGAGGTCGTTCTGGCTCTTGATACTTCCGGCAGCGTGACTGCCCATGATCTGGAACAGTTTGCGGCCGAGCTTTCCGCGATTCTGGAGCAGTATGACACCACACTTCGAATTCTGTACTGCGATCGGGAAATCATGGGGGAACAAACGGTTCGCCGTGAAGATCTGCCCCTCTCGCTGAAGGCATGCGGTGGCGGTGGAACGGATTTTCGGCCCGTGTTCCGCCATGTCGAGGAAACCGGCATGGCACCAGCCTGTCTGGTATATCTGACGGACATGGTCTCCACAGGTTTTCCTGAAAACATTCCTCCGTATCCCGTGCTGTGGGCACGTATCGGAGGAGGCGGACGGATTCCCCCGTTCGGCAACGTCATCGACATCGTGCAATGAGGAGGCGACATGATTCTTGAATGGACCATCCGCAAGAAACGCGGCAACTATCGTCCCATGCTGGAATACTCCATCAGTCTGGAACCCTTTGAACGAAATCTGGCTGTTCCTCAGGTCGTGTTGGAAAGCTCCATTCCCAGACCTCCGCAGGGATGGACGAACCACTGCCATCCCGGCCATGCGGAGCGTGCGGGACTTCCTTGCGAAACCTATCGGCTTCATACGCCGAGCCACAAGCAGGGAAAGCTTTCGGACAGCCTCCGCCTGCCGTGGCGGGAAGACGGGGAATATCCCGAGGTTGAAACGTCATTCCGCCTGTTGCGCGAACATTTTGAAATCGTGTTGAAAAACACCTACGACAGTCAGCCTCTCGAACAATCCGGACGCCTTGAGCTTTCCGGGGAAACCCGTCGGCATGTCGCTACCGGTGTGGCCGCACAACGTTTTCTGCAAGCCGTGGGGTTGTAGATGCGAATGTATTGCGGGGTGTCCGGGTGAAAGAAGACGCGAAGTCGGCGGATCTCTTCAGGCAAGGATCATCAAAAGGGAAATTGGAAAAGCGTCAGTGTTTTCTTCGTTCCAGGAAAAACCGTTTCAGCAGCCCCGAGCTCTCTTCGGCCAGAACGCCTTCCACTGTCCAGAGGTGATGATTCGCAAAGGGGAGGGCGTGTCCGTCGAGATTGGAAACAAGGGCTCCGGCTCTGGGGTCGCGGGCTCCGAAGACAACGCCTGCGACCCGGGCATGAAGCAGGGCCCCGACACACATGATGCAGGGTTCGAGCGTTACGGCAAGAACGGTGTTCGGCAAGCGGTAGTTTTCGAGCTGTTGCGCTGCCTTGCGCAAGCAGAGCACTTCCGCGTGCGCGGTCGGATCATTCATGACGATGGGAGCGTTGTGCGCCGAGGCGATCAGATCGCCGGAAAGTGTGAACAGGACGGCTCCAATGGGAGCTTCCCCGGCCTTGGCTGCCTTGCAGGCTTCGGCAAAGGCCGGGGCCATGAGTTCCCGCCAATTCAGATTGGTCGGCGGAATGTGACGGGAACCGGACATGACGGGCTTACAGTTCCCTGAGGTAGCGGACTCCGGCTTCGAGCATGGCCAACCCCAGAGGATGGGCGTCCGCACCTTCACGGGTCCAGGAGGGGTGATTCGTGGGATGGTTGTATGCCTCGGGATGGGGCATGAGGCCCAGAATGCGGCCGGAAGGGTCGGTCAGACCGGCGATGCCCAGAGGCGAACCATTGGGATTGTAGGGATACTCCTGCGTGGGGTTGCCGGATTCCGGGTCCACGTACTGGACGGCAACAAGGTTGGCATCCACCAGCTCCTGCAGAAAGGCTTCATCCTTGGGAATGATCTTGCCTTCGCCGTGGCGAATCGGGACATACAGCTTGTCCAATCCCTTGGTGAAGACGCAGGGAGAGGCCGGATTGGCCTTGAGATGCACCCATCTGTCCTCGAATCTGCCGGAGTCGTTGTAGGACAGGGAGACCTGCCGTTCAAAGTACTTTCCACCAACAGCCGGGAGCAGTCCCAGCTTGCACAGAAGCTGGAATCCGTTGCAGATGCCGAGAATGATGCCGCCGTCCTGAAAAAAGTTTTTCAACTGGTTCAGAACGGGGTCGCCGTTTTCGGTCTTGGACCAACGCCAGCGAAGCGCGGCGGCCTGCGCTGCGCCCAAATCGTCTCCATCCAGAAATCCGCCTGGACAAATCAGGTAATTGTAGGCATCCATGCGCACATGGCCTGCCGCCAGATCGGAGAAATATATGACATCTGCGGAATCCGCTCCCGCAGCCTTGACCGCGTATGCGGATTCATTCTCGCAGTTGGTTCCGTAACCGGTGATCACCAGGGCTTTGACGCGGGACATGAATTTCTCCTCTTCGTATTGACTTTGTGGCTTTACCCTGCATAATTCTACGCAGCGCGGCGATGGCGAGGAACATACGTGTCCGACGGCCCGCCGTCAACATGGCCGGTCCATGACTTTTTTTTGTGATAACCCTTAGAAATCAAGCACAAGCAAGGGGCTTTCAATTCCATGAAAACCAAGTTCATTTTTATTACCGGAGGAGTGCTTTCCTCTCTCGGTAAAGGCCTTGCCGCCGCTTCCATCGGCGCTCTGCTTCAGGCACGCGGCCTCAAGGCAACCATTCAGAAACTTGATCCGTACATCAATGTCGACCCGGGAACCATGAACCCGTTTCAGCATGGTGAAGTGTACGTGACCGACGACGGCGCCGAAACCGACCTGGACCTTGGCCATTACGAGCGTTATCTGGGCGTGTCCCTGAGCCAGAAGAACAATTACACTTCCGGTTCCATCTACAACACCGTCATTCAGAAGGAACGCCGCGGCGACTACCTCGGCGGCACTGTTCAGGTCATCCCGCACATCACCGACCAGATCAAGGAAGCCGTCATCAACATGCCCAACGGCGAAGACGTGGCCCTGATCGAAATCGGCGGTACCGTGGGCGACATCGAGGGACTGCCTTTTCTGGAAGCCATCCGTCAGCTCAAGAACGATCTGGGCCGGGAAAACGTCCTGTACATTCACCTTACTCTGGTCCCCTACATGCGCGCGGCGGGCGAACTCAAGACCAAGCCGACCCAGCATTCCGTCAAGGAACTGCGGAGCATCGGCATTCAGCCCGACATCATTCTGTGTCGCTCCGAGGTCACTCTGGACGACAGCCTCAAGAAGAAGATCGCCATGTTCTGCGACGTGGATCCGGATGCCGTGTTCTCCGCGATTGACGTCAAAAACATTTATGAAGTGCCGCTGAAGTACTACGAGGATGGCGTGGATCAGAAGATTGCCATCCTGCTTCGTCTTCCGGCCAAGAATGCCGAGCTCGCTTCCTGGCAGAACCTCGTGCACACTCTCCAGAACCCCAAGGGATCGGTCAAGATCGGCATTGTCGGCAAGTACGTCGACCTGACCGAGGCCTACAAGAGCCTGCACGAAGCCCTGATTCACGGTGGCGTGGCCAACGAGGTGCAGGTCGAGCTGGAATACGTGAACTCCGAAAAGGTCACGGCCAAGAACGTGGCCAAGAAGATGCAGGGACTGGATGGCATTCTGGTTCCCGGCGGCTTCGGAGCCCGTGGCGTGGAAGGCAAGATTCTCGCCATCCAGTATGCTCGCGAAAACAAGGTGCCCTTTTTCGGCATCTGCCTCGGCATGCAGTGCGCCTGCATTGAATTCGCCCGCAACGTGCTTGGTCTCGAAGGCGCGCATTCCGAGGAGTTCGATCCCGACACTCCGCACAACATCATCTATCTGATGAAGGAATGGTACGACTTCCGCACCAAGAAGATCGAAGTGCGCGACGAGGATTCCGACAAGGGCGGCACCATGCGTCTCGGCGCATACCCCTGCAAGCTCAGGAAGGACACCAAGGCGTATGAAGCCTACCAGACCGTGAACATCGACGAGCGCCATCGTCACCGCTATGAATTCAACAACGAATTCATCAAGCGCTGCGAAGAGGGCGGTCTGAGCTTTTCCGGCACGGCTCCGGACGAATCCCTGATGGAGATCGTGGAAATTGCTGATCATCCCTGGTTCCTGGGTTGCCAGTTCCACCCGGAATTCAAGTCCACCCCGATGCGTCCGCACCCCCTGTTCAGGGAGTTCATCAAGGCCGCAAAGGTAAACAAGGACAAGTAGCACTTCATGGATTTGTACACCGCGAGCAAGGAAGGCCCGTTCATCATTGCCGGTCCTTGCGTCATCGAAAGCCGGGAAATAGTGCTTGAAACGGCCGAGGCTCTGGCGGAAATCGCCGGAGGCCTCGGCCTTCCCCTGATATTCAAGAGCTCTTTCGACAAGGCCAACAGGACTTCGGTAACCAGTTACCGCGGGCCGGGCATGGAGGAGGGGCTTCGAATTCTGGAGGAAGTCAGGAACAGAACCGGTTTGCCCGTGATTACGGACATTCACGTCCCGGATCAGGCCGCAATTGTCGGCAAGGTCGTGGACGTGCTGCAGATTCCGGCCTTTCTCTGCCGCCAGACCGACTTGCTGGTTGCCGCAGCAGGGACCGGACGCATCATCAACATCAAGAAGGGGCAGTTTCTGGCCCCCTGGGATATGCGAAACGCAGTTCGGAAGGTGCGGGATTCCGGCAATGACCGCGTCTGGTTGACCGAACGCGGGTCCACGTACGGGTACAACAATCTCGTGGTGGACTTCCGGTCCATTCCGGAAATGGCCAAATTCGACGTGCCCGTGGTGTTCGACGCCACGCATTCCGTTCAGTTGCCCGGCGGACTGGGCACCGCTTCGGGAGGCCAGCGCCAGTATGTCCCGGTACTGGCCGGGGCAGCCGTGGCCGCTGGCGCGAACGGCGTGTTCATGGAGGTGCATCCCGATCCGGACAAGGCGCTTTGCGACGGCCCCAACAGTCTGGCTCTGCGGGATGTCGAAAAGGTGCTGCGTCGCCTCAAGGCCCTCTGGGAGATTTCCGATGCCGGATAATGCAAGGGAAAGAGCCGCGAAAATCAAGCTGCTCGTGCTGGATGTCGATGGCGTGCTTACGGACGGCGGTCTCTATTACGATGCCGATGGCAGAGTCATGAAACGCTTCAATGTTCAGGATGGTCTCGGCATCAAGCTGGCGCAGGCCGCCGGGGTGGAGGTCGGGGTGATTACCGGCCTGAACCACAAGGCCGTGGAAACCCGTGTCCGCGAACTCGGCATAGAACATTACTATCCGGGAAAGCGACGGAAGCTGCCGCTGTTTCAGGAAATGTGCGAAAAGGTCGGCGTCACTGCGGATCAGGCCGCATTTCTGGGCGACGATTGGGTCGATGTGGGTGTCATGCGCAAAGTCGGGCTTTCCATGGCCGTGAATAACGCTGTGCCCGAGGTTCTCAAGGAAGCCCACTGGGTTTCCACCCGAGCCGGAGGGCATGGGGCTGTACGCGAGGCCGTGCAATTCATCCTCGACGCACAGGGCCTGCTGGACGGTCTCTGGCAAAAGTGGGCTGACTAGATGAAAGGGCGTCCTGCTCTGGTTCTACTCCTGATATTCGCCTCGGGGCTTGCTCTGGGCATTGCTGTCAAGGCGTACTTTTTTTCCACTCCGCCTCGGCCTGCCAAGCAGGTCCGTCCCGTTGTTTCCCAGGCAGAACGCGCCGTTGCCAATGCCACGGTTTCCGCCGAGGATGTTGAACTGGTGCAGGGCCGGGATGGGGTCATGCAGTGGAAGATTCTTGCGGCCGAAGCCAAATACAATCAGGAAATGAAATATATTGTGGTCAAACGACCGCAGTTGCAGGCTTATTTTGGCAAAGACCGTCAGGAAGTCTATGTCAAGGCGGCAACCGGCGAAGTGGACCAGCAAAATGACAACCTCATGCTGCACGATGAAGTCAAGGGCCGCTTCGGTCCGTTTACTCTGGATGCCGGGCAGCTTGATTATGTCGGTGCCATTGAAAAGGTATACCTCAAGGGCGGAGTGGCCGTGAAACGGCCGGATATGCTGGTGAAGGCCATGGCCGTGGAAATCGATCTCGTGTCGCGTCAGATGATCGCGGCTGGCGGGGTGACCGCTCTTTTGGCCCCGGAAGGCATTGAAGAAAGTCCCTTTTACGAAGCACAGAACAAGGAGTAACTCTCCGATGAAAACGACCCGAATCGCATCTTTCGCCATACTGCTGACGTTTCTCGCCGCTTTTTCCGCCATGGCCGGGGAGTGGGGAGAAATTCGGGCCGCCTCGGTGAATCTCAATGTGCGAGAGGCGCGTAGTCCCAAGTCCGCGCATGTGCTGACCCTGACCAAGGGGGAACAGGTACGCGTGGATTTTGCCAGGGATGGATGGATTGCCGTGTTTGATCTCAAGGAAACCGTCAGGGACGAAAAACGCGCCTTGGGATATGCCAATGCCAAATATCTGGTTGCCGTTCCCGAGTCCGCGAAAGTCGTGAATACTCCGGCAAAACAGCCGGAAGCCGTCCCCGAACCCGAAGGGGAGGGCGAACTGACTGCGGCGGTGGCCGTGGAACCTCCGGCAGCAGTCAAGCCTTTGGGAGCTGATCCCCAAAAGGCCCCGGTCAAGATTACGGCCGACCGCATGACCTATGATGAAAAAAACAAGGTCGTGTCCTTTGTTGGCAATGTGAAGGCCAGGCACGGCAAGCTGATCCTCGATGCGGACAGACTCTCCGCCTTCTTTTCCTCGGCCAATGACAAGGCGTTCAGCGTGGACAGCGTTGACCGTATCGTGGCCAACGGCAATGTCCGGGCTCGCAAGGACAACACGGAAGGCTCCTGTGAAACCGTCACCTACCATGTGGAAAAGCAGTTGCTTCGCATGGAGGGAAATCCGGTTCTCAAGGACGGTCCCAATTCCATTGCCGGTGAAGTCATCAATTTCTACGTGCGTGAAAACCGCAGCGAAGTCGTGGGCGGCAGCAAGAAGCGCGTTGAAGCCATCTTCCTGACTCCCAAGATCAAGGTGGACTAACGAAAATGTCCAAAGGACTTGCTGCAAAAGGGCTGGCCAAACGCTACGGCCAACGCGAGGTGGTGCACGGCATCAGCCTTGAGGTCAATCCCAAGGAAGTCGTGGGACTTCTCGGTCCCAACGGCGCGGGGAAAACCACGACGTTCTACATGCTTGTCGGCATTGTCAAACCCAATGCCGGCGAGGTGTCGCTGCATGGCAAGCCCATCACCGGCCTTCCTCTTCATGAACGCGCACGCCTCGGCGTGAGCTATCTTCCCCAGGAAAGCTCCATCTTCAAGAAGCTGACCGTCCGCCAGAATCTGGAGATCATTCTGGAACAGACCGACATGACCCGGGCTCAGCAGCGGGCCCGCGCCGACGAGCTGCTGGAGATGTTTACCATCACCAAACTTCAGGATCAGGCCTCCATGTTCCTGTCCGGCGGCGAACGTCGTCGTCTGGAAATCGCCCGGGCCCTGATTCTGGACCCGGATTTCATCCTGCTCGACGAACCGTTTGCCGGCATTGACCCCATTGCGGTCATCGACATTCAGGAAATCATTTCCGTGCTCAAGAGCATGGGCATCGGCGTATTGATTTCCGACCACAATGTGCGCGAGACCCTGAGTATCTGCGACCGCGCCTATCTCGTTTACGAAGGCGCGGTCATTCTGGAGGGAGCTCCCGAGGAAATCGTCCAGAACAGTCAGGCTCGGCAGATATATCTCGGCGAGGATTTTCGCCTGTAAAAGCGGATTCCGCGTTTTTTCCCCTTTTCCCGATTTACACCTCCCGGAAAGGTTTGGTACACTTTTTTCATATCGTGTATCTGCCTGTATATTTTCTATAGTCACGGCATGTTAGGCGGTTTGTCTTGCAGGGGTGCCCAGTGTGTGGCATAGTATCACAAACGATCGGATTACAATAACGCATGATTTGATAATCGAGCACAACCCGGAACGGGCTTCAGCGGCGTTCACAGGGCATCAATATGGGACTGGAACTCAGACAACAACTCAAGCTTTCGCAACAACTGGTCATGACTCCCCAGTTGCAGCAGGCCATCAAGCTGCTGCAACTCTCGCGTTTGGAATTGGTTGAAACGGTTCAGCAGGAACTTCTGGAAAACCCGTTTCTGGACGAATCGGAAACGGACCCCATCGAACCGCAGCATGAAAGCGACCCCAACGAAAAGCTGAGCGAATCCCAGGAAAACGAGGAACTGGTCCGCAATGCGGACTGGGAAAACTATCTCGGTGAATTTTCAAGTACCTCGAAGCAGGCTCAGGTCCGGGAAACGGACCACCCTGAAGAAGGGCTCTCCTTTGAAGCCCGTCTGGCATCGAAACCTTCTCTCGAAGGCCATCTGAGCTGGCAGATTCATCTTTCCGATTTCACGGAACAGGACCTTGCCATCTGTGAAGTCATTCTGGGCAATCTGGACAGCAAGGGATATCTCCAGGCCTCCATTCAGGAAATACAATGCATGGTTTCCGCTCCGGAAGAGAGCATCGAGGCCGTGATCAAACGCATCCAGCGGCTTGATCCGGTGGGCGTGGCATCCCGCACCCCGCAGGAATGTCTGATGGTCCAGATGGAGTTTTTCAAAATGGACGAAGACCCCATTCTGGTCTCGCTGGTTACCGAGCATCTGGAGGACCTTGAAAAGCATCGCTACAAGCCCCTTGCACGCAAGTTCAAGATTTCATTGGAAGAACTCAAGGGCTATCTGGATGAAATCCAGAAGCTCGACCCCATGCCCGGGACTAATTTCAGCAGTACCGAACCATATTACGTCAGCCCGGATGTCTTCGTGTACCGCTACGGCGACGATTTCGTCATCATCCTGAACGAGGACGGACTGCCTCGGCTGCAGATGAATTCCTTCTACATGGACAGCCTGGACGCGGCTCCGGCCAAGGACAAGGAATACTTTCAGGAAAAGATGCGTTCGGCTGCATGGCTCATGAAAAGCCTGTACCAGCGGCAGCGCACCTTGTATAAGGTAGTTGAGAGCATAGTCCGCTTTCAACGCGAGTTCTTCATGAACGGGGTGACCAAACTCAAGCCCCTCATCCTCAAGGAGGTCGCCGAGGACATCAGCATGCACGAATCCACTGTCAGCCGGATTACCACCAACAAGTATGTGTCCACGTCGCACGGAATCTTCGAATTGAAGTTTTTCTTCAACAGTGCGCTGGACCTGGGTGACGGCTCTCAGGTGGGCTCTGAAAGCGTCAAGGCGCTCATCAAGAAGATGATCGCCGAGGAAGATCCCAAGAAGCCGCTGAGCGACGAACGCATCGGCGAGATTCTCAAGGAAAAGCTGGACGTGAACATCGCCCGACGCACCGTGGCCAAGTATCGTTCCGCAATGGACATTCCGTCCTCTTCCAAGCGCAAGCAGTTTTTTTAACAGGTTGTCTGTACCCATCATCAACCAGGAGGGTAACCATGAACATCAGCTTCACCTTTAAGAATTTCGAACCGTCCGATCATCTCAAGGGCTATGCAAACAAGCGGTTTGAAAAGCTTGGAAAGTTTTTCACCGGCGACGAGGTTGCCGAACTGCAGGTGAATTTGCTGGTAGAAAAGTTTCGCCACAAGGCGGACATCGTGCTTACCGCCGACAATATTCATATCTCGGCCTTCGAATCTTCCGAAGACATGTATTCCACCATCGACATGGTGCTGGACAAGGTTGAAGCCCAGCTCAGAAAGATGCGTGAAAAGATGAAGGGCCGCAGCAAGATGGCGCGCGGCAACAAGACCGTGCAAATGAACGTCCTCAGCTTTGATGACCTCAGCGGCGAACGTACGCCGTCGATCGAGCTGACTTCCGAATATGAACCAAAGCCCATGAGCGTGGACGAAGCCGCCATGCAGCTTGAAACCATGGATCACGAATTCCTGGTGTTCCGCAATGCGGAAACCGAAGGCGTCAATGTCATCTACAAGCGCAAGAACGGGGATTTCGGACTGATCGAACCTGGATTCTGACATGATACTTGGTGATTACCTGGACAAGAAACTCATCTTTCCGAACCTCGTTTCCTCGACAAAGTCCGAGGTACTGAAAGAACTTGTCGCCCCCTTGGGCGAAGCATATTCCGAGTTGGACGCGAACGAGGCCGTTCGCGTCCTTCTCGAACGTGAAGGGCTTGGTTCCACCGGCATCGGAGATGGAATCGCCATCCCCCACGGCAAACTCGACGATCTGGACAGGATTCTCGTTCTGGTGGGACGCAGCAGCGAAGGGGTGGAGTTCGATGCGCTCGATCACAAACCCTGCCACATCTTCTTTCTCGTGCTTGCTCCGGCTCAGGTGGCGGGAATGCATCTGCGCATTCTGGCGCATATTTCCCGGCTCCTGCGCGATTCCTCGTTCAGACAGGAATTCATGGATGCCGTGGATGCAGATACCCTCTGGAACCTGCTCAAGAACGCGTAACCAACCGAGTGGCGATGTCTCCGCGCAACACTTTTCCCGTCATCGTGGTCACCGGCATTTCCGGCTCCGGAAAAAGCACGGCTCTCCGGGTATTCGAAGATCTCGGATATTTCTGCATTGACGGCCTGCCAGCGGGCATGGTGCCCAAGCTGGCCGAACTTTTTTCCGGACAGGACAAAAAGCATCGAGGTCTGGTATTGGGCATGGACCTGCGCCAGCCCGATTTCCCTCGGCGCTGGGAAGACGTCGTCAGCCAGTTGCAGGAGCAGCAGGCAGCGGTTCAGGTGGTCTTTCTGGAAGCGCGAATGGACACGCTCGTGCGACGGTACGCCACCACCCGTCGCCCGCATCCTCTGGAAACCCGGGATTTGGGACTGGAGCAGGCGCTGGAGCGGGAACGCGACCTGTTGGACCCCGTCCGGCAGACCGCAGCTCTGGTCATCGACACCACGGGGTATTCCATCCATGACCTCAGACGCGTGATTCAGGAGAAGTGGGCGGCATTCGATGAAGAGGCCAAGGGAATGCGGGTTCATGTCATTTCCTTCGGTTTCAAATACGGAGTGCCTCGGGAAGCTGATCTGGTTTTTGATCTTCGTTTCCTGCCGAACCCGTATTTTGATGAAAAACTGAAGCAGCTTTCGGGCAAGGATGCAGCGGTTTCGAAATATGTTCTGCAAGGGCAGCCCGGCTCGGAATTTCTCGACCGCTATCTTGATTTTCTGGAATACATCCTTCCCCTGTATGCGGAAGAAGGGCGATACAGGATGACGTTGGCACTGGGATGCACTGGCGGCAGGCACAGGTCCGTTGCCGTGGCCGAAGCCGTGTATGCACGGCTCAAGGACAAGGGCTACGCGGCATCCATCGAACACAGGCACCTTGAACTGGGTTGATTCATGGCAGCAAAGCAGAAAAAATCGTGCGGAGGAGGCCAGGTCGGTATTGTGGTGGTAACCCATGGCGGCATGGCGAATGAACTTGTCCAGGCGGCCCAGACCATTCTGGGACCACAGGAAAAATGCTTTGCCGTGGGGGTGGACGTCAACCGCGGCGTTGATGAAACTCTGGAAGAGGTGAGAGGAGCCATCCGAAATGCCGGGGATCAATGCGGCGTTCTGATCATGACGGATCTTTTTGGCGGTTCTCCCACCACAATGAGCCTTTCGCTGCTCAAATCCGAAACCATCGAGGTTGTTACCGGCGTGAATCTGCCCATGGTCATATCCGCCATTCAGGGACGCAAGATGAATCTGGAAAAGCTGGCCAGCACTGTAAAGGATGCCGGACAGCAGGGCATCATGGTTGCCGGAGCCATGCTGCGTCGCAAAACGAGGAAGTAGCCATGACCGTCACTCTGGTACGCATAGACAACCGGCTTATTCACGGTCAGATCATTGAAACCTGGCTGCCCTTCACCGGAGCAGGCATGGTGATCGTGGCAAACGACGAACTGGCCGGAGACATTTTGCAGCAGGAGATAATGTCCCTTGCAATTCCAGCGACCACGGCAAGCCTTTTCGTGCCTGTCGAAGCTCTTGCCTCCGAAATAGATTCGCTGCCCGGCAAGCCGGAAGACCTGCTTGTGCTTTTTTCCACATGCTCGGATGCCAAGCGTGCTTACGAGCATGGGTTCTCCTTTGAGCAGCTCAATATCGGGAATGTGCACTATTCCCCCGGGAAAAAACAGATTTCTCCCAGTGTCGCTCTGTCGGAAGAGGATGAAGGATGTCTGAGAATGCTGAAACGGCAGGGAGTTACCCTGGATTTCCGGTGTGTCCCCAATGATCCGGTGCAGGTGAGGTTTTAGATCATGGTCATATACGACGCAACAGTGTGGTTTGCCTTGGCTGCTTTTTTTTTTGCCCTGTTTTCCCTGTTCAGATACTCCATAAGTCTTGGCCTGCTGGAACGTCCTCTTGTTGTCGGCCTGTTTTGGGGGGGTGTACTCAGGGGACTTTACGACAAGTCTTTATATAGCTGTTTTTTTTGAGCTTTTCTGGCTCGATCTCATCCCTGCGGGCACATTTCTGCCGCCTCATCTGACTGCCGCCACCTTTTCCGCACTTGCGCTCACGACCTATTTCGGGCTGGAACAGCCCGCCAGAATCATGGGCGTGCTGTTCGCCAGCATGCCTCTGGCATGGCTGGGAGCCAAGGTTGAAGCCATGCTCAGGGATCAGGCCCGTTGGAGCTATAACAAATTGCTGAACTGGTCCCGGCATCCGGAGCAGGACCATGTTCCCGCCATGCTTGTTGCTCGTTCTCTGGCTCTCACTTTCCTGTCTTCCTGGGTTTGCTTTTTCGTTGCAACCATGTTGCTTCAATTTGGATTCAAAATATTTTTTCAAGCATTTCCGGGTGTTCTTTCGCGCATTGATGTTTCCTGGGCGCACCTGTGGATCGCCGCATCCCTAGGCGGATTCATGGCTTTGCGTCTGTCCAGAGTGTATGCCGTGCTCGGAACGGGTATCGCAATTGCTGTCGGAATTATGATATGGGGTCGGTTTTGACTTGGCATGTCCGAGTGTTTGTGATATTTGGCACATTCTGTCTTGAGAGACAAATTAACCTAATCACGGGTAATTCAATCTAGGAGGACTTGATATGGCTATCTTGGTAGTTGGACACAAAAATCCCGATACCGACACCATCGCTTCCGCGATCGCTGTCGCTGACCTGTGGACCAAACGCGGCATGGAAGCCAAGGCTATCGCTCAGGGCGAACTCGCTCCCGAAAGCGCCTTTGTTCTGGGGAAATTCGGCCTGCAGGCTCCCGAAATCGTGACCGATGCCACCGATCAGAAGATCATTCTGGTTGACCACTCCGATCTGAACCAGTCCCTCGACAATCTGGCCAAGGGTGAAGTGCTGGGCGTTGTGGACCACCACAAGCTGGGTGACGTGACCACCCCCAATCCGCTGGAAATGTGGGTCTGGCCCGTGGGCTGCACCGGTACCGTGATCAAGGCCATGTACGATTTCTACGGCATCGAGGTTCCGGCCAACATCGCTGGCATCCTGCTCTGTGCCATCCTGAGCGACACCGTCATGTTCAAGTCCGTGACCTGCACCGACGCTGACAAGGCCGCTGTGGAAGCTCTGGCCAAGATCGCCGGCGTTGCCGACGTGAACGCTCTGGGCATGGAAATGTTCAAGGTCAAATCCGCTGTTGACGGCGCTGCTCCCAGCGAGCTGGTGTTCCGTGACTACAAGGATTTCGACATGTCCGGCAACAAGATCGGCATCGGCCAGCTGGAAGTGGTTGATCTGTCCATGCTGGACGCCCACAAGGAAGCCCTTCAGGCCGAGATCGAAAAGGTGAAGGCTGACGGTCGTCATTCCGTCTTCCTGCTCCTGACCGACATCATGAAGGAAGGCTCCGAGATGCTGATCGCTTCCGACGACGCTACCGTCGTTCAGAAGGCCTTTGGCGTGTCCGTCGACGGCAAGTCCGTGTGGCTGGACGGCGTCATGAGCCGCAAGAAGCAGGTCGTCCCCAATTTCGAAAAGGCCTTCTCCGCCTAATCGAACGAGTCTGACGCGCAAAGTACTCAAGCCCGGCGGGACCCCCCGTCGGGCTTTTGTTTTTTCTTCCTGAGAAAAAACGGATTCCGAAGTTGGGAGCGAGCAAAAAAGAAAGGACGGGCCGCAGCCCGTCCTTTCCGGAGATGACTCGAAAAAAAGCCCCGACCAAACGGCAGGGGCTTTCGAATATTACAATAGACCAGCGTCTTTGAGCACTTTTTCCAGTTTGGGTTTGTTCTCGGAACGCAGGTTGACCAGAGGAAGACGAAAATCCTCGGAGGAAAAGATGCCTTTCATGTACAGGGCGGTCTTCACGGGAATGGGATTGGTCTCCATGAACATGGCACGACTGACCGGGGCCAGCTTGAGGCTCAGGTCAAGAGCGGTTTCCATGTCGCGTTCTTCCCATGCCTTGCACAGACCGGCCATTTCCCCGGGCATGATGTTGGACACCACGGAAATGACGCCACGTCCGCCCACGGACAGCAGGGGCAGCACGGTGAAGTCGTCGCCGGAAAGCAGGGTGAAGTCCTTGCCACATTCCTCCACGACCTGAGCTGCCTGGATCATGTTGCCAGTGGCTTCCTTGACGCCGATGACGTCGGGAACCGCATCCACAATGCGTTTCAAATCCTTGGGAAGCAGATTCAGGCCGGTACGCCCGGGAACATTGTACACGACGATGGGGAAGGGGACTTCCTCGGAAATCGCCTTGAAATGGGCAATAAGGCCGTCAGGAGTGGGTTTGTTGTAATACGGCGTGATCTGCAATGCACCGTCGGCCCCGGCCTCCTTGGCAAGGCGGGTCAGATACACGGCTTCACGGGTGTTGTTGGAACCGGCTCCGGCAATGACCGGCACCCGGCCCTTGGCCTGTTCCACGCAAATGCGGATGACACGTCCCTGTTCGTCGTGGTCCAGGGTAGCGGCTTCGCCCGTGGTTCCGCAGGGAACGAGCCCGTCGATGCCTTGCTCGATCTGCCATTCGATGAACGCGCGATAGGCTTCCTCGTCAACTTCACCGTTCTTGAACGGCGTTGACAGAGCTGTTAGCGCTCCTCGCAATTCCATAGTCATCTCCTCCTAAGCATGATGTTATCCCGAAGGAGCGTCTCTATGGGAGGATGGCACTCACTTCGGGGTTGTCCGCAATATTGTCGCGCAGTCCCACGGCCTTTACTGAAACCGTATCCAGGTTGTTCCACTTGAAATCCGGATTCGGCCCCGGAAGCGCGCTTACGCGAATTTCACTGACAGTACGTCCCTTGTCGTAGGGGCGGACCCAAATGCAGTTGCCCGCATTGTTCAATCGGCCGTTGACACCGCTGCCTCTGCCGCTTCCCAGCAGGATGTGGGGCATGTCGTCGGACGAACCAGCGAGATATTCGCGTTCGCCGATCCACCCCCAGTCGCTCATGCCTATCAGCAGATCGACCTTGGAGCGATGCTCCCTGACCTGAAACCGTACTTTTTTCAAAAGAGCAGAGGATGGGACTTCGTCATCCCCACGGAGTTCCGGATATCTCAGAAAGCCGATCCGTTTTCCCGAGGGGAGAACCACTGTCGTGAAAGGGTGATCCTCTGCGGAATGCCAGGCGCCGTCAAGACCAATCCCAGCATCCCGCAAGGCGTCAGTTTCCGCCTCGGCCAAAAGCCCGAGGTCATACTTCATGAAATTCAGGGCTTTTGCAAGGGCAGAAAGAGAGGCCGGTTCCGGAACCGGACCGGCCTTGTGCATGAATTCAAAACCGCCGCCAACTCTCAACGTAGGCGAATCCGCTTCATGCTCCATGAAATAGGTGGCCCGCCGGGCCACACCTCCCAAGGTTTTTCCGCCTCAGGAGGGGCATGGGCGAAGCGTCCCAAAGGTGTTCGCCGTGTAGAGTATGGTCAGCAACGGGGTATCGCCCGCTCTGGCCGATGCTGCGCAAAACAGCACGGCCAGCAGCAGGCTGAAAAATATCCGTCGCATTCTAGTTGTTGATGTATTCCTTCAATTCCTTGCCGGGGCGGAAGAAGGGCAGCTTTTTGGGCTGAACCTGAACCACGTCTCCGGTCTTGGGATTACGGCCGACATAGCCTTCGTAATCCTTGATCTTGAAGCTGCCAAAGCCGCGAATTTCCACACGGTCGCCGCGAAGGAGCGCTTCCTTGATGGAATCGACGAAGGCTCCTACCACCTTGGTGGCTTCGTCCACATGGATTTTCCTCTTTTCTGCCAGAGCCTTGATCAATTCACTTTTGTTCATGGTTTCCCCCTCTGAGAGATGTGGTTGAACCAGATCGAATTCGAGCCGAAAGGGCCAACGCAATTGGTTCTGGACCTATATTCTCACTAACTATGCCGAAAAATGGTGCTTTTCGTCAACTATTAAATTGCGGTTCACATTTCGGGAAAATCCCGGAGAATCGGCCGTCTGGAAATGCGGTCCCTGTTGTCTTCCCGGTACCGGAGAAGTCGCTTTGCCAGCGCTCGAATATCCTTGCTGGCCGGACAGTTAGGCGCGAATTTCAACAGGGGGGTCTGGTGGCGCACGGATTCAATCACCGTGGAATCCTGACGGATATAGCCGAGATTCGTGACCGTGATATCCAGAAAGTTTTTGCAGGCGGCGGCCAACCGTTCGAAGGTGACCTTGGCTTCATTCCGGGTTGCGGCCTGATTCACGAGAATCAGAAAATCGCGAACCTTGTGCTGCGAGGACAAGACCTTGATCATGGCATAACTGTCGGTCATGGAGGTCGGCTCCGGGGTCACGACCATGATGCGCAACTGGGTGAGGGCCGCGAAGGAGAGCACGGTCCTGCTGATGCCCGCGCCGAGGTCGAGAATCAGGAAATCGTAATCCCCGGCCATGCCCGTAAGCTTGTGGATGATGATGTCCTGCATGTCCTCGTCCATCTCCACGAGTTCGGGCACGCCGCTTGTGGCGGGCAGAATGTCCAGACCTCCGTCGGGTTCGATGGGAACCAGCACATCCTCGGCGGAAACGCCGGTCTGCAGCAGATCCTGAAGATTCTTGTCCGGGGAAATTCCCAGCAACACGTCGAGATTGGCAAGGCCCAGATCACAATCCATGAGCATGGAGGACTGTTCGGCCTCACGTAGGGCATAGCCGAGATTCAGCACGATATTGGTTTTGCCCACACCGCCCTTGCCGCTCATGATGGACAGGCTCAGTGTCTTGTTCTGATTGATCATATCCACGCTCCGCTACTTGGAACCGAAAAGAAATTGCTTTTCATCGGCATGAACCAGAGTTTCCTTGGGTACCATGTCGACAAAGGGAAGTCTCGACACCTCCAGACGATTCTTGCCCGCCCGCTTGGCTTCGTAAAGAGCCTGATCCGCCAGCTCGATGAATTCGGCGGTGGAGAGATCCACGGCCCCCTTGTAGCAGGTCAGGCCTATGGAACAGGTCACGTTGAAAGCTCCCTGAGGAGAGTCGAAGCGAATGCTGCCGAGTTGATTTCGCACGCGGTTCAGCATCTGCTTGGCTTTCACGGTTCCGGCTCCGGCCAGAAGCAGGGTGAACTCCTCACCGCCGATGCGGGCGGCAAGATCATAGGCACGAGTCGTTGAATCCAGGCATTCGGCAAACTGCTTCAACACTTCATCGCCCTTGGGGTGCCCGTAGGTGTCGTTGATATGCTTGAAATCGTCCAGATCGAGAATGGCCAGGGACAAGGGTGCATTTGTCCGTTTGGTCCGCTCGATTTCGATTTCCAGCGTTCTGTCAAAAGCTCTTCGATTGGCCAAGCCGGTCAGGGGATCGTGCTCGGTCTGGTAGGCCAACCGTTCGAGTATTTCCTGAAACTGCCGCAGATGCGGATAGGCGTTTCCGTCTATGGGCAGGGTGAGCCAGCCGGAAAAATCATGCTTTTTGGCAAGATCAACCCAGTCATCTGGACTGACGCCCTGAAAAAGACGAAAGACCCAGATGGCGTTGTCCCCATTGCCGATGGCTCCGCATTCTTCGGAGAGATTGCAGAGTTCGGTCTGGAGGTTGGCGAGCTCCCTGGCGATTCCGGATTCGGAAAAAAGGCTATTTCGGCTTTCCTTGGGCATGGAGGTACAATAGATAGTTTCTGATGAGTTCGTCCAGACTTCCGTCCAGAACGGCATCGACATTGCCGTCCTCGGCATTGGTCCGGTGGTCTTTGACCAGCCGATACGGTTGCAGGGTATACGTCCGTATCTGGCTGCCCCAGGCAATGGCTTCCTTGGACTGATAGTCGGTTCTGCGGCTTTCCTCCTGCCTTTTCAGCTCCTGTTCGTAGAGCCGGGCCTTGAGGATGCGCATGGCCGTCTGCTTGTTTCGAATCTGCGACTTTTCGTTCTGGCACTGGACCACGATTCCGCTGGGTTCATGCGTGATGCGCACGGCGGAGTTGGTCTTGTTCACATGCTGACCGCCCGGACCGCTGGCCCGGTACACGTCGACGCGCAAATCCTCTTCGCGGACCTCGATTTCAATGTCTTCGTCCATGTCGGGGTAGACATCCACCGAAGAAAACGACGTGTGCCTTCGACCCGAGGAGTCGAACGGAGACATGCGAATCAGACGATGAACACCTGCCTCGCCCTTGAGCAGACCGTAGGCATACAATCCCTCGATCTGAATGGTCACGGACTTGACGCCCGCTTCCTCGCCGGGCTGGTAATCAAGCTGCTTTACCTTGAATCCCCGTCGTTCCGCATAACGCATGTACATGCGCAAGAGCATTTCCGCCCAGTCCTGAGACTCGACGCCGCCAGCTCCCGGATGAATTTCCAGAATGGCATTGGACCGATCATGCTCGAATGCGAACATGGCGGCCATTTCCGTGCCGTGCAGGTGCTTCCTGAAGACAGCGAGTTGATCATTCAGAGCGGAAAGGGCGTCCTCGCTCTGATCATCGTGGGCAAGTTCAAGCCATGCCTCAAGATCTTCCTTGGCTCCGGCAAGCCCATCGTACATTTCCAGCTTGGTCGCAAGCTGACTCTTTTCCTTGAGGACAGGAGTCAGTTCTTCGGGCTTGTCCCAGGCTCCGGGCTTGGAAAATTCCTTTTCTATCTCATCGAGGCGGGATTTGGTCTCGGAATAGTCAAAGACGCCCCCAGAGCGTCTCGAATTTTTTCAGAAGGTCGGCGGATGCCAGTTTCAAGTCTTGGTATTCTTGCATAAATTATCTCTTTCTCGCGATATGCTCACGCCTCACCACAAAGGCGACTCCCAAAAGAGCGGCCAAGGGAATCCCCCAAGCCAGCGTGGGGCAAGTGTGGTGGAATATTGTTTTTTCGTCAATGGCTTTCACCCGGATGTTCAGAAACTCTTCCGTGAACATGCCCGAGCGCGCCGTAATGCGGCCATGGGGGTCGATGGCTGCGGAAATGCCTGTGTTGGTGGACCTTGCCAGCCAACGGCCCTGCTCAACAGCGCGAAGAGTCGCCAGAGACAGGTGCTGCATGGGGGCGGAAGTTCGGCCGAACCATGCGTCGTTGCTGATGTTCACCAGCACGGTCGCTCCCTGCGCAACCTGTTTCTGCGCCAGCTCCGGGAAAATGGCTTCGTAGCAGATGAGCGTGCCGAGAGCCGCCTTTCCCACGGACAGCGGTGCGGAGGTCTTTCCCGGCACGAAATCCCCGGCAGCCTGAACCAGCTTGCCAAAGGGCAGCCACTCCTCGAACGGCATGTATTCGCCAAAGGGAACCAGATGTTCCTTGTCGTAATACTCGCGAATGCGACCATCCCGGGAAACCAGTGCGGCCCGGTTGAACAGGACATAGTCGCGCGTTTGCGGGTTGGTCATTTCATAGGCCGGGGTGCCAGTCAGCACGGCCACGGAGGATTCCCGGACAAATTTCCGCACCACCTCCGAAAGCCGTGTACGCTCCTGAAGATAGAACGGCATGGCGGTTTCCGGCCAGATGGCCAGCTCCGGGGCTGCTTCCTGTTCGGCCTTGCGGGTCAGGCCGATGTATTTTTCAACGGTATCGACCTGAAACCTGCCATCCCATTTCCGGCTCTGATCGACATTGCCCTGAATCAGGGCAATGTCGATTTCGGGGCCGTCCGGCAGCGGCTGCTGCAATCGAAACAGGCCGAATCCGGCAACCAGGATTGCCATGAACACGGCCAGTGCAAGCGAGGAACGATACGTGGAACAAAGCAGGAGACTGACGGCCAGCACAACGAATATGCCGGAAAGACCGTATGCCCCGACAATGGAAGCAAGCTGGATTGCAGCGGGCCACGGCGTGAATGCCGAAGCAAGGTTCATCCACGGGAATCCCGTGAACAGCGTGCCGCAGAGGATTTCCAGGGCGGCCCAGACAAGACCGGCCAGCAAACAGAGAATCGCGCCGGAAACATGCTTTCCGGCCACGTGCATGAATGCGGAAAACGCGCCGTAGTACATGCCGAGCACCGCTCCCACCAGCATGGGGCAGGGCAAGGCCAGCAAAAACGGGAAATTGCCATACTGGCTGACGGGAATGACCATCCAGTACAGACAGCCGGTTGCCGCCAATGTCCCTGCCAGCCATCCGAAACGAAACGCCTTTCTGGCGGAAGTGGCACGAAAACCGATCCAGGCAAGTCCGAGAGGCAAGCCGAGCGCAGCCAGAGGAAACTGGAATACCGGGTTGGCAAATCCGGCCCAGGCTCCGAACATGGCAATCAGAATGAGATACGACACGAATCTATTCGGCGGGAGTTTGCGATTCAGGTGCCTGTTCCAGACGAATGGACCATATCTGGCGTTCGTCCGCTTCCAGAACAGTGAATTTCATGTTGTCGATCATGAAGCATTCCCCGGCATGGGGAATGCGGCCAGCCATGGCGGCAAGATAGCCGCCTATGGAATCCACTTCCTCGGATTCCAGTTCCAGAGCGCATTTTTCGCACAGGTCCTCAAGGGTGACGCGGCCGGAAACCGTGAGCGAACCATCCTTGTTGACCACGAATTCATCGGGACGTTCCTCATCATATTCATCGGCAATTTCGCCGACGATTTCCTCGAGCACGTCCTCCATGGTCACCAGTCCGGCGGTTCCACCGTATTCGTCCTGCACAATGGCCATGTGAATCTTGTTTTTCTTGAATCGGGACAGCACCATGTCCAGACTCATGTCCTCGGGAACGAAATAGGGAGGCCGCATGTAGCTTGAGGCCGGGGCAGCGCCCATGCCGCGCAAGAGCGGCTCAAGCAGATCCTTGGCATGCACCTGGCCGATGATGCGGTCCTTGGTTTCCTCGAAAAGAGGAATGCGGGAATGGGCGCCCAGGGAAAAGATGATCCGGGCGACGTCTTCGACGGAACTGTGATTTTCCGCACAGACCATGTCCGTTCTGGGGACCATGATTTCGGAAACCTCTTTCTCGTCGAGATCGAGAATGTTGAGGAGCATGGAGACTTCGTCCTTCTCCAATTCCCCCTCTTCTTCTGCTTCAAGAATGTGTTCTTCGAGCGGATGCCCGTTGGAACCGAATAATTTTTTGAAGATGTTTTTGAATCGACTGCCGGGGACCTCGTCCAATTTCTGCTCCCTTGCATGAATGTTGATGAAAGCCGATTCGAATCCAAAGTGTGGATTCGTCGTTTTTCCATTATCTAAGCGGGGTAGGGGAGCCTGTCAACAAAAGAACGACGGTCGGCCTTACAGAAGACCAAGTTTCTTCAAATGAATCTCCAGAGAAGAAACAGCGGCAGGAGTCACGCCGGAAATTCGACTGGCCTGCCCAAGTGTCATGGGCTGGACTTTGGACAGCTTTTCCACGGCTTCGCGCGTCAGACCGGCCACTTCGGCATAGTCCAGGTCCGAAGGAAGCGGCGTGCCCTCCATGTCCTGAAACTTGGCGACAAGGTCTTCCTGACGCTTGAGATACCCTTCATAGCGAATCTGGGTTTCCGCCTCGCGCAATACGTCCTCGTCCATTTCCGCCAGCATGGGACAGAACGGCGTCAAGGCCTCGATGGTCATCTGCGGCTGACGCAGCAGGGCGGCCAGTTCAACGGCCTTGCCCGGAATCGATGCACCAATGTCGGCAAGCATGTCACGCGTGGACGCGTCCGGCCGGATGGTGATCGAATGCATGGCCTCCAGCACCTGTTCCAGATTGCGTTTTTTTGCCGTGAACATGTTCCACTGATCGTCATCGACCATGCCGAGCTTCCGGCCCGTCTCGGTAAGACGCAGGTCCGCATTGCCCTCGCGAAGCAGCAGACGGTATTCGGCCCGGGAAGTGAACATGCGATACGGCTCGTTGGTTCCCTTGGTGACCAGATCATCCACGAGCACGGCCATGTAGGCCTGATCGCGGGTGAGCAGAAAAGGCGATTCCCCGGCAATGGAACGGCAGGCGTTGACTGCAGCCCACATGCCTTGCGCTGCGGCCTCCTCGTATCCGGAAGTTCCATTGATCTGTCCGGCCAGATACAGACCGGGCAGCACCTTGGTTTCCAGAGTCGGGCGAAGCTGGGTCGGCTGGGCATAATCATATTCGATGGCATACCCGGGCCGAACGATCTGGGCGTGCTCCAATCCCACGATGGCATGAATCATCCGCTTCTGGATATCCAGAGGCAGACTGGTGGGAATGCCGTTCGGATAGACTTCGGGATGGTCCAGTCCTTCAGGCTCGATGAAGACCTGATGCCGATCCTTTTCCGGAAAACGGGCGACCTTGTCCTCGATGGATGGACAATACCGCGCTCCGGTTCCCTCGATTATGCCCGTGAACATGGGGGACCGGCTGAAGCCTTCCCGGATGGCAGCATGCGCTTCGGGATTGGTATAGGTCAGGTAGCAGGGCAACTGCGGCAGGGGCACGGTTCGATTTCGAAAGCTGAAGGGCTTGGGCGGGGTATCGCCGGGCTGTTCCTCCAGTTTGTCGAAATCGATGCTTGCCCGCAGCAGTCGGGGCGTTGTTCCGGTCTTGAGACGTCCCAGAGTCAGACCTATCTCCCGCAGACTGTCGCTCAGGGAGTTGGATGCGGGATCGCCGAGGCGCCCGCCGCTGAAATGATCCAGCCCCACATGGATGAGTCCCTTGAGAAAAGTCCCGGTGGTCAGAAGCACGGCGCGCGAGGCAAAGACTTCTCCCAGATCCGTGGTGACTCCGGCGGCCCTGCCGTCCTTGGTGATCACGGATTTGGCCGTGTCCTGAAAGACCCAGAGATTATCCTGGGAAAATATGGACTGCTGCACGACGCGCATGTACTCGGCTCGATCGATCTGCGCGCGAGAGGCACGCACGGCCGGTCCTTTCCGGGTGTTCAGGGTGCGAAACTGAATGCCCGCAGCATCGGCCCAGAGTCCCATCATGCCCCCCAGAGCGTCCATCTCCCTGACCATATGTCCCTTGGCAAGGCCGCCTATGGCGGGATTGCAGGACAGATGTCCAATGCGGTCGACATTGATGGTCAACAGCAAGGTGGAGAAGCCCATGCGGGCCGAGGCCATGGCGGCTTCGCAACCGGCATGGCCAGCGCCCACCACGATCAGGTCGAACAATTCGGGAAACCGGGCTTTCTGCTGCATGATCGATTCCGGCTAGTTGGACAGCACCATGTCCGCAAACACCTTGGCGTCGCCGATGGTGTTGCTGATCAGTGCCCACTCGTTGGGCTGGTGCGCGTTGTGATGCAGGGTGGACCAGACAACCGCGTCATGGCCGTGGCGACGCAGGAACGCAGCCACAGTGCCGCCGCCAATACCGACAAAACGCGGATTGTTGCCATAGACCTTCTTGACGCTTTTCAACGTCCGAAGCGCTATTTCGCTGTTTTCGGGCGTGGGAGGCGCTGCCTGTTCGCCCTTATCCGCAATGCAGGTGATGGTCACGCCGTACTCTTCGGCGACTTCATCAGCGAACTCCCGAATTCTGGCAGATACGTCCTCGATCTTGTATTCGGGCAGAATGCGGGAATCCACATGGAACACGTCGCGGCCCGGGATGGTGTTGACATTTTCCACGTTGGCCTCGCGTTTGGTAGCCTGAAACGTGGAACGGGACGGGTCGTACAGGGGATCTTCCGCGTCGAAAATTTCTTCCAGCTCCCGAATCTTCAGAATCAGGGCTGCGGAAGGATACATGGTGTTATTGCCCTGTTCCGGAGAAGAGGCATGACACTGTCTGCCCTCGACAACCACCTTGGTCCACAGCGAACTTTTTTCCGCGATTTCCACGGCCTCGCCATTCGGTTCACCGGAATCCGGCACCAGAAACAAATCGCCCTTGCGGAAGACCTCGGCGTGTTCCTCGACCATGTAGCCCAGTCCGTGCGCACTGCCGGTTTCTTCGTCAGCCACGAACAGCATGCCGTAGTTGAATTCGGGCGTAATGTCCTTTTCGAGCAGTTCATGCGCCACGAGCAGAGCGGAAACCATGGCCTGCTGGTTGTCTTCCACACCCCGGCCAATGAGCTTGTCGCCCTCGACCACGAGTTCGTAGGGATCGGTGTTCCAGAGGGTCAGGTCGCCCGGAGGCACGATGTCGATGTGTCCGATGACCCAAAGCGTTTTTTCCGTGTTCCTGCCGGGAATGACGGCGGCAATGTTGGGACGGTAGCCGCAGGGAACGGAAGAATCCGGAGCATTGAATTCGCGAATGTCGGAAATGCCCATGTCCTTCAGGTACTGCATGAGGAAATCGGCTTTTTCCTTTTCACCAGTACCGCCGTTTTTGGGCCCGATGGCCGGGATGGCGGTCAGTTTCCTCTGCAGCTCGACGACCAGGTCCTTTCTGGTGTCCAGGCTCTTGAAAATCTTGTCCATTAAGTCCTCCGATCACAGGGTGAGAGACAGGTATACTCGATTCCGGCAGTCAGCGAAAACAAAAAAGGGCGGGGCTGACGCCCCGCCCCGAACATCCGTCGGAATATGGCCTAGCGACCGCGGGCGGCGCGCTTGGAAGCCTTCAGCGGGTTGATCTTGACCTTGCCGCCCTTGTCCATCTCGGCGCGGACATGGGTGGCGAAGTTGCAAACGCCGCCAGCCCACTTGCGGGCAGGCTGGGCGTAGGTGGGACAGAAGTTCTGTCCTTCGAAGTCAACCATACGGTCGCAACCTTCGCACTTTTCGACAACAGGCTCCATGATGACGCCTTTGTAACTCAAACCGTTCTCGGTCATGACAGCGCCTTCAAGGGATACGGTGTTTTTCTTAGCCATTCTTGGATCCTCCATAAATTTATGCGGCTCAGTCCATGCCGGAAACGGCACGTCATAATTTTCATCACGCAAGAGCGACATTCGATATGCGCCAGAGGCGGGTATTGTCAAGTGATCTGCTCATTTTTTCCGTTTTTTGGCCGAAATCCATTTCGCGGCTCTGCGGATTTCCCGGCGCAGTTTTTCCGCGTCCAACGTGAGAAATTCACCGTCGCGATACAGAATTCTGCCTTCCGCAATGGTCAGGCGCACTTCCATGCCCGTGGCCGCGTAAACGGCATGGGAAGTCGGCGCATACATGGGCATCATGTTGGGCTGGCGCAAATCCAGAGCGATCATGTCCGCCGGGCAGCCAGCTTCCAGACGGCCCAGCGTTTCCCAGCCGAGACAGGCCGCGCTCCCACGCGTGGCCATGTCGAGCACGTCTCCGGCATTGACTGCGGAAGCGTCATTGGCCGCAATCTTGCCAAGCAGGGCGGCAGTACTCATTTCACGAAACATGTTGAGCTGGTTGTTGCTGGCCGCACCATCCGTACCCAGCCCCATCACGGCTCCGGCATCCAGCAGCTTCTGCACGGGGGCCACGCCCGAGGCCAGCTTGAGGTTGGAACACGGATTGTGCACAACGCGCGCGCCGCTGTCGGCCAGAACGCGAATCTCCCTGTCTGTCAGATCGACACAGTGATGCAGGGTGACGTGTTCGGAAAGCAATCCCAGGGACTCCAGAAGTTCCACGGGCCGCTTGCCGTGTTTTTTCAAAGAGGCCTGTGTCTCGGCCGGAGATTCGGCAAGGTGGATTTGCCAGGGAATGTTCATGTCCTGCGCAAGAGCATGACTCTCGACAAGAGCGTCGGCCCCGACCGTGAAAACCGCATGCGGCGTGACGGCCACGCGAACGCGTGAACTGTTTTGATAGCGGTCGACAAGCCGTTCCACGGTTTCGCGGTAATGTTCCGGACTGGGAAAATGCGGCGACGGAAAATCGAAGAATCCCTCGCCGATCACGGCACGAATTCCGGTGCGTTCCACGGCATCGCCCACGGCTTCTTCCTTGAAGTAACCGTTGAGGAATGCCGTGGTACCGGTTCGGATCATTTCCATGCAGCCGACCATGGCTCCGAGTTCGAGCAGCTCGGGCGTGAGCTGCATCTCCACGGGCCAGATGTGCTTTTCCAGCCAGTCCATGAGCGGCAGATCGTCGGCAACGCCCCGGAACAGGGTCATGGGAAGATGGGTATGCCCATTGACCAGTCCCGGCATGAGCATGGCTGGACCAAGGTCGAGTTCCTCTTGCGCCGTGAATCCTGCCTTGAGAGAGTTCCGATCCGACACGTCGACAATCATGCCGTCGCGCATGGCAACACCCGCGTCACTCAGGATGCGACGATCCGCATCCTGAGTGACGACAGTCTCGGCAAAAACCAGAAGGTCGCAGGGAAGTGGGGAAAGGGAATCCGCCATGAGATTTCTCCGCTACATGATCCGAATGGCCTGCATCAGCACCGAGGTCACCTTTTCCACATTGCCCTTGAACACCTCGAGAATTTCTTCCCAGGTTACCGGAGCCTCGTCCGTCTTCCAGCAGTCGTAATCCGTACTCATGGCAATGGCGGCATAGGGAATGCCGGCCTCGTTGGCCAGTATGCACTCCGGCGCGATGCTCATGTTGATCACGTCCGCACCCCACATGCGAAACATGCTGGATTCCGCGCGGGTGGAAAAACGAGGGCCTTCAATGGTGATGACCGTGCCGCGTTCATGATGAACCACATCCAGCTTTTTGCATGCATCGCAAAGCAGGGATCGCAGGTCCGCATCGAAAGGTTCGGACATCGGGGTATGCACAGCGCCATGCGGCTCGAAATGCTCATGAAACGTCAAGGCGCGAAGCCGGGTAAAATCAATGAATTGATCCAGAACCACCAGATGGCCGCGATCGATTTCCTTGCGCAGGGAGCCGCACGCAGTGGTTGCAAGAATGCGGTCGCATCCGGCCTGCTTGAGCGCGAGGATGTTGGCCCGGTTGTTGACCTGGGTAGGCGGAACCGTGTGCTCGCGTCCGTGCCGGGCAAGGATGCACACGTCCCGGCCTTCGATGGTCCCCGCCTTGATCGGGGAAGACGGCTTCCCGTACGGGGTTTCCACCTCAATGTCCCGGGCATTTTGCAGAATGTCGGGATTGTCCAGACCGCTGCCGCCGATGATGCCGATTTTCATAGCAGAATCCGATGGGTTAGAGTTCGAGCAGGTAGGTGTATTCCAAACCGGAATCCTTGATCTTCTGCGGACCATCAAGGAAGCCGAGCTGAATCACGAATCCAACGCCCACGATGTCGCCGCCGGACTCCTTGACAAGTTTGAGCATTCCCTCGGCCGTGCCGCCGGTAGCGAGCAAATCGTCAATGACCAGCACCTTTTCGCCCGGAGCAATGGCATCTTCGTGGATACACAGGGTGTCGGTGCCGTATTCCAGATCATAGGTCACGCACCGGGTCTTGTAGGGCAGCTTGCCCGGCTTGCGGACCGGAACGAAGCCGATGCCCATCTTGTAGGCCAGAGGTGCGCCGAAAATGAATCCGCGGGCTTCGGCTGCAACCACCTTGGTTGCACCGCAGTCCTTGAATTTTTCGGCAAGGCGGTCGATCGTGTGGCGAAACGCCTCGGGATCGGAAAGGATCGGGGTTATATCGAAAAAAACAATGCCTTCCTTGGGATAATCGGGAATATCCCGGATATGGGCGCGCAGGTTCATGAAAAGTCCTCCTTGTTTCTCGTAACGGAAGAGTCTTAAATACAGTATTGCGAACGTGTCAATATGGTTGATACCTTTGCCATGTTGCGCTATCCACGGCCGTCCAAGCCAAAGAGGGAAAATGAATAACACCTATCATCGAGCCAAGAAGAGCCTCGGACAGAATTTTCTGGTGGACCAGAACATCTGTCGAAGAATCGTCCATTCCGCGCGGATCAAGGAAGACAGCCGGGTGCTGGAAATCGGTCCGGGGCAGGGGGCGCTAACCCGTCACCTGCTGGAAACCGGCTGCGATCTGACAGTGGTGGAAAAGGACCGTGACCTTGCGGAACGGCTGGAAAACGATCATCCCGAACTGACCGTGCTTCAGGCGGACGCACTCCGTTTTTCCTGGGAGGACTTCGGCAGCAAGGGAGCGTGCACCATCGTGGGCAACCTTCCGTACAATATTGGATCAAAGCTCATCTGGGATATTGTCGCCCGTACTCCGAATCTGAAGCGGGCAGTTTTCATGGTGCAGCATGAGGTGGCACTGAGGCTGACGGCAGAGCAGGGCACCAAGGCGTTCGGCGGACTGACTGTCTGGGTGCGCAATCATGCCGAGACGAGATATCTGTTCAAGGTACCCCCCACCGTATTCAGGCCGCAACCCAAAGTGGATTCCGCCGTGGTGGAATTTCTGCCTTTGCCTGCGGGGAAACGGCCTGAAAACCCCGACGCGCTCTCCAAGCTGATTCGTCTCCTGTTTCAGAAGCGCAGAAAACAGCTTTCCACCATTTTGAAGAAGCAATGGACCGAACCGGTCCGGGAATGGTTCGACCGGGAAGGGGTTGCGCCTTCGGCTCGGCCGGAAACTCTCTCTCCGGAGCAGTTCGAGCGACTTTCCCGTTGCATTTAGTTCATTTTTTCACATAGAATGGGAATATCACCTATTGACTATCTCGCGGGAAAAGTGTCTGTGGGGTGATCGTTCGAGAAGGGCAAAAAGGCTGAAAAGTGGCTTCAGGCGTAGTTTTTTTCGTTTTTTTGAGTGTCCAGACTAGACACAAAGCTGAGTTTGCTTTAAAGCCCAAGAGGTGAGCCGCACGGAACAGAAGTGCCGATGCAACCCGCATCAAGGCAGCACTTTAACCGAATATCAACATCGTTTTAATTGAGGAGGAAGGACTGATGACGAAGGCTGAGTTGGTTGTCAAAATCGCAGAGAAGGCCAATCTGACCAAAGCTAACGCCGAGCGCGCCCTGAATGCGTTCCTGGAAACCGTGGAAGGCACGCTGGTGAGCGACGGCAAGCTGACCCTGACCGGCTTCGGCACTTTCATGGTGGAAGAGCGCCAGGCCCGCGTTGGCCGCAATCCCCGCACCGGTGCCGAAATCAAGATTCCGGCTACCAAGGTTGTGAAATTCCGCCCCGGCAAGATCCTCAAGGAAGCCGTCAAGTAACTGGAGGTTCTCATGCTCCACGGCGAAACTGTACATAGCCCTCTGCCTCAGGACCTCCCTTGGTGGATGCCTGATCATTTCGTCTTCTTTGGCGTTTTGTACATTGTCCTGGGCGTCATTGGCATTGGCTTGGCTTACACTTTCATCAAGTCCTGGTGTCAGGCTAACTGCGACAATCCCGAACATTAGTCCTTCGGGCCGTTCGTTTTTGATCCAGAGAGTCAGGTCCGCCGCACTCTTGTGCGGCGGACTTTTTTTGGCCTGAAACGGATTGAAAATAATGCTTGCCAAAGCCGTATTTCATGTATAATTTGCTGTGTTCATTTCGTCACTTCGCATAAGGCGAAGGACTGAAGAGGAGGTGATTTCCTTGCCTGGTGTTTACCTTGATGACCACGATAACTTCGACATCTCTCTGCGCCGCTTCAAGAAGCAGGTGGAGAAGGCGGGCATTCTGTCCGAGTTGAAGAAGCGTCAGCACTACGAAAAGCCCAGCGTGCAGCGCAAGAAGAAGAAGGCTGCCGCCAAGAAGCGGCTGCTCAAGAAAATGCGCAAGATGCGTTCGCTCTAGACCATATGAGTCTGCAACAACGCATAGAGAGGGATTACCTCACCGCCTACAAGGCGAAAGAAACGGTTAAAGTGGCCGTCTTGAGACTTCTCAAGGCGGCCATCAAGAACCGCATGGTCGAGGTGCGCGCTGATTTGTCCGATGCTGAAGTGCTTGATCTTGTTGCCAAACAGGTCAAGCAGCGCAAGGACAGCATTGTCCAGTACGAAAAGGCCGGACGCGCTGACCTTGCCGAGATCGAAGCTCTTGAATTGGCGGAGCTGGAGACTTACCTTCCCAAACAGCTTGACGACGATGAGCTTGCCACTGCCGTGGACAAGGCCATCGCCGATTCCGGTGCTTCTTCAATGAAGGACATGGGCAAAGTCATGCAAGCCCTGATGCAGGCCCACAAGGGATGCATCGATGGCCAAAAGGCCAGCGGTCTGGTGAAAGCCAGGCTCTCTTCCTGAAAACCTCTGTCCACTCAAGCAGGTCGGCATGGAGTCCAGGACCTTACAGGTATTGGAATTTCCCAAGATTCTCGGCGTATTGGCCGATTTTTCCGTTTCTGAGCCAGGAGCTCGGGCGTGTCTTTCGTTGCGCCCGGCCGATACGCTGGATCAGGCCCGACAACGTTGCGCCCTGACCAATCAGGCGCACGCATGGGTTGGAGAAACCGGATATTCTCTCAAACCTTTTCCGGAACTCGATGGCCTGTTCTCCTATCTGGATCGCCCCAATGGCGTTGTGGATCAGGATGGCCTGTTCGCGCTCAAGACGGTTCTTTCCGAAGCAGACAAGGCTCGCAATGCCTTGAATCAATGCGAGGAACGCGGTTGGGACGGCCTATTCGAACTGGTTTTCGGCAAGAACTGGCCCCAGCGCACCATGTCCGGCATTGGACGCTGCCTCGACCCGGAAGGCCGCATTCGCGACGAAAGCTCTCCCGATCTGCTTGCCGTGCGTCAGGAAATCCGGTCCATTCATCAGCGCTGCACCAAACGTGTCAAGGAATTCGTTCTGCGCGAAGACCTTGGCAACGCACTACAGGACGAGTTCATGACCATTTCGTCCGACAGATACGTGCTGCCGCTGAAATCGAATTTCAAGGGACGGATAAAGGGCATCATCCACGACTATTCCCAGACCGGGGAAACCTGCTATTTCGAACCCATGTTTCTGGTGGAAACCAACAACCGTCTTCAGGAACTGAAGCGGGAGGAACGGGAAGAGGAATACAAGGTCCTCACCTATCTGACCGAACTGGTCAGACAGGAGCGGGAAGGGGTGCAGGGAGCCTATGATTGCCTTGTGGCACTCGACGCCCTGTGCGCACGCGTCAAGCTCGCTCTGGAATTCGATGGCCGGACCATCACCATTTCCGACAACGACGCTCCCAGCCTCAAAAATGCACGGCATCCATTGCTCGCGCTCGGCAATGATGTTGTCCCGTTCGACATCGAATTGCGCGAAGGGCAGCAGGCCCTGATCATCAGCGGCGGCAATGCCGGCGGCAAGACCGTCTGCCTCAAGACGTTGGGGCTGATTTCCCTGATGGCGTTCTCCGGCCTGCCCGTACCGGCGGAGGAGGGCAGTTCATTGCCATTCTGGCCCGAGATTTTCGTGGTCATGGGCGACGAGCAGAGCCTTGAGGAAAATGTTTCCACCTTTACCGCCCAGATTCAGTATCTCCGGCGCGTATGGCCCAACGTGAACAACGACACGCTGTTCATTCTGGACGAATTCGGCGCAGGCACCGATCCCACGCAGGGCGCGGCTCTGGCACAGGGAGTCGTGGATTCGCTGGTTGAACGGGGAGCGATTTCCGTTGTGGCAACGCATTTTCCCGCGCTCAAGGCGTATGCCATGGCTGCGGAAAAGGTGCGTGCGGCAAGCGTGCTGTTCGATCCCGCAACCAAGAAGCCGTTGTACCGTCTGGCCTATGATCAGGTTGGCGCGTCCATTGCCCTTGATGTTGCCCGGGAACACGGTTTGCCTGTGGAAATCCTTGAACGGGCCGAAAAATATCTGCTTCTGGACGGATCGGACACCTCATCGGTTCTGGACCGTCTCAATGCTCTTGCCGTGGAACGGGAATCGCAGTTGCAGGAACTGGCTGGCGAAAAGGCCAGGATGGAACGCAAGCGCGCTTCACTGGAAAAACGGTTCGAACAGGAACGCAAATCCGTTCTGAACGAAATTCAGGGACAGGCGCAGGCCATTGTCAAGCAGTGGCAGGCCGACAAGATCGGTCGCAAGGAAGCACGCCGCAAACTGGCGGAAAAACGGGACGCGGTCGAAACCATGACCGGCAAGCCGCAAGCAAGGACGGAAGGGCTTGACTGGAAGGATATTGTTCCCGGCAGAAAAGTGGCGTATCTGGCATGGAACAAGACCGGAACCGTTCTGGAAGTCAATGACCGGAAAAAGCAGGCCAAGGTGGACGTGAACGGCGTGGCCATGTGGGTCAAGGCCGAGCATCTCGGCCTGTGCGGCGCGAAATCCGGTGGCAGCAAATCCGGCAGACAATCCGCCGGAGGCGTCCAGCACCAGCCCACGGTCATGCTGGAGCTCGACCTGCGAGGACGACGCGCCGACGAGGCGCTCAGCGAATTGGAACGTGCTCTGGACAACGCAATCATGCGCGGAGCCGCCGGTCTGGAGATTGTTCACGGCAGGGGAACCGGGGCTCTGCGACGTGAAGTTCACGAATTTCTCAAGCATTATCCTGCGGTGGATCGTTTTGAACTGGCCCCGGAAGACAGGGGCGGCGACGGCATGACCGAAGTGTTTCTCAGGTAGCCGCCAGCGAATTTGGTGGAACGGCATGGAAAAAAACGGAATTGAAGCCGTCAAAGCACGCATCAGCATTGTTGATGTGGTAAGACGTTATGTCGACCTGAAACCGGTTTCGGGCCGTTGGATGGGGGCATGTCCCTTTCATCAGGAAACCAAACCCTCCATGTCCGTGAACGACGAGGAAGGGTTCTTCTACTGTTTCGGTTGTCAGGCTTCCGGTGATGTCATTGATTTCTACATGCGCATCAACGGCCTTGAATTCCGTGAAGCCCTGGAACAGCTTGCAGCGGAAGCCGGTATTGAACTCGGGTATTCCGCTCCTGACCCGCATGCTGCGGAGCGCAAGGCCCGCAAGAAGCTGATGCTCGACATCCATGACGAGGCCTGCGCGTGGTTCAAGCGCAACCTGCGCATGGAAACCGGTCGAATTGCCCGGGATTACCTGTCCCGGCGAGGCATTGCCGCCGAAGTCATCGACAAGTTCGGACTGGGCTACAGCCCGGACGATTGGCACGGTCTGGACAGGCATTTCCGGTCCAAGGGAATTTCTCAGGAAGATTCCGTGTTGGCCGGCATGTTGGTAAAAAATGAAAAAGGCAACATTTACGACAGGTTCCGATCGAGACTGATTTTCCCCATCCAAAATTTGTCAAGCAAGGTTATTGCTTTTGGCGGCAGAATAATTAGTGAAGGAGAACCAAAGTATCTCAACAGCTCGGATACGCCCATCTACAAGAAGGGCGATCATCTGTACGGACTCAATCTGGCGCGCCCCAGCATGACACGCACCCGGCGGGCCATTCTGACCGAGGGATACATGGACGTGATCTCGCTGCACCAGTTCGGATATACCGATGCCTGCGGCGTGCTGGGAACCGCATTGACCCCGGATCAGGTCAAGCGGCTAGCCGGGTTCTGTTCGCGGGTGGATCTGGTTTTCGACGGTGACAATGCAGGACGAAAGGCCGCACTCAAAAGCAGCCGGATGATACTGCTTCAGGGCGTTGCCTGCCGGGTCCTGCTCATGCCGGACGGCGAGGACGTGGACAGCCTGCTGCAGACGCACGGCCGGGACGGCTTCGAGCAATGCGCGGAAACCGCACCGGACGGCCTGGACTTCTGCCTGTCCACCTTGCGCGAAAAATTTTCGCCAAGGGAAATAATGGACTGGGCCAAGGGATTTCTCAAGGACCTTGGAGATTCGTCTCTCAGGGCCTATTATCTGCCTCGAATAGCCAACGGGCTCGGGTTGAACGAGGCGGAACTTCGGCAGAATGCCGGAGGCGCATGGTCGGCACAGACCACGCGGGCAAAAAAAAAGCCCGAAAACAATGAAGCCGCACAGACAAGACCTGTCGGCAAGGATGACAAGGACGACAAGTATTTCATCAGTTTTCCGATCCAGTATCCGGATTACATCCGGGATTTGGATAAAAAGGGTTTTGAACGCATTCTGGCCACGAACTGGGCCAAGGCCTTGTGGGAGAAGCTCAAGACACAGCAGCCAGGAGCAGACATTCTGTCTCGGCTGAACGACAATGAAAAGCGCTTCTACATCCGTTGTCGTGAGAGATTGCGGGAAAACATGCTTTCCGGAAAGCAACTGCTGGACGAATGGGAACATATCTGTAATAAAATCGCCTCTGGACAACAGCGGTTGAATAGATGGCAGCTCAAAGAGGCCCTGCTACAGGCACAGCAGGCGGGCGACAGTCAACGAATCATGCAATGTCTCCGGGCCTTGAATGAATCTCTCGGGAGGGATGATGAGCAACATTAAGGAAATCCAGCAAATCAAGACCCTTATTGCAGAGGGTAAGAAAAAGGGATTTCTCACGTTCGAGGAGTTGAGCAAGGCGCTTCCCTCGGATTTCACGACGGCTGAACAAATTGATGAAGTGATATCCATCTTCGACCAGATGGATATCGCCATCGTTGACAGCAACGGCCAGAAAAAAGGTTCCGGAAAGTCCGATGACGATGCCGAAGAACTGGATCTGACCGACGATTCCGAGGACGAGGCCGATTATGCCACACGCAGCACGGACCCGGTACGCATGTATTTGCGAGAAATGGGTGCCGTGCCCCTTCTGGATCGCGAGGGTGAAGTCGTCATCGCCAAGAAAATCGAGAATGGCGAACTCGACGTGCTTTACGCCCTGATCGAGGTTCCGGTTGCGGTTGAGGAACTCATTCAGGTGGGCGAGGACCTCAAGGACGGCAAGATCAAGCTCAAGGACGTGGTCAAGACCATCGAGGAAGACGATCCTTCCGAAGATGAGATGAACCAGCGTCAGCGGGTCATTTTCCTGCTCGACGAGGTCAAGAAGCTTTTCAACAAGAAATACAGCGTCTACGAAAAGCTCGACGAGTGCGCCCAGACCGAGAAACGTGTCTACGCCATTCAGAAACGCATCCTTGACTACAAGGAGGACGTGGTTTCCCGACTCAGGGATATCAAGCTGGAAAAGACGCTCATTGATCGCATCATCGAGACGGTCAACGACTATGTGCGCCAGATGCACAACTGCCAGCGCGACCTTTCCGCATACGTGCTTTCCGTGGGCAAGACCAAGAACGAAATCCGCGAGCTCTTCCAGCAGGTGGACGCCCGCGAAGTCTCGCCCGTGGCTGCTGCCGACGACCTCGGCATGATGGTGGAGGAATTCTTCTCCTTCAAGGAAATGCTCGCGGGCAAGCTGGAAATCATCCAGCGGCTTCAGGACAAGTGCTGCCACAGCGTAGGCGACCTCGAGGAAGTCCTCTGGCGCATCAAGCACGGCAACGACACCGCCATGCGCGCCAAGCAGGAACTGATTCGCGCAAACCTGCGTCTGGTCGTATCCATCGCCAAAAAGTACACCAACCGCGGCCTGCAGTTTCTGGACCTGATTCAGGAAGGCAACATCGGCCTGATGAAGGCCGTGGACAAGTTCGAATACCAGCGCGGCTACAAGTTCTCCACCTATGCAACATGGTGGATCAGGCAGGCCATCACCCGCGCCATCGCGGACCAGGCCCGCACCATCCGCATTCCGGTGCACATGATCGAAACGATCAACAAGCTCATCCGGACTTCGCGCTATCTTGTTCAGGAGTTGGGACGCGACCCGACGCCCGAAGAGATCGCGGAGCGCATGGACTACCCGCTGGAAAAGGTCAAGAAAGTGCTCAAGATCGCCAAGGAGCCCATCTCTCTGGAAACTCCGATCGGCGACGAGGAAGATTCGAGCCTGGGCGATTTCATCGAGGACAAGAAGGCCACTGCACCTGCCGAAGAGGTGGTTTCCACCAAGCTCGGCGAGCAGATTGCGTCCGTGCTGTCCGATCTGACCCCGCGCGAGGAGCAGGTACTTCGGAAGCGTTTCGGCATCGGCGAAAAGTCCGACCACACCCTTGAGGAAGTGGGCAAGCTTTTCAACGTCACCCGCGAACGCATCAGGCAGATCGAGGCCAAGGCCTTGAGAAAACTCCGCCATCCGGTGCGCAGCGCCCTGTTGCGGTCCTACTTCGAAAACTAGCAGAAAAGGCCGGGATCGATTCCCGGCCTTTTTTTTCGGCCACCACATCGTATCATGGGCATAAGCATTACTTCCTTTCTTGTCCCGGCTGCATCCATTGTTCTGGATCGTCTCGTCGGCGACCCGCAGAACTGGCCCCATCCGGTCAGGTTCATCGGCAAGGGGTTGGACCTTGCCGAACGAACAATCCGCCAACACAGGCTGTCCCCACAGGCAAGCGGGTGGTGCGTACTGATTCTTTTTTCCGGCATTGCCTGGGGTGCAGCCCACGCTCTGGCTGGAATTCCCTATCTCGGACCGATTCTGGCCGTGTATCTGGGGTTTGCCGGACTGGCCATGGGCTCACTGCTCAGGGAATGCCGCAACGTGGCAGAACTGATTGATGACAACAGGTTGCCGGAAGCCCGTCATGCCCTGTCCATGCTGGTTTCCCGGGATACGGAAAACATGGGTGAAAGCGAGTTGCGCCGCAGTCTGGCCGAAACCCTGAGCGAAAATCTGAATGATGGTTTCGTAGCTCCGGTCTTCTATCTCTGCCTGTTCGGCCCGGCCGGACTCTGGGCCTACAAGACCGTCAGCACCCTGGATTCCATGTGGGGGTACCTTACCCCGGAGTACGCGGAATTGGGGTATGCCGCAGCCAAAACCGATGATGTGCTGGCCTTTGTTCCGGCTCGCATCGCGGCAGGCTGCCTGCTTGTGGCCGGAAAAATGGCGGGGCTGGATTGGCGTACGGCCATGCAGCGTTTTCCCGCTGATGCACACAAGATGGAAAGCCCCAATGCGGGGTGGCCCATGGCGGCCTCGGCCTGGCTGACAGGCCGGCGGATGGGTGGCAACACCATTTATTTCGGAAAGGTCAAAAGCAAGCCGATCCTCGGGCCGGAGAACCGGAACTGGGATGCACAGGCCATCCGCACCTTGCTGAAGCTGGTGGATCGGGCCGGCATTATTGCAGCGGTCACCTGCCTTCTCTTGCTGCCTTGGCTATAGACTATCGGCCTTCATCCGCCATTTCCCGCAAAACATCCGGCGCAAGAATGCGAATCTTCCTGCCGTCCATGGCAATGGTTCCCTGTTCCGCAAAACGCTTGAAAATGCGAGACAGGGTCTCCTGTATTGTGCCGAGATAAAAGGCAATCTGTCCTTTGGGCAAATCCAGCTCAAACACGTCCGCCTTGTGCGTCGCCCTGAGCAGAAGCAGGTAGGAGGCAACCCGGGCCGGAGTCTCCTTGAGGCTCAGGTCATCGATTTTCCTGACCAGCAAGCGGAGTTTCTGCGAGAGCACGGCCATCATCTTCATGGCCAGATCCGGATCGCGTCGAATGATTTCCACAAAATTCCGACGCGGAAAAAACAGCAGTTCGCCAGCTTCCAGGGCCTGCGCATTGGCCGGAAAGGTACTGCCCTCGAAGACAGGCACTTCTCCAAACACCTCGCCCGATCCGAACACATGGATGATCTGCTCCTTGCCGGAAGGGGAGTTGCGGAAAACCTTCACACGGCCCGTTCCCACACCATAGAATCCATTGGCCTCGGTTCCGGCCTCGAACAGCAACTCGTTCTTCACGATTTTTCTTCCCGTGGCTATCTCCGCAAGAGCGGAAATCTGTTCCTCGGGCAATCCATCGAAAAACGGCATCGTTCGGATCAACGTTTTCACATCCATGTTTTTCCCTCTGAAAAGAATCTGTCCGATCAATTTGACCTAAGTCATGGTTAAGGTCAAAGAATGGGTGAATAGTGACCTTGGAGTCGAATGATATGCACATGCTCATGACCATACCCATGCTGGCCCTGATTCTGCTCGGGGCACACGTCCTGCGACAAGGAGACCCCGGTCTGGCCTCGGCCTTTCTTGTTCTGGCCGCACTCGTTCCCTTTCGTCAGGCATGGACCCGCTGGGTGATTCCGGCTGTACTGGCTTGGGGGGCTTTTGTCTGGGCGGACAGCGGAATTCATCTGATTCGCCTCCGTCTGGAGTTGAACCAGCCATGGATGCGACTCGGCCTGATCATGGCCGGGGTGCTTCTGTTCGATGTGCTTGCCCTTGCCGTGCTTCTTGGCAGACGGGCCGAATTCCATTTTCTTCGCAACCGAGAAGCAGCTCCTGCCCAGACAGGCATGTTTGTGCTGACTGTACTTGGACTGGGCATGGCTCGCGCCAAGGTATCGTTTCCGATCCTGCTGGCTGACCGTTTTTTCCCGGGCTGGGGCTGGCTGGAAATCCTGCTTCTCGCCCTGTATGCGACATGGATCGGCGGCAAGATGCTGACCCCGGCAAAGCACAGAAATTTGCGTCCCGTAATCTGGGGAGGTTTTTCCCTGATATTTTTCCTGCAATTCGCCGCAGGACTTGCCGGAGTCGAAGAACTGCTCATGACCGGGACACTGCATATGCCTGTGCCTGCTCTCATCACGGCAGGTCCGGTCTTCCGCGGAAGCGGACTGTTCATGATCATCCTGTTTTCCGTCACGGTCCTTCTGGTCGGACCGGCATGGTGCAGCCATCTTTGCTACATCGGTGCATGGGATGATGCCATGAGTCGGGCCACACGCAGAAAGCCCTTGGCTGAATCCGTGGCGCGTTGGACCATTCCCGGAAGGATCAGCACGCTGGTTCTGACGCTGGGCACGGCATGGCTGCTGAGAATAGCCGGAGTCTCCGGACTTGTCGCAGCAGGGCTTGCCGCTGGCTTCGGCCTGATCGGCGTGGGCATCATGGTTATGATCTCTCGCAAAGCCGGAGTCATGGCGCACTGTACCACATATTGTCCCATGGGCCTGATTGCGAACGTGGCGGGAAAACTTTCACCTTGGCGAATACGCGTTCATTCCGATTGCACAGGATGCGGTGCATGTTTTCCCAGTTGCCAATATAATGCCCTGAGTCTGGACCAAATGGCAACAGGCAGGCCGGGCCTGAGCTGCACCCTGTGCGGCGACTGCGTTTCCGCCTGTCCGCATGGTCATCTGGAATACCGATTCCCGGGGCTTTCTTCACGAACGGCACGAACCATTTTTCTCGTGATTGTCGTCAGCCTCCATGCCGTATTCCTCGGCGTGGCAAGAATATGAAACAAAAGCGAGGGTTATCCGCATGTTGAGCACCCGAAAAATCATCAGGATCGACGAAGAAAAGTGTGACGGTTGCGGTCTGTGTGTTCCTTCCTGCGAAGAGGGCGCATTGCAGATCGTGGACGGCAAGGCCAGACTGGTCAAGGAAATCTACTGCGACGGACTTGGAGCATGTCTTGGGGAATGTCCGCAGGGCGCACTGACCATCGAGGTGCGCGAAGTCGAGGATTTCAACCCCGATGCCGTAACGGATCATCTGCAATCACAGGGCAGGAAAGTGCCAAACCACATGCCCAGCCCGGAATCCCTGCGCATGGATTCGCCACCCCGGCCGGGCGGATGTCCCGGAGCAGCGGCCATGCAGCTCAGTCCATGCGCCAAGGCCAACCAGCCTAGCTCCAATGCATCCGAAAACAGCGCGTTGAGGCACTGGCCCGTTCAACTCCGACTGGTTCCGCCCGAGGCACCGTTTTTCAAAGAGGCAGACCTGTTGCTGGTCGCGGATTGCGTTCCGGTTGCGCTTCCGGGATTTCATCAGGACTTTCTTGCCGGACGCGCGGTTGCCATGGGGTGTCCCAAATTCGACAACCAGATGGAATACGTGGAAAAGCTCGCCCAGATCATCTCGGCCAACAACCTGAAATCCATCACGGTCATGGAAATGGAAGTTCCCTGCTGCTCCTCCATGAGCGTCATTCTGGGCAAGGCCATGCAACGAGCCGGGAAAACAGTTCGCACCGAACGAATCATAGTCGGACGCAACGGGACCGTTCTTGCAAAGGAAAATGTAAATGTATAGGAGGATATTCTCATGAAGAAAATGGATGTCTTTGCCGAAAACGGATTCAAGGATGCAACCTTTTCCAACTTTCTGGTTCACGAATCGGAATTCATGAAGGTCATCAATTTCAACTTCAGGGCAGGGCAGACGCTTCCGGTCCACTCCCATGACATTGAAGGGGAGCTGACCATCACGGTACTGCAAGGCGAAGGGGAATTCCTGGGCGCGGACAATGCGGCAATACCGGCAAAGCCCGGCAATGTCCTGATTTCCGCCATTGCTACCCCCCACGGGATCCGCGCCACTACCGACATGCGTGTGCTGGTTGCCATTGCCCCACCAATCTAGGAACCACACCATGCCCGAAAACAAGGAAAACGCCGGGCTCCCCAAGGGAGTCCGGCGGCAACGCAATGGCTGCTACTCCATTACTCCGCGCATGCCGCTGGGGGTTGTTTCTGCTGAAAAACTTGCGAGAATACAGCATGTTGTCGAAGTCTTTCAACTTGAGGAAATCCGTGTAACCGCTGGGCAACGACTCATGATTCCCAACATCCCGAAAGAAAGACTTCAAGCAGTGCTTGAAACATTGGGCCTGATGGGCGACACCTGCAAACAGTATGTACAGGCATGCCCCGGTGCAGTGACCTGCCGGATGGGAATGCGGGATTCCCAGACAATGGGCCTTGAGCTGGAAAGCTTTCTGAACCAGTTCGATCTGCCGGCAAAAGTCAAATCCGGAGTGGCTGGCTGTTCCATGTGCTGCGCGGAAAGCTATGTGCGTGACATCGGCCTTGTTGGCAGAAAGAACGGCTGGACCATTCTGTTCGGCGGCAATGCAGGCAAACGCGTACGCAAGGGCGATGAACTGGCCCGAAACGTGTCTGAGGACGAGGTTCTTGATATTCTGGCGAAGGTCCTTGATTTTTACAGGGAAAATGCCAAGGCTGGAGAACGAACCGCGCGATTCGTGGAACGGGTCGGCATCGAGTCGATTCGACGAGTCATGAGCAAGGCGGAAATTCAGGAACAGGACGGAGAAAATGGACATGTCTGACGAAACACCCAAGGGAGCCATTCTGCAAAGGGACAGGAAGACCTACGCCATTGTCCCCAGAACACCTGCCGGACTTGTGACCCCGGACATTCTTGAAGCCCTGGCCCGCGTGGGAAGGAAATTCTCCGTTCCCATCATGAAGATCACGTCGGGACAGCGCATCGCTCTGGTCGGGCTGGAACCGAATCAGATCGATCAGGTATGGGATGACCTGAAAATGGATGCAGGACCTGCCGTAGGGCTCTGCGTGCATTATGTGCAGGCCTGCCCGGGGACCGAGGTCTGCAAGCTCGGTGTACAGGACTCCCTCGGACTGGGATTGGAGCTGGAGGAAATGTTCGTGGGCAGGGAACTCCCGGCCAAGCTCAAGGTCGGGGTCTCGGGATGTCCCATGTGCTGTGCGGAAAGCTACGTGCGCGACGTGGGGCTGATAGGCAAACCCAAGGGATGGACGATGGTCGTGGGTGGCAACGCCTCGGGCCGTCCGCGCATTGCCGACGTGTTGGCGGAAAAACTGACTCGGGACGAAGTGATTCGACTCGTGGAACGCTTTCTCGACTTCTACCGGGAAAACGGAGGCAAACGACTGCGCACGGCAAGGCTGCTCGACAAGGTCGGCATTGACGCAATAAAACAGGCAATATTAGAATAGAAATTCAACATTTCGTTCAACTGGGGATGCGGTATATTGGTTTGACTGTTTGATTCCACGTCCGACTGTTGCGTTGGTCGCGAAAGAAGCGTAGTAGAGCGGTGATTTCGCGCTTTGGCGCAGCAATAGGAGTTTTCATTGCGAATCATTATTATCGGCGCTGGCGAAGTGGGATTTCACGTTGCCCAGCGTCTTGCCGTTGAGAACAAGGAAGTCGTGGTCATCGACCGGGATGCCGAAGCACTCCGCAAGGTGGCCGAAACCTCCGATGTCCAGACCATTCAGGGGTCGGGCAGCAGTCCCAGGATTCTCACCGAGGCCGGCATCGAAACCGCCGACATCCTGCTTGCCGTGACCGACAGCGACGAGGTCAATCTCATCGCCTGCTTCTTTGCCAACATGCTTTCGAACGGCAAGCTCACCAAGCTGGCGCGCATCCGCAGCAGGCAATACACCAGCTACAAGCATCTTCTCACCGGGGAAGGGGCACAGATTACCAAGATCATCAATCCCGACGAGGAAGTGGTGAACTCGGTACTCCGACTCATGAGCGTGCCCGGAGCCGTGGAAATCAACGAATTCGCCCAAGGAAAGATTCGACTCATCGGCATGAGCCTGCCTGACAACAGTCCGGTCATGGGAGTCAAGCTGCACCAGCTTCGAGAACAGGTCGGTCAGGAACTTCGGTTCGTGATTGCGGCCCTTGTCCGCGACAACCGACTGATAGTTCCGTCCGGCGGAGACGCCATCATGCCGGGCGATGTGGTGTATTTCGCCTGTGACATTCAGGATCAGGAGGAAATCCTGCACAGATTCGGCGTGGAAGCCGAGCCGGTCCGGGAAGTCCTCATTGTCGGGGGCGGCAACATCGGCTACAGGCTGGCCAAGGCGCTGGACAACAAGTTCTATCATACCCGACTTCTGGAAGCCCGCCAGTCCCGTTGCGAATTCCTCTCGGAACGTCTGGACAGGCCCATCGTGCTCATGGGCGATGCCACGGATCAGGACATTCTCCGGCAGGAAAGCATTGAGGACATGGACATGGTCATCGCCGTGACCGGGGATGAGGAAACCAACATCCTCACCTGCCTGCTTGCCAAAAGTCTGGGGGCCAAGAGCACCATTACCAGAATCAACAATTTCGGCTACATGCCGCTGATCGAACCCATCGGCATCGACCATCTGGTCTGCCCGAGGCTTTCGGCCATCAACTCCATTCTGCACCACATCCGGCGAGGCAAGATCATTTCGTCCATCAGCATTCAGGGCGAGGAGGCCGAAGCGCTGGAAGCCATTGCCGAGGCCAACTCTCCGATAGTGGGCAAACCCATCATGGATCTCGGTTTTCCCAAGGGATGTCTGGTGTTGTGCTTCCAACGCGAAGACGAGGTCATCATTCCCAGAGGCGACACCGTGATCGAGCCCGAGGACCGACTCATCATCCTGTCCATGCGGCGAAACATTCCCAAGGTGGAAAAAGCCCTGACCGTCAAGGTGGAGTTCATGTAGATGCGTTGGAAATATGTCCTGCACATCATTGGTGCCCTTGTTGCCTGTGTCGGGCTGACCATGCTCTGGCCCCTGCTTTGGGCCGTCTATTATGACGACGGTTCGGCTGGCGCGCTCGCGCTGGCCCTGAGTGTTTCCGTTGTGAGTGGAGCTGCGCTGTTTTTTCTGTTTCGAAATCCGGACTATTCGCGACGGCCGATGAGCCACCGCGAAGGCATGGCCATCGTGGCTCTGGGGTGGTTTGCCGCTGGATTGGCAGGTGGGTTGCCATTCTTTTTCGACGGTACCTTCGACCTGTTCGTGGACTGCGTGTTCGAATCCCTGTCCGGCTTCAGCACCACGGGCGCATCCGTGCTGTCGGACATCGAAGCCGTTCCACGCGGCATTCTGTTCTGGCGCAGCCTGACCCATTGGCTGGGTGGCATGGGCATCATCGTGCTCTCCCTTGCCATTCTTCCATTTCTGGGCGTCGGCGGCATGCAGTTGTACAAGGCCGAAGTGCCCGGCCCCGTGCCGGACAAACTCAAGCCCAAGATCAAGGACACGGCCATGACCCTGTGGAAGGTCTATGTCCTGTTTTCCATTCTGGAAACCATGCTGCTCATGATCGGCGGCATGGATTTGTTCGATTCGCTGTGCCACACCTTCGGCACCATGGCCACGGGCGGTTTTTCCACGAAGAACACGTCGGTCGCCTATTTCGACAGCGCATACATCGATTACGTCATCACGATTTTCATGTTCATTGCAGGCGTGAATTTTTCCCTGCATTATCTGCTGCTCAAGGGACGCCCGAAATCCCTGATTCGCGACCCGGAATTTCGCGTCTTTGCCGCAATGATGCTCGGGTTCACGGTTATCATCACGATTGCGGTACTCATGAACAGCAACTACGAAAACGTGCCGGATGCGATCAGATACACCTCGTTTCAGGTGGCTTCGATCCTGACCACGACCGGTTTTGCCACGGCGGACTATGAACTCTGGCCCGGGCTGGCCCAGGCCATTCTGCTGTTCTGCATGTTCGTGGGCGGCTGTGCAGGCTCAACAGGTGGCGGCATGAAGGTCATGCGCATGATGCTGATTCTCAAGCAGTCCTATCAGGAGCTGTTTCGCCTGATCCATCCCAGAGCCATCAGCCGCATCAAGATGGGCCGCACCGTGGTGCAGGACGACGTCATGAGTGGCGTGTGGGGCTTCTTCATTCTCTGGCTCGGATTGCTGACGCTGGCCGCATTCGTGGTGGCCGCTTCAGGCGTGGATGTGGTGACATCATTTGCCTCGTCCCTTGCCTGCATCGGCAACATTGGCCCGGGCATTGGCGGGGTAGGGCCCACGGACAATTACGCATGGCTTCCGGAAACCGCAAAATGGGCCCTGACATTCTGCATGGTTCTGGGGCGGCTGGAAATCTACACCGTAATCATCCTGTTCGTTCCGGAATTCTGGCGGAAGTAGCCAAAACCGATTTCCGCAAAGCAAAGGCCGTGCTGTCGAACAGCACGGCCTTTTTCATGCAAGCGGACACAAGGGAACTCCTATTCCTCTGGCATGGAAAGATCACCTTTCCTGGCGCAACCATGCAGAACACGGCCATCGAATTTCACCTCCGCAGACCAACCGAAGATTTCATCCACCATGGTGTCACGGCAGCGTTCCGGACGAATACGCAGCCGAAGCGAATGCCCGCCGTTCGAAGCAGCCATTTCCACAACCTCGTTCCGTATCCGATGCGAAAAACGAGTGAACGCGAATGTTCCGTCCATGCTGTAGGACGTCACGGAATCCGGAATGACGACAACCATCATGCCCGGTTCGTTGCATTGCACCTTCCACGCGAACTCCGCATATTTTTCCCGGCAGGCCCAGGCATCCTCAAGGCGCGAGGCGTGAACCACTTCCAGCACGACAAGTGAAGCATCATGATCCGCGCCAAATCCGTCTTTCGGCTTTCGGCCCACAAATCCGTGTACCTCGACAAAAATCGGTTCATAGGGCTTGCGAGTCAATTCCTCATATAGGTCGGCCAGGTCGCCATTGGTTCGATCAACCACCCAATATTCCTTTTTTTCCCCGCATGGCGAGAACGAATGCGTCTCATGCCCAAGCCTCAACAGGCCTCGAAAAGTTTCAAGATTGTCTAGAGAATTATTAGATACGTTGTCCGGCAATGGTTTCCAGCCATTCTCCGAGGTTGCGCGATGCTTGGCGGACGCGGAAAGCGTTACGCAGCCTGACAGGGCCGCCAGCAGGATCAGCCAGATTCCAAAACGGGTTTTCAGCATTGATATCATGAAAAAAGTCCTGTGATTGATGTGCAAAAGGCAAGATTTGAAGCCGAAGTAGACAGGATAGAACAGGATAAAAAAAAGAAAAAGCCCTGCCGCACAAGACGTGGCAGGGCCATTTTCAACGGGGTGACCTTTTTGAAAGCAGCGCAGCAAATTGCCGCTTTTCAAGGGAGGCTAATCGGCCCGATAATGACAGCCATTGGTCTTCTTGTTGCGAAGCGAGGCCAGCGTGATGGTATACGCAGCCTGACACCCGTGAAAAAGATCGATCAGCGGCTTGGTAAGGGGAGTCTGCTTGTAGAAATCCTGAAGGTTCTTGGACAGCTTGCGCAAATCCGTAAAGGCTCGATGCAGCCGGGCGCTGGTGCGGGTAATGCCCACATAGTTCCACATGGTGTTGCGGATGGCGGCCCAGTCCTGAGCAATGAGAGCGGGGTCCTCGTTATGCACGTTGCCCGGGGATTCCCAATCCGGAATGTTGTCCATGAGCTTGCGGCTGAGCTGGGAGCTTCGGGTAAGCCGCTGGGCAATGTCGTTGGCGGCACTGTGGCCCCAGAGCATGCCTTCAAGCAGGGAAGTACTGGCAAGCCGGTTCGCGCCATGCACGCCGGTGCAACTGCATTCTCCTGCCGCATAGAGTCGATCCAGAGTCGTGCGGCCCCGGGTGTCCACCAGCACGCCGCCGCAGAAGTAGTGCGCGGCCGGAACCACCGGAATCGGGTCCTTGCAGATATCGACGCCGATTTCCCGGCAGCGTTGCGAAATCGTGGGAAAACGTTTGAGAATGTCACATTTGACGTTGTTCGCCACGTCCAGATACACGCAATCGTCGCCGGAATGCAGCATCTCGTCCATGATAGCCCGGGTCACGATATCCCGGGGAGCGAGATCCGCACGCTGATCATAACGCGGCATGAACTGTTCCCCTTGGGAATTCACCAGCCGGGCGCCTTCGCCGCGTACGGCCTCGGACACCAGAAAACGCCGTTCGCCGCGCTTGGAACCACCGAACATGACCGTGGGATGAAACTGGACGTATTCGCAGTTCAGCAATTCGGCTCCGGCGCGCATGGCCATGGTCAGGCCGGCACCGATGGAGCCCTTGGTGTTCGTGGTGTGCAGATACACCTGACCGACGCCGCCGGTCGCAAGGACCGTGAACCGGCTCAGGATGGTCTCCACCTGTCCGAGGTCCTCGTTGTACACATAGGCACCGACGCACTGATTCGAGAGACTGTACTTGAAGTCGTGATGTCTTCCGTGATGACGGGTGGTCAGCAGGTCGATGGCCGTACGTTTGGTGAGAACCCGAATGTTCGGGCATTTTTCCACGGCCGCGGAAAGGGTTTCGATGATGTTCTTGCCGGTATGATCATCACAGTACAGAATGCGGGCAAGGGAATGACCGCCTTCCTTTGTCAGGAACCAGTCCCCGGGCTCACGGTGATTGAAGGGGACGTGGTAGCGATCTATGAACAATTCCTTGAGAACTTCCGGTCCCTTGCGGCAAAGATACCGTACTGCCTTGGTATAGTTGTGTTTCCAGCCCGCGGTCAGGATATCCTTTTCCAGAATGCTCGGGTCATCGTCCTCGGCCTGATAGACAATGCCGCCCTGAGCCAATTGCGTATTGCCCGAGGTCAGGGCCTCCCCGGCGGTAAGCAGCACCACGTCGACACCCTGATTGGCAAGCGTGAGCGCGGCAGTGGCTCCGGCAATGCCGGACCCGATGACCAGTACGTCGGATTGGAGGCGAAAATCATTCATGGCTGCTGACATAGCGTACCTGTCTTTGTGTTAGGAGCAGACCTCAAGCATTCGTTCAAGGGCGGCTCTGGCCGGTTCGCGAACATCGTCCGGGACGTCCACAGGTTCGGCCTGATCAAGGGATTGAAGCTGGGCGGCGAGTTTTTCAAGGGTGATTTTGCCCATGTCTTCGCACTGGCTCGCCTTGAGGGGAATGATGGTCTTGCGTCCTGCATGCTCTGCGGCAAGGCGGCGGACCAGGTTCTCTTCGGTACCCATGTATATGATGGCTCCCTCGGGAGCTTTTTCCGCAAATCTGATGAGATAGGACGTGGAACCGTTGCCGTCCGAGGCACTCACCACATCGGGCGGGCATTCGGGGTGCACAACGATTTTCGCGTCGGGGTCGGTTTGGCGAATCCGGGCAACGTCCGCAACCGTGAATTCCTCGTGAATGGGGCAGAAGCCCGGCCAGACAATCAGTCTCTTGCCTCGGGCCAGAGAGGCATCCACATACAGGGCAGGGTCTCCATGGATCACGTTGTCATTGAGGATGACCCGTTCGTCCTCGGCAACACCCAGCGCGTTGGCCGTATTCACGGCAAGATGCCTGTCCGGCAGAAAAAGCACGCCGTCGCCTTGCGCCAAAGCCCATTTCATCATGGTCTGCGCATTGGCGGACGTACAGACTGAACCGTTGAAACGGCCCACCACGGCCTTCACCGCAGCAGAGGAATTCACGTAGGTCAGGGGGATGATCCGCTGCTCGGCGCTGTTCAGGATCGACAGCACGGTTTCCGCATTTGCGGCATTGGCCATGTCCGCCATGGGACAGGACGCAGAGGTGTCGGGAATGAGAATCTTCTGCCCGGACCGCCGCAGAATGGCAGCGGATTCAGCCATGAAGTATACGCCGCAGAACACGATGTACTCGGCATCCAGACCATTGATCTTGCGGGCCAGTTCCAGGGAATCGCCACGAATGTCGGTATGTGCGATTACCGCGTCCGACTGGTAGTGGTGGCCCAGAATGGCCAGGGAAGAACCGCGCTGATTGCGAATTTCAGCGATGATGTCATCGTGATTGGGCATGGCTACCTCTGGTTAGTCGTCGAAAAGGGAAAACTGCATGCTGAAGTCCGAGGCCGGGGCGGAGTGGGTCAGCCTGCCAACGGAAATGAAATTCGGTCCGAGTTCCGCGATGGAACGGATGTTTTCCAGTGTCACGTTGCCACTGACTTCGGTCTCAATGGATTCCGGCACGATTTTCAGGGCCTCCCGAATGCCGTCTGCGTCCATGTTGTCGAGCATGATGCGATCCACCTCGCACTCCACGGCCTCACGCACTTCCTTGAGATTGCGGCATTCCACCTCGATGGGGGGGCAGGTGGAGAGTTCGGTACGCAGCCGTTCCACAGCCGGAACAATGCCCCCGGCGCGGTCGATGTGGTTGTCCTTGAGCATCAGCATCTCGCTCAGATTCAGCCTGTGATTCGTGCCGCCCCCGACAAGCACGGCGTATTTTTCCGGATACCTGAGCCCGGGCAGGGTCTTGCGTGTATCCAGAACCTGGGCTCCGGTTCCCTTGATCGCATCAACATATTTTGCGGTCTGCGTGGCAATGCCGGAAAGATGGGAGAGAAAATTGAGAATGACGCGTTCGGCCTTGAGCACGATCGGGGCAGGGCCCTGAAGGGCCGCAACCAGTGTTCCCTCGCTCACGCGGTCGCCCTCGTCCACGTTCAGCAGGACCTGACACTCGTTGCTGCCGAATTCCAATACAAGAGGAACAAGGTCGATGCCCGCAACCACGGTGTCCTGCTTGGCCACAATTCTGGCCTGCGCCGTGTCGGTTTCCTTGAACAATGCCTGGGAAGTCAGATCGCTGCCATCCTCGGCCAGGGCAATGCGGATGGTTGTAAGCAGAAACATCCGGGCTTCTGCCTGAAAAAAATTCTCGAATATATCGGAAGCCATGACAAACCTCGCTTTTTTGATAACTTGCTCGCTCGTAAGCCACGGGCGGATTTTCGTCAAGGCGCGGCCGACTTCATGAAATATTTCACAAATACGTAGCGTTGCCGGGATGTTATTTCTTTGACCTCGACCGTGAATTGAGCTAGGGAGAGGAGCCATGACTGAGAAGCCCGAGAATACCGAAACGGTCGCAAGAACTGACGAAGATCAGAACCTCGCGGACCTCGAGAACCAGCACCCCGCAGATGCGGCGGAGCATATCGAGGGACTCGACGTTGTTGACCAGATCAAGTTCGTCAAGCAGCTCCCCATCAGGGATGCGGCCGAATCCATTGCGGAGATGGACGCCTACGACCAGGTGGTCCTGATCAGGAACCTCAACGAGGGTCTTGCCGCACGCATCGTGGAGCAGATGGCTCCCGACGATGCCACGGACATTCTCGAGGAACTCGATGAAGGCCTTCGCAAATCCATCCTGAGCAAGGTCGCAGCCGAAGACAGGGCGGAAATCAAGACCCTGCTCACCTTCGACCCGGACACCGCCGGTGGCGTCATGAACACCGAGGTGGTCATACTGGATCAGGACCTCAGCGCAGATCAGGCCATCACCCAACTCCGGGATGCGGTCGAGGACAAGGAAATTCCATACTATGCCTACCTGGTGGATCGTCGCGAACGCCTGGTAGGCGTTGTCTCTCTCCGCGATCTCATTCTCGCCCGAAGAGGGGTCACCCTCAAAGGTCTGGTCAAGACCCAGAATCTCATTTCCGTCAATTACAACATAGACAAGGAAGAGGTGGCGCGCCAAATCGCCCACTACAATCTTCTGGCTCTGCCCGTGGTGGATTTCGGCAACCGCCTGCTCGGCGTGGTGACTGTTGACGACGTCATCGACATCATTCACGAGGAAGCCAGTGAGGACATGCAGGCAATGGTCGGTGCCGGCGCGGACGAAACCACGGATTCTCCATGGTTGTATTCCGTGCGCATGCGGCTTCCCTGGCTGATCATCAATGTGCTTTTTTCAGCCATCTCGGCCTGGGTAGTGCATCTTTTCGAAGGCAACATTGCGGAAATGGCCGTGCTCGCCGTGCTCATGCCCATCGTGGCCAATCAGGCGGGCAACACGGGCCAGCAGGCTCTGGCAGTCATGATCCGTCAGCTTGCCATGGAAAAATTCGACCGCAGAAAAGCCTGGCTAGCCGTGGTGCGGGAACTCCGCATCGGCATGCTCAACGGCCTGATCGTCTCGTCTCTGGTGTTGTGCGCCGTTCTGCTCATAACGGGCAAATGGCTGCTCGCTGCAGTCATGGGCGCGGCGTTGGGCATAGACATGATAGTCGGTGCCTTTGCCGGAGCATCCATACCCCTGATTCTCAAAGAGCTGGGACGCGATCCGGCTCAGGCTTCGAGCATTTTTCTGACCACCATCACCGATTCCATGGGCTTTCTGTTCCTGCTTGGTCTGGCAGGGGTCGTACTCATGGGCGGCTGATTCTGCTGACGAATACTTCTCACATTATCGGCCCTGAGCCGAAATCTATTTCGATGTCTTCCTGAACTGCTTGACCCAGGCGAGAAGCTTGGGTTCGATTCCCTGATCCTTGGGCTTGTAGAAATGCCTGCCCAGCAACTCTCCGGGCAGGTAGTCCTGATCGGCCCAGGACTTGGGAAAATTGTGCGGGTAGAGGTATCCCCGACCATATCCCCACTCCCGCTGAAGCGCGGTCGTGGCGTTGCGCAAATGCAGGGGAACCGGTTTCTGGCCGTTTTCACGTACTTCCTTCTGCGCGCTGCGATAGGCGGCATAGGTGGAATTGCTCTTCGGGGCCAGAGCAAGATACACGGCGGTCTGGGCCATGGGAATGAAGCCTTCGGGCATGCCGATGGTCTCGATCGCCTGATGACAGGCCACCGCCATCTGCAATGCGCCGGGATCACCCAATCCGATATCCTCGGACGCCGAAATGATGAGCCTGCGGGTCACGAATCGCGGATCTTCACCGCCTTCGAGCAGACAGGCGAGATAATACAAGGCGGCATCCGGATCACTGCCGCGAATGGATTTGATGAGTGCCGAGGCAAGTTCATAATGTGAATCCCCGCCGCGATCACCGCGTACCACGATTTCGGGCAAAGCCTCGCGCAAGGATTCGGCATCACGCTGATCGCGTGGCAATTCCGCCGTGTATTCCAAAAGATTCAAAAGTGTTCTGCCGTCTCCACCAGACATGGCAGCCAGCAGTTTCACGCTTTCCTCGTCCAGCTCCAGAGACAGTTCTTCCAGACCGCGAGCCGCAACCTGCTCCAGTTCCTCCCGGCTCAACGAGCGCAAGCGGAGGACATGCAGCCGCGAAAGCAACTGCCGGGTCACGGAAAACGAAGGATTTTCCGTGGTGGTAGCCAACATGGTGATTTCCCCGGTCTCCAGAATCGGCAGGAAGAAATCCTGCTGCGCCTTGGAAAACCGGTGCAATTCGTCCAGAATGAGAATGTCATGCCCGGGCAACCGCTTGCGAAGCTGGGTCAATCCGGCTTCGGGCGCACTGATGCGCAGAAAGGTCTTTCCAGTCAGTTTGGCCAGAAGCAGGGCAAGGGTGGACTTGCCGCACCCCGGAGGGCCGAACAGCAGCAGGCTCGGCATGCGCTTGGATTTGGCAAACGCTTCCACGCGGTTGCGGATATGACTTTGTCCGATGAATTCCTCAAGGGATTTCGGCCGGATGCGATCCGCAAGCGGCTGTCCTTCACTTATTTCAAGTCTCATTTTTCAACCTGCCGTGCAAAAAATCCCAGCCCCAGGCAATACAGGGCTGCTGTTTCCCATCGCAAAATACTGTCGCCCAGGGTTACGGGTGCAAAACCACCGTCCATCAGGGCTTCGGCCTCGTCATCATCGAAACCGCCCTCCGGTCCGATGACAACCAGAGACGATCCATCCTCAAGATGTGCTGGCGAAAGGGGAAATTCCCGTTCCGCTCCTTCCCAGGCAACAAATTTCCGGTCGAAGCGCTCTCCGAATTCCAGCAATCCCGGCACGCCCCCGGCAACCGTATGCAACTCGGGCAGACACGGGTTGCCGCATTGCTGCTGGCAGCCTGAACACATTTTTCGGTCCAGACATCCTTGGGGCAATCAGGCATTCCGCCCTGACTGCGCGCCGATTGCCAGAAGGCGACGCCTCCGGCCCTCAGTTCCACGGCCTTTTCAAACAGAAACCCCCGTCGCGACGATTTGTTCCAGCCACAGGCCACGGTCACGGACGCGGCTGGCGGCTGGTGAAAATCCAGCTTCACGGCTTCAAGCACGGCCTTGTTTCTGGACGTTTCCGCCACGCGAAACAGGCCTTCGCGGCCACAGCCATCGAAAAGGCGAACAACATCATCGGTTCTGGTCCGCAGAACCTTGAGCATGTGCCGGGCCTCGGGGCCGTCCAGCAGAGTGGATTCACCAACAGAGGAAGGCCAGGCCGGGGAGGGAAGAAAAAACGAATTCAGGCGGGCCATGTGGAGTCCTGATCCGCCCGGGGCGCATGATGCGACCCGGGCGACATCGGTTTATATTTCGTTGGCAATCAGATCGTCGTAGGTTTCGCGTTTGCGAGCCACGATGACCTTGTCGCCGTCAACAAGCAGTTCGCAGGCGCGGCGGCGGGAATTGTAGTTGGAAGCCATGGAAAACCCATATGCCCCGGCGGAATACACCACGAGCAGCTCGCCGCCCATGACCTCGGGCAGCTCCCTGTCGCGTGCCAGAAAATCACTGGACTCGCAGATCGGTCCGACCACATCCACCATTTTTGCCGGGCGGCCATGCTGCACGACCTCGGCAATGGTGTGATGCGAGCCATACAGGCTGGGGCGCACCAGATCGTTCATGGCGCTGTCCACAATGAGGAAATTCTTGCTCGGCGTGGACTTGGCATACAGCACCTCGGTTGCGAGAATGCCTGCATTGCCGGCAATGACACGTCCCGGTTCCAGAATGACCTTGAGCGGCAAACCGATCAGTTTTTCGCCGAGAGCCTTTCCGAACTCGGTGGGGTGGGGCGGTTCCTCGGCATCATAGGGAATGCCCAGACCGCCGCCCAGATCAAGATACTGGATGTCCAGTCCCAGATCACGCAACGTCCCGTAGAAATCGAGCAGTTTTTCCAGCGCTTCGAGAAAGGGATCGATGCTGGTGAGCTGGGAGCCGATATGGCAGTCCATGCCCACGGCCTCGACACCCTTCATGTCACGGGTCATCTTGTAGGCGCGCAGGGAGTTCTCGAAATCCAGACCGAACTTGTTCTTCTTCATGCCCGTGGAAATGTACGGATGGGTCTTGGGGTCCACGTCCGGATTGATGCGGAATCCGACCCGTGCCACCTTGCCCATGCTTTCGGCCACTTCATTTATCTTGACGAGCTCGGCAATGGACTCGACGTTGAAGGCATAAATTCCTGTCTCGAGGGCCTGACGGATTTCGGCTTCGGATTTGCCCACGCCGGAATACACGATCTTTTCCGGGGTGACTCCGGCCTTGATGGCCCGGTGCAATTCGCCGCCGGAAACAATGTCCATGCCTGCGCCCATCTCGGCCAAAAGCTTGAGGACGGACAGGTTGGAGTTGGCCTTGACCGAATAGCAGGTCATGTGATCCAGGCCCTTGAACGCAGAGTCGAATGCCTGAAAATGACGGCGCAGCGTGGCTGCGGAATAGACGTAAAGCGGCGTGCCATATTCGCGCGCCAACTCGGGAATACTCACGTTTTCGGCATACAGCGTGCCGTCGCGGTACTCGAAATGATGCATCTGGGTCTTTCTCCTTTCCAAAAAAGACGATTAATCGATCTGAGACAGAGTCTCAAAAACCTCGGTGTACTCAAGGTCCATGCCGGACAGTTCGTTTTCCCCGGCAATGCGGAAGCGGTACTGCTTGTCGGGATTCAAGCCGCACACACTCACCGAAAGCACGTTTCCATTCAGGTCGAACCCCTTCTGGCCGCGGGCAAAATACTCGGCGGTTCGGGGCATGAACGGACAGCCTTCGCATCCGTCCCCCTCGTCAAGGCCAACGGATTCATACTGAACGTTCACGGCCCAAAGCCGATTCACGGCGCCGCTCACCCGAATGGAAAGCAGCAGGCAGTCGCCTTCGAACATTCCCTGTTCCACATGAAGGGAAAACCTGTCCTCCTTGGGCACGGCGGAAGGCCATTCCTTCTTGCCGATGGCGCAGCCTGAAATCAGAAGCAGGGCCATGGCAAGCAGGGCAGCAGGCAGAATCACGGAAAAACGCATCATTGCTCCATGTCGTCAAGCGTCTGCTTGAGCTGATTGAGCATGACCAACGCCTGAATCGGAGTCATGCCGTTCACGTCCACTTCCCGCAGTTGCGTGACCACGGGATGCTCGGTCATTTCTTCCGGAATTTCCACCCTCGGTACGCCGAAGCCGGGCAGCAGGGATTGGGAGGCCCGATCCACAATCTTGCCCGAACGCTCATCCTGCGATTTTTCTTCGAGCTTCGCAAGAATTTCCCGCGCCCGTTCAACCACGGGCCGAGGCACTCCGGCCAGCTTGGCCACCTCGATGCCGTAACTCCTGTCCGCAGGCCCGGGCACCAGCTTGCGCAGAAAAACAATGTCGCCTTTCCACTCCTTGACCGCAATGTTCAGGTTGCGCAACCCGTCGATGGAGCCTTCGAGACTGGTCAGTTCATGGTAATGGGTGGCGAACAGGGTTCGAATGCCACCCCGGGCGCGCGTGGAAAGTTCCTCGACCACGGCCCATGCCAGCGACAGGCCGTCATAGGTGCTGGTCCCGCGTCCGATTTCATCCAGAATGACCAGACTGCGCTTGGTGGCCTGACGAAGAATGCGGGCGGTCTCGGTCATTTCCACCATGAATGTGGATTGCCCCTGCGCCAGATTGTCCGACGCACCGACCCGCGAAAAAATGCGGTCGGCCAGCCCGATGCGTGCGTGCCTTGCCGGGACATACGAACCGATCTGCGCCAGAATCACGAAAAGGGCAACCTGCCGCAACACCGTGGATTTACCAGCCATGTTCGGACCGGTGATGAGCAGAATCCGCCGATTTTCATCGATCTGAATGTCGTTGGGGATGTAGTTGGCTCCGCCCATGGCGTCTTCCACAACAGGGTGGCGGCCTGCCTCGATTTCGATTTCCATGCCGTCGTGCAAATCCGGCCGGGTCCAGCCATTGACTCGCGCCACTTCCGCAAGCCCCTGCCAGTAGTCAAGGGATGCCACAGTGTCGGCCATGAACAGAAAACGGCTTCTGGCTGCGGCAAGCTTGTCGCGCAAATCAAGGAAAAGACGGTATTCCAGAGCTTTGCGTTCGTCCGAGGCCGAAAGCATCCGCTCTTCCATTTCCTTGAGCTCCGGAGTCACGTAGCGTTCGCTGTTCACCAGAGTCTGCTTGCGGATGAAATGTTCCGGTACCTGCCCCTTGAAGGCCTTGGACACGTCGAAGTAATAGCCGAAAACCTTGTTGAACCCGAGCTTGAGCTTGGGAATGGCGCTGTTTTCCTGCTCCTTGCGGTGCAGAGCGCGAATCTTGTCTTCACCGTGTTCATGCAGTTCGATGAGTTCATCCAGTGCAGCGTCATACCCCTTGCGAAACAGGCCACCGTCCGTGATGGCCGGAGGTGGACTGTCCACCAAGGCCCCCTCCAGCACCTCGCACAGGTCCTCAAGGGAGTCCCAATTCCGGACAAGTTCTTCCATTGCCGGAGGCATTTCCCCTTCGGAACGCACAAGCGCGTCGCGGATCGTGGGCAGCATGCGCAGACTCATGCGCAAGGCAATGAAATCCTTGGGTGCGGCTCGGCCGAGAAAAATGCGCGTGGACAACCGCTCCAGATCATAGACCGAATCAAGCGCGGAACGAAGCTCGGTCCGAAGCATGTCGTTTTCATGCAGAAAGGTGAGGCAGGACAGGTTCTTTTCCAGCGGTCCCAATTCCCGCCAAGGCTGATGCAGACGGGCTTCGAGCAGGCGGCCACCCATGGGCGTCATGGTCCTGTCCAGCACCTTCCAGAGCGTGCCCACTCCGGCCTTGCCGTCCAGGCGGCGGAACAGTTCCAGATTGCGTTCCGTGACCTCGTCCAGAAGCAGGTACTTGGTCATGTTTACGGGACGGAATTCGCCCAGATGTCCGAAATTGCCTTTTTGCGTCTGCTCCAGATAGGCGAGCAGGGCGCCGCAGGCGCGAACCAGTTCCGGCTTGTCTCCGAGATCCAGAGCTTCAAGCCCGGCGGTCTTCTGCACATCCCTGAGACGACGGGCCGCTGCCGCAGCATCAAAATAGGAGCCGGACGGCGTGGTGGTCACCTGAGGCGACAGTTCGCCGAACTGCGGCGGCACCTTGGTTCCCTGAGGCAACAGCAGTTCCCGCGGATTGATCTTGACTGCCCATTGCCACAGCTCGGCCTGTTTTCTGGAATGCAGCCCGGACCATTGACCGGTTGAAAAATCCAGCCACGCCAAACCGCCGCGTCCCTTGGATTCACTCCAGAACAATGCGCCGAGATAATTGTGATTCTTGGCATTGAGATTGGCATCTTCCACAACGGTTCCCGGAGTCAGCACCCGGGTTACGGCGCGTTTGACCAACCCCTTGGCCAGCTTGGGGTCCTCGATCTGATCGCAGATCGCAATCTTGTATCCCTTGTCCAGAAGCTGGCTCATGTACGGCTCCACGGAATGGTGGGGCACTCCGCACATGGGAATCGGGTTGTCGTCCTTGGGATTCCGGCTGGTGAGCGCTATCTGTACGGCACGGGCCACGACTTCGGCATCTTCGAAAAAGAGCTCATAGAAATCGCCCATGCGGAAAAACAGCAAAGCATCCGGATGCTCATGCTTGAACTGCAAATACTGTTCAAGCATGGGGGTCAGTTTTTTCTCGGCCACGAGTCGCCCACCCTTTATTTACGTCTTTTATTGGGAAAAATCGGTCCTGAAGGCTATGGAATGCCACGTATGACAGCGCGGACACACGAAAAATACCTGATCGCGCTTGAGCCCGCATTTTCTGCAATAGAACCTGCGAACCTCGTGTGCACGAGCCAGAAAGAAATTCAACTGTTCCTTGAAGAAGGGAGTCAGGCTCTGCTCGTTTCTGGAAAGCTCGAAAAGTTCCAGCCGAGCCAGCCAGAAGTCCGGATGCAGCAGCAGCGCCTTTTCAAGCCATGTTCTGGCCTGGGAAATTTCATCGAAGCGAAGCAGTATCTTGGCGGCATAAAACAGGAGCAGCACATCCTGATCACGCTCTTCAATGGCCGGAAGCACGGCCTTGAGAACATCCCTGGGAGAACACTCCCGACCTGTTGCCTCGTCGGCATCGGCCTGCCTGCGAGTTTCGGTCCGGTCCACCATGCGATACAATTCATCCATGAGCACGAAGCACAATTCCGGCTCCACATTGCCCAGAGCTTCGGCAAAGACCGAAGCCAGCTTGGAACGATTGCCGGAAAAATATGCCTGTTCGATCTTCTGCAACCATGCTTCAGGCGATCCGGGATAGGCTCGGAACGCATGCCGGAGAGCTCGAGCCCCCTGGGAATCCGCACCGTCACGAAACCGTTCCTGAGCAAGACGGACATAGTAATGCGCCTGAGGCAGGGGAAGACCGAGCTGTCCGTAAGCCTCGGCAGCGCGTTCGAAATCGCTGCGCTGCGCGGCAAGACGGGCATTTTCCAGAAGAATGGCAGTGGGTTCGTATCCAAGGGAACGCGCTTCGGCAAAAGCGCTGGAAGCCCGATCCAGAAAACCTCCGCGCCGAAAATCGCGCCCAAGTTCAAACCAGGCACGGGCCTTGAATCTTGCATCAAGGCCCGGCCTGAGGATCAGACTGTTTCTGATCTGAATGGCCCGTTCTATCTCCCCTTGAGACCTGTACAGGCTGCCAAGGGCAAGGTAGATTTCCACCGCTTCGGGGTCGTTCTTGACAACGCGGCTCAGCTCCTCGATGGCGGCGCGGGTGTCCTGCACCGGAGGCGCATCGGCTCCTCCGGCCTCCCGGGCCATGTCGAGTTTCGGTGCAATGCCTGTCTTCTTGCGGCGGAAAAAATTCCAGGCCATACGGATTCCTAGTTCTGTTCGTCCTTTTTCTCTTCCTCGGACGTGGCCGGAAGAGAAGGATCGTCATTGATGGGCATGGTGCGCAGGGAATTCAACTCCTGCTCCAGGCTGGCCATGCGGGTGCGGCATTCCTTGAGCTTGGCGGAACCGCGAAACTTGTCGGCCAGAAAATACAGCATGGTCAGAATGGAACCTGCCGCGAACGCGATCAGCACGATCAGGTAGTAGGGCAGGGGAACCGACTTGAAGCTGGCGATGTAGGGAATATCCAGCACAAGCTGATTTGCCTGGGACAAAAATGCGTCGTTCTGGTTGAAGAACAGGATGGACAGAACGAACAGAAGCACCAGAAAAAGGACTTTTACAAAACGCATGCACACTCTCCTTAGGCTATTTCATCAAAAAGAGGCCTGAGCCTTCCGTACGTGGAGGCAAGGTGTTCGGGAATGACCGTGGTCTCTCCGAAAACCGCCATAAACGAAGCGTCGCCGCTCCAACGGGGCACAATCTGAAAATGCAGATGCGCAGCAATTCCCGCGCCGGCCGCATCGCCTATGTTGAGTCCCGCATTGATCCCCTGGGGGTTGAAGGCCTGCTTGAGGATTTTGACGCAGCGACGAACCCAGAGCATGCAGTCATTGGCCTCTTCCTCCGTCAGGTCCGTAATACAACTTACATGCCTGTACGGAGTGACCATCAAATGCCCATTATTATAGGGAAATTTGTTCATGATGACAAAGCAGTGCCTGCCGCGGGCGAGCACGAGCCGTTCTTCATCCTCATCCGTGTGTTCCGGAATGCAGAACACGCATTCATCCGGTTTGGGTCCAAGAATATAATCGAGACGCCACGGCGCCCACAAAACGTCCATACCGTATCACTCCAACTCAGATTTCACCAGTTCCAAGGCAATGCGAAAAAACAAAAAAAGCAACGCAACCGGAACCTTTCAAAAGTCGGGCAGGACGAGCCTGTCGCATTCCAATTCCATCATCCGGAACAAGCCAGAGCCAAGCAACGGCGGGACCGGGGCTGCATAATGAAACAGCTTGGTTTATTTACACGTCTTGCCACAAGAGAGCAAGAGCCAACCATCGGGAAATCAATTCGCATCCTCTGTATTCTCCGCAAGTCTTCCGGAAAGCTTCAAGGCTAGCTTGAGCTGTTGCTCCCGCGAAACCGTTCGACCATCGATCATCGCGGCGGTTACCCGTTCGAGTATCCGGGCATAGACCGGCCCGGGTTCAATGCCCAGCTCCAGCAGATCATTGCCGTCGATTTCCAGAGATTCATAGCGCAATCTGGCAAGGTACTGGGAAATGTTCCTTCGAATCTCCTCCTTGCGGCTCCGAGCCATGAGAAAGAGTACCCCCTCCAGGGGCATGGGGTCGAGGATGAAAAACAGTCGGCTCAATTTGGAGCGGCCCTCCTTCCAGCTCATCAACTTCATGAGCGCGTCCCCGATCATGCTGCGCATATGAATGAACTCACGCTCCTCGCGCTTGGAGAAATGCAGCCGTCTCGCAACCTGACTGATTTCGTCGCGTTTCACCCCCATGGTCAACCCCAGCATGAAAAGCTTCCACGGCTGGACTTCGGGCTCCAGATACAACAGCTTGTACCAGTTGTGCACCTTGACCAGTTCCTGAAGCACGACAACCTTGTCCGAAGTCAGCTTGAGGTGTGGATGAATGGCTTCGAGAATTCCCAGCTCCTCCATGCGTTCCAGACAGCGCAGAGGATTATCCTCGGCCAGAATCGCCTGCATCTCGTGCATGATTCGGCTTCCGGAAAGTCTGTTGAACAAATTCAGATTCAGGGCATTCCTGATCAGACGCATGGTCTGACCACCGATATTGAAATCAAAACGCTGCTCGAATCTGATGGCCCGCAAAATGCGCGTCGGGTCTTCCACGAAGCTGAGGGAATGCAGGACCCGGACAGCCTTGTTCTTGATGTCCCGTTCCGCGCTGAAAAAGTCCACGAGCTGTCCGAAGCGATCCGGATTCAGGCGAAGAGCCAGGGCGTTGATGGTAAAATCGCGTCGGTACAGGTCCATCTTGATGGAAGACAGTTCAACAGTAGGCAGGGCCGCCGGATACTCGTAATATTCCAGCCGGGCCGTGGCCACGTCCACCCGCTGGTCGTCCTTGTCCAGAATGACGACTGCGGTCCTGAACTTGCGGTGCGCCTTGACGCGGCCGCCGAGCTTTTCGGCAAGGGCGTAGGCAAAGGCAATGCCGTCGCCTTCCACGACAAGGTCGATGTCGTAATTCCTTCGGCTGAGCAGAATATCACGGACAAAACCGCCGACGGTGTAGACTTCCCATCCCAAATCCTGTCCCAGTTCACCAGCAGCACGAAGCAGTTCAAGCAGATCCGGCGGCAGCCTGTTGGACACGGTGGAAGCAATGTTCTTTTCCCTGCGCCGATCAGGCAGCAGGGTTTCCGGAATCCGGGCCGGTTCCTCGATGAGCAGATTCATGAGGTCGGTGCGGGTGATCACTCCGACCAGCTTGTCGTCATCCACAACGGGCAGCATGCGCTGCCGGTTGCCGAGAATGATTTCCATGACCTGATACAAATCCGTGTCCGGAGCCACGGTATTGAACCTGCGGACCATGTATTCGGTCAGATTGATGTCCCCGAGTCCATGGGAAACCGCCTTGTCCGCAATGTTGTGGCTGATCATGCCCACGCAGTGTTCGGTTCCCGCAGCCAGCACGGGCACGTCCTTGAGTCCGAACCGCGTCAGCAGTTCAACGGCATCGTCCAGAGTCCTGTCGTCCCCGATGGTGATGGGAGGACGCGACATCAGCCCGTCCACAACCACCTGCGGGTTGATCTGCGAGTAGAACAGGGCGAACAGGTCGTCGCGCACCTCGGCAAGAGTCCTGTCCTTGATGGTGGCGGAAGCCGCGTACGCGTGTCCGCCTCCGCCAAGGGAGGAACAAATCTGGCCCACGTTCACGTCGGGATTCTTGGACCGGGCCACAAGATGAATCCGGTCTCCCATGCGTCCGAGCGCGAACACCACGTTGATTTCCTCCATGTCCACCAGCTTGTGGATCAGGAACGCGAAATCCGGGACGAATTTTTCCGTGGAAATTTCGGTCACCACCACTTCGATGCCATGAATGTCATATGTAGTGGCATTTTCCAGCAGGGTACCCAGGTTGGTAATCTGCTCCACGGACAATTCGCGTGACAGCAGGTCGGTTATCACGTCGATGTCCATGCCGTGACCGCGCAGCCATGCTGCAGCGGCAAGATCATGTTCCGTGGTGGACGAAAAACCGAACGAACCGGTGTCCTCGTATATGCCGAGCCCGAGCATGGTGGCTTCCTCCCGGTTCACCTCGATGCCCAGAGCGCGCATTTCCGCCACAAGAATGGCCGTGGACGATCCCCACGGCTTGACCACGCTTTTTTCCGCAGCAAGGTCCTCGTCCGAATCCGGATGGTGATCATATAGATGTATTGTAATGTCATCGCGCTCAAGAAGAGGGCGCACATGCGGCAATCGCGACCGCTGCCGGGTGTCCACCACCACGAGCAGCTTCACCGAATCCGGGTCTATGTCCTTGAATGCCTTGAAATTGAAAAGGTACGTCGTGCTCTGGATGTAGAAGTTGCGCAGATTCTTTTCCTGACTACCGGGAAAAATCAGAACAGCATCCGGATACAGCTTGCTGGCTGCGACAATGGCGGCAAGTGCGTCGAAATCCGCATTGGCGTGGGCGGTGATTATGGTGTCCGCCTGAATCTTGGCTTTGGGTGTGGTCATGTCGTGGTTCTGAATTCTGAAGGGTTACATGCCTGATCTCGGGTGAAATTCCTTGTGCAGGGCCCGAAGCCGTCCGGCCTGCACATGCGTGTATATCTCCGTGGCACTGATGTCCGCATGGCCGAGCAAAAGCTGCACGGTGCGCAAGTCCGCACCGCCTTCCAGCAGATGCGTGGCAAAGGAATGGCGGAACGTGTGCGGAGAAATGCTGCGCTTGATTCCGGCCTCGGCAGCATAGCGTTTGATCAGTTTCCACACGCCCTGACGGCTCAACCCCTTGCCGGAGCGGTTGAGAAACAGAAAATCCTGAGCCGGGCGAAAAGTCGGACGCGTGGTCGAAAGATATTGGGCCAGAACTTCCTGTGCCGTGTAGTGAACCGGAACCAGCCGCTCCTTGGCACCCTTGCCGAAGACACGCAACAATCCGGTCTGCGGGTCGTAGTCCAGCACTCTGAGTCCGATCAGTTCGGAAACGCGAAGCCCGGCCGCGTACAAAAGCTCCAGCATGGCGCGGTCACGCATGCCCAGCCGAGTGCTCGTGTCCGGCAGGGCGAGAATGCGGGCCATTTCTTCACGCAGAAGGAATTCGGGCAGTTTCTTGGGCAGCTTGGGGTTCTCCAGCAGTTGGGCAGGATTTTCCCTGTACCAGCCTTCCTCGGTGGCGAAAACGAAAAAACCGCGCAGGGAAGAAAGATGCCGAGCCAGAGAACGGCTCGCCAACCCCCGCACCCTCAGATGCGTGAGATACAAGAAAAGGACGCGGCTCGTCACCTCTTCGAGCGTGGCGGATTTGCTCTCCAGAAAATCAAGCAGAGAAGAAAGGTCCGTGGAATATCCGCTGAGGCTGTTTTCGGAAAGGCCCTTTTCCACGAGCAGATGCTCAAGATAGCGATCCACCCAGGGGTGGACCGCGACCTGTTCGGAAGAAGAGAGGGTATCTGCTGTTTCAACCATGCCTTGATCACACGCTTCGGTTGCTGATAAAAAAGCATTTCCGCACATTGCACGAATGCGGATTCGGAAAAAGCCTACACGTTCCATCAAACGCCCACAAGAGCGGAGCAGGGCGCAAGGGCGACCATTGACAGTGATGCGCACCCCATTTATGAGTTTCTTTCTTACGTTTTTTCAAGGAGAGAGTATACATGTCAAATTTCAAGCTCGCTGACAGGCTGGCCATGCTGCCCCCGTACCTTTTCGCCGCCATCGACAAGGCAAAGGCGGAGGTCGCGGCACAGGGCATGGACATCATCAGCCTGGGCATCGGCGACCCGGATCTGCCCACTCCCGATTTCATCATTGAAGCGCTTCATGAAGCCGCGAAAAAGCCCGTGAACCACCAGTATCCGTCCTATATCGGCATGCTGGCGTTCCGGCAGGCCGTGGCGGACTGGTACAAGGAGCGGTTCAATGTGGATCTGAACCCGAACACGGAAATCGTGAGCCTGATCGGGTCCAAGGAGGGAATCGCGCACTTCCCCCTGGCATTCATCAACCCCGGGGATCTGGCGATCGTGGCGACGCCGAACTATCCGGTCTATCCGGTTGCCACCAATTTTGCGGGTGGAAGAGTCAAATATTTCCCGCTGCTTGAGGAAAACGACTTCCTGCTCGATCTCGACGCCATCGACGAAGACACCTGGCGCGAGGCCAAGATGATTTTCGTGTGCTACCCGAACAACCCCACGGCAGCCACGGCCACCCCTGAATTCTACAGAAAACTGGTGGACAAGGCTCGTGAGTTCAACGTGATCGTGGTGTCGGATCTGGCATACTCGGAAATCTACTACGATCCGGCCAAAAAACCGCTTTCCATCATGGAAACCCCGGGCGCCAAGGATGTGGCCATCGAATTCCATTCCCTGTCCAAGACCTACAACATGACGGGCTGGCGCATCGGCATGGCCGTCGGCAACCCGCAGCTCGTGGCCGGTCTCGGCAAGGTCAAGGAAAACGTGGATTCCGGCATCTTCCAGGCTGTTCAGGAAGCGGCAGTCGCCGCTCTCAGGCACGGCGAACCTCACGCCGAAAAATTCAGGGCCATCTACAAGGAACGCCGCGACGTGGTGAGCCATGCCCTAAACAAGATCGGCATCAGGCATCGCGTGCCCGACGCATCCTTTTATCTCTGGTGCAACACCCCCGAAGGCCATACTTCGTCCGAATTCGTGACCAGCGTCCTGAAGCAGACAGGCGTGGTGCTCACCCCGGGCAACGGCTTCGGCAAGCCGGGAGAAGGGTATTTCCGCATCTCCCTGACCGTGAACAATGATCTGCTCGAGGAGGCGGTATCACGGATATCCAAACTGTAACCTGCTACGTCGGCCTTGGTTCCAACATGGGCGAACCCGAGGACAACCTGAACGAGGCTCTGGCGCGGCTGGAAACCTATGGTGACGAGATCACCCTGAAGCGGCAGTCCGAATACTACCAGACCGAACCGCAGGGCGAGATCAAGGATCAGCCCTGGTTCACGAATCAGGTGGTGGAACTGGAAATCGACGCGGAAATATGGTCTCCGGAAGGCTTTCTGTCCACCTGCAAGGCCATAGAAGGACAGTTGGGTCGAACCTGCGGGAAAAAGGATGGTCCGCGTCCACTGGACATGGACATCCTTCTCTGGGGGGATTCCGTTCAGGAAAGCGATTTCCTGACCATTCCGCATCCCAGAGCGACCAGGAGGGCGTTCGTGCTCATCCCGCTGAAGGAAATTGCCCCGGACCTCGTGTTTCCCGACGGAACCACAATCGACCAGGCACTCGATTCCATTTCCTACAGGATGGAAGACAGGAAGATCTGGCAGGACTAATGCTCGCGGCCACCGCCGAAAGGACGACATCATGCTGAAATTTGTAATCATAGGCGTTGCCCTGTTCATTGTGTACAAGCTGTTCATGGGCGACAAGAAGAAGCGGGAGATGAACCAGGCCAAGGAAACCAAGCGTAAAGTCGCTACCGGCGAAATGGTCAAGGACCCTATCTGCGGGACCTACGTCAAAAAGGACGGAGACATCCGCGTCAGGGAAGGGGACAAGGTTCATGTGTTCTGTTCCTATGAGTGCCGGGACAAGTATTTGAAGCAGCTTGAAGCGGTGACCATTGAAAAGGAAGACGACTAAATCATCTCGGACACAAAAGGGCTCATTTCGAGCCCTTTTTTTACGCAAAGAACTTAGTCAGTTGACAAACACACACTTAACCTGCAGAAATAGTTGACTTTAGGTCATTTGACAAAGCCAGTTTTCCAACCAATCAACGACAGACAGCCCATCCTGACCGGTAAGTGTCTTACCTGAAAAAGCAACACTCAAAATTCAGTCGCTGCTTAATTCGGTAAAACCGGTTTTGACCTTTCAAAGAGAACTTGAACCAAGGCCATACTTGACACAACATCCAGATATTAAAGAGATAAAATCAATATCATTTTGATGTCTCATAATGTAAATTATGTAAACTTTTAAAAATGGCAACCCCCTTTGGACATGTAAATTACGCTTTCCGATGGGTTTCGATTCGACACAGGACCCAAATTTGCGCCGTTGAGCATTTTTCTGGCTGCTGCTAGATTACACATCGAAAATTTGAAAAAAATGTCCGAGAAACCCCATAAGACTGCTCATGAAAGCACCTCTCTTCCATTCCTCTTTTCTGGCTGCATTGTTTTGCGCCCTGCTTTTGGCTGGCGCCGGACCTGCTGACGCGGCTCCCGCGGAATCCTTTGAGCACTGGCTTGAAAAATATGGCGCATGGGACCAATTGGAAAAGGAATATGCGACTCAGGAATCGGTTGCGACTTCCGAAACATCCACCCTCAAGCGCGCCGAGGTGTATCTGAACCTCAACTCGCCGGACAAGGCCCTGGAGATCGTGGAAATGACTCCGGCCTTTGACGACGATCCTTCAGAGGCTTCCCGGCTGTGGATCGGCGGTCAGGCACACCGGGCCCTTGGAGACCTCTCCCGCGCCGTGCTCTGGTTTTCCCAGGCATCCCGGCACATGGACGACAAGACACTGGCCGCCCGCTGCAAGGCGGAACCTCGGCTTGATATTGTCTGGCGCGATGCCTGGCGCAATCTTTTATGGACATGTGATGCCAATTTCACCGCCTCTCGGGAGGCCCAACTGAAAACCCTGAATGAAAGCCTTGAGATTGCGGAAAAAGTCTGGGGAGGTCCATTCTGGGAGAAAGCCCGCTTCATTCTTGAGCGCATCTCCGGAACCGCCATAGCGGAAGCAGCTCCTCAGACCTCGACATCAAGCACTCCTCCTGCCACCACTGCCGTCTCCCCGAACGATACTCGCGTTATCGGCATGGCCGCTGCCGCGCTCTCCCTTCAGCAATTCGACAAGGCCAGGGAACTGCTGAACACGATATCCGCTTCAACCGTCCGCCAATTCTGGCTCGATCTGGAATCCTTTCTCGAATCGGGAAGCAGCAATCTGAACATGGCCCCCTACCGCGCCGAAGGCTATCTCAAGCCCTTGGCGTTCTGGTCCGGAGACATTCTTTCCCGGTATGCGGAAAACCGGGACGCATGGTTCCTCGGCAATCCCGATTCCACGCCGTGGACCCGATTCCGCAACGAGCTTCTGGACATGGCCCCTGCCGAAGCCTATCAGGCCATCGACAAGGAGCTGGGATCCATGCTCATTTCCGAACAGACCGCCAGACTCCTTCGCAACTTCAAGCTGGCCTATGCACTGACGCACGGAGAAACCGTTCTGGCCAGCTCCCTCTGGGCCAATGTGGATAAACGGAACCTCCCTCTTTCATTGAAACTGGCAGGAATGCTTCTCTTCAAGGAAAACTTGAAGGATGTTCTGACGTCCGATACTCGACTTTCATTTCAGGAAGCCCCTCTCCTCTCCTCCCTGAGTGGCGCTGCAGGGCTGGACCTTGCGGCTTCCCATGAAGCCCCCTTCTGGACCGCGATTTCCGACGACCAACTGGAAGATTTTGCCACGGACACCTACCCGATGGATCGTCTGCTTCTCCTCGCCTATTGGCAGCAGCGCCTTGGCGCCGGAGAAGACGTCAATCTGGCCAAACGAGCCGCCTTCCTTTTCAAGGGAACTTCCTTCGGCATCCAAAGTCTGCTTTCACTGGCCGACCACGAAGTCCGCAAAAAGGATTTGCGGCTTGCCGCCTTCTATCTGAATCAGATCAACGAACGCATGCTGCCCGAACCTTTGCGCGCCTCCTGGCTCGATGCCAAAATTCGGTTGGAACTGGAATCCGGACGGCCGGACAAGGCTCTTGAGACATATACCGAGCTGGTCAGTCTTTCCAATGACATGGTACCCGCCATGACGCGGCTTCGCGTGGCCCTGCTTCTGCAGCAACGCCGCAATTTCAAGGCGGCGGAACGCGAGCTGCTCGCACTCTGGGAACAACGGGGCTCGCTCTCGACCGAACTTCAGGCCGAAACCCTGTTTTGGCTCGGAGAAGGAGAACAGGGCATGGGCAACAGCCGCAAGGCGCTGGATTATTACCTCAAACTGGCCTGGCAGTACCCGCAGGAAAATATCTGGGCTCTGACCGCCATGTACCGCGCATCCATCATTTACGAGCGCAATGGGAAATACGAAACCGCCAAACGACTGCTCGGAACCGTGGTCAAACAAGCCGACCGCAAGGAACAACGCGACGCCGCAAAGGCCCGACTCGCCGCCATCGAGAAGAAGATGGGCAGAAAGACCGACAGAAAAAGCGCGCTGGTCTACCCCTTCTAGCAGTACCCCAAAAGCAAAGGGCGCACTCCGATCGGAGTGCGCCCTTTTTCTGGTTCATCTCGTCCTTGAAGAAATTCCTTTGGTGTCCACCTGTTTGAGGACGCCTCGGCTCTGCCTCATTTCACACCAATTTAGTCTTTATTTACGGAATCATATCTTCTTGACACTCCATTCCTTCTTCGGCTAATCCTCGCCCTTGTTGAAAATGAAAACGATTTTCGATTTCATTAAAATCCCGGAGGGAAGGATTTGGCAAAAACAAACAGGAGGAACATTTGAAACGATTATCTTCACTACTCCTTGCCGCTCTTCTGCTGTTTTCCGCAACAGTACCTGAAGCTCTGGCCGGCCCGGTCATGGGTGGAGGCAAGAACTCGGAAAAAAAACTGAAGAATCGTCCTGACACAAAACCGGTGAAATGCATCGGACTGGTCAACATGTCCAATGGGATGGTGCTTCCCAGGGGAAAGGTCACGGCCTGCGTCAAAGCCAAATACGTGCACAAGGACAAACTGTTTGACGGCAGCACGGAAAAAAAGGGGAATTACAACGGAAAATACGACCGGGTGAACATGCTCTATCAAATGACGGCAAAAGCCGGCATTTTCGATAATTTCGAAGCCCGCATCATGGTCCCCTTCTGGGACAAGCAGGTGAAACGCAAAGCAGGGATTACCCCGAAGCACGTCGACACCGACAATCTGTCCGGACTTGGCGATGTTGTCATCATGGGCCGCTATGCCCTGATGAGCCAGCGCAAGGGCGACTGGATGAATCTGGCCATCGGAGCGGGCCTGAAACTTCCCACGGGGGATGCCGACCACAAGAATCCCCTGCCCTTTTCCAAAACCCACAAGTACATGGGCCCGGGCGGCCAACTCGGCACCGGCTCCTGGGACCCGAAATTCGAACTTGGCGCGACCAGATTCATGGGACGCTCCCGCGTCGACGCGCACTTCATGTACACGATCCCGGGCGATGGTGCGCATGGTTCCCGCAAGGGCAATCAGTTCCTGTACAATCTGGGGTACGGCTATGCCCTGAACAAGTACTTTGACCTTGAACTGGAACTGAACGGCGTAGCTCAGGAATCACATCGATACGATCATGCCTCGACAGTGAACACCGGTGGGCACACCATATTCCTGACCCCGGGCGTTCATTGGAAAATCACGGACAAATGCCATCTGTCACTCGGCGTCCCTCTGGTCATGTATCGCAATCTCAATGGCGAACCCGGAACTCCGGAACGCTTGGGCAAATTCGGGCTGGGTGAAGAATTCCAAGTCGTTACCCGCCTCGGGTTCAGTTTCTAATCACGAGGATATCCAAATGAAAAACAGAAAATTGATGTTGCTGACCCTGTGCCTGACCTTTCTCTTTTCGGTCGTGGCCTTTGGTACGGCCTTTGCCCATCCGCATCCGGTTCCGCAAAAAATCAGGGCCATCATGATCGGAGACCGTCTCGTGGACGTCGCTCTGAAGCTTGGCGTGATTCCCGAAGCCATGTCGGTCCGTGCATCGATCTGGTCAAAAGGGGATCAGTTGCGTCTGGCGACCCAATTGCTCGGCTGCCCCAACCGGGTCACGGTCAAGGAGCCGGAAACCGTGCCCAACTACATGAAGACTCACGGAATTACCCGTGTCATCATTGAAAGAAATGAAAAATTCTGCCTGTATTTCCCCAAAGTCAAACCGGAAAGTGCAGCCGAATTGGTCAAGGATATCCCCGGAGTGACAGTCGAATTCGTGGACTTCGGCCAAGGGGTTGCCCCGGCCATCATGCAGACCGCGCGGCTTTTGAATGTCGAGGAACATGGCAGAAGGGTTGTCGCGGAATATGAAAAGCAGATGGCAAAGGTGGAAAAAAACATGCCCAAGGGGCTCGGCAAACGCGTCCTGATCCTGAACGGCAATTATTCCGACCTGTCCGGCAAAGGCTTTGTCCGAATCGAAGCCCCGGGCGGCTATTCCGACCAGTACATCCTGACTCCGCTGGGTTGTCGCAATGCCGCTGACGCCATGATCTCGGACACCATGAAGATTACCAAGGGGCATGTCTCGGGCGGCAGGCTCAGAGGGCTTGCCAAGGCTAATCCCGACGTCATCGTGGCGACAGGCGACGCGTTTGCCGTCCAGCTCGCCCTGAAAAAGGCTATCGCCAGGAATCCGGAACTCTCGCAAATTCCGGCCATCCGCAACAATGCCGTATACAGCCTTCCGTTTTACGGAGACTCCGGCGTGCTGGAATACCCCCACATATTCCGCCAATGGAGCCAGGCACTGCAGCAATAGTGCGCACCATGTAAAAAAGGGCCGCAACCAATATGGTTGCGGCCCTTTTTTACATGGTGCCGAGGGGGGGATTCGAACCCCCACGGAATTTCTTCCACTGCCCCCTCAAGACAGCGTGTCTACCAATTCCACCACCTCGGCTCTATGCAATGAACTGCCGAACGTTTGAGTTGGCCTCGTCGCGTCCGGGAAAAACCTTTTGCCCGGATGCTGCGCATAAGTCAAGGAAGTAATGAAAGAAAAATGATTTTTCTTGAAAAAAAGCCATCAAAACCGTTTTTTCCCGAAAAACGCCCCGAAAAGAATCCGACAGCCGTTAAAAAAACAGTCGAACGCCCATCCGTATTCGATTGCCTATCCCGTTGGCTTCCCATAAGATCGAAACATTTCAACAAGACAAAACAAATATGACACAAATTCATTTTCGTCTCACCACGGCATCCATCCGCATTGGAGCGCTACAGACAATTCCCGTGGCCCTGAGCGTTCTGGCCTACGGCACGGTTTACGGTCTGCTGGCACGAGAGGCAGACATGACACTGCTCGAAGCCGCCCTGTCCAGCGGACTGGTCTATGCGGGCTCCGCGCAATTCGTTGCTCTGGACATGTGGACACATCCCCTGCCGGTCATGGCCCTGATCGTTACGACGCTGATAGTCAACCTGCGGCACATTCTCATGGGCGCGTCGCTCGCTCCGTGGATGCAGGGCATTCCTCCGCGCACCAGTTGCGGCCTGCTGTTCTTCCTCGTGGATGAAAGCTGGGCACTGACAATCGGCGCGCTCAACAAGAAAACGGCCGACATGGGATTCCTTCTTGGCTGCGGAATCGTGCTCTGGTTTACATGGATGGGCGCAACGCTGAGCGGATACCTGCTCGGGGCAGCCATTCCGTCTCCGGAAAAATTCGGACTGGATTTCGCCTTCACCGCAGTATTCCTTGCACTGCTGGCCGGACTGTGGCGGGACAACAGAGACCTGCCCGCGTGGGTTGTAGCCGGAGCAACAGCCCTGTGCGCCCACCACTTCATCCCCGGCAAATGGTACATCATCCTCGGGGGACTGGCCGGGAGCCTGACCGGACTTTGGAGGGATCGTGGATAACGACAGCATTCTGGCCATAGGCGGCATGGCACTGGTCACCTACCTGACACGAATCTGCGGCCCCTTTTTTGTTCGGCTGGTCAAGGGCAACCATCGTTTGGAAGCCTGTCTGGCCCAATTGCCTGCAAGCATTCTGGCTGCTCTGCTCGCCCCTCTGGTATTTGCAACAGGCCCGGCCGAAGCCGTTGCCGCAGGCATCACCCTTGTCATCGCCTTCAAATGCAAAAGCATGCCTCTCGCTTTGATGGCTGGCGTCTGTTCCGTCGCATTTCTCAGGCAATTGCAGATGTTCGGAGCATAATGCAAAAAACAGGAGGAATGAAAATGGCTGAAAATTCCCATATCAAGGACTGGGAAAACCATCCGAATCGACGGGGGCTGCGTCTTTATGTTGGCAATCGCGAGGGTAAAGTCTCTGCACTTTTCATCAAGCGAACGGTTCGTCCTGAAGGGGAAAAACTTCATGTAGGCGTTGAGAAAGAAGGACATCCTGTCAAATTGGAACCGGAAGCAATTGGCCGTGCCGTATTGAAGCATATGGGTATTGAAAGTTGAAAAAAACTTGCACAAAAAAAAGGAACAGCCTGCAATTGCAGGCTGTTCCTTTTGATTTCGTGGTGCCGAGGGGGGGATTCGAACCCCCACGGAATTTCTTCCACTGCCCCCTCAAGACAGCGTGTCTACCAATTCCACCACCTCGGCATATCGAAGAGGGCTATTCGGACTTGGCCTCCCCGGAATCCTTGAACTGGATCGCCGGTTTCTGCTGCTCGGCCGGGACAATGGGTTTCACCACGCCCTCGCCCTGCATCATGATGGAGTCCTGATCCGCAACCTTGTTGCCCGTAAGCACGTTGTAGCCCAGGGAAGTCAGAAGAAAAAGCGCGGCAAGTCCGGCGGTCACCTTGGCAAGCAGACCGCCTGCACCAGAACTGCCGAACATGGAGGAACTGCCTCCGCCGAAAATAACTCCCATGCCCTCCTGGCCGCTCTGCAGCAGCACCAGGACGATCAGGAAAATGCAAACAAGAACGTGAACAACTATCAGTATGGTTTCCAAGGTCTCTTCCTCTATCCCTGACTCGTTGAAAAAAGCTTGCAGATTAAGCCAGTACAATCTGGCTGAAGCTTTCGCCCTGCAAACTCGCGCCTCCTACCAACACACCATTGACATTGTCAAGGGAAATGATCTCGGCACAATTGGCAGATTTGACACTTCCGCCGTACAATATTCTGATTTCATTCGCCTTTTCACCAAAGATATCCAAAAGGATTTTTCTGATGAAACCGTGCGCGGCCTTGATTTCCTCAGGCCCGGCAACCTCTCCGGTACCGATGGCCCAGACAGGTTCATAGGCAATGCTCAACCGCTCCGGATCAACATCCCTCGGCACGTCCTGAAGGCCGATCTCCAGCTGCCGCTTGAGCACGTCCTCGACTTTTCCGGCCTTTCTTTCCTCGATCCTTTCCCCGATGCACAGGATGACGTTCAACCCCTTGTCCAGACCATAGGCAGTCTTGGCCGCAACAAGCTCATCGGGCTCGCCCAGAACATGCCTGCGTTCGGAATGTCCGGTCAAGCCGTAAACCGCCCCGGCATCGTCCAGCATCATGGGAGAAATTTCGCCGGTAAACGCACCTTCCTCCCCGGGATAAAAATCCTGCCCTCCGGTCATGAAGTCGGAGGAAGCAAAAGCCTCGGAAACGCCACGCAAGGCAGTAAAAGGCGGAAAAACAAGCACTTCCCGATCCTCAGGAAGCTGTTTTGCGGCCAGTTGGACCAGCTCCCGGGCCGTGGCACATGCCTGATCCCAGGTCTTGTACATCTTCCAGTTGGCTGCCATCAATTTCTTCATTTCTTCACGCACTCCTTCAAGGCCTTGAAGCCGGGAAGCTCCTTGCCTTCGAGAAATTCGAGAAAGGAACCACCGCCAGTGGAGATGAAGCTGAACCTGTCCGCAAGTCCGGCCTGATGCACCACGGCATCGGTGTCGCCTCCGCCCACGATGGTCAGGGCATCCTCAAGGTCGGCCATGGTCCGGCAAAGGGACAGGGAGCCTTCGGCAAATGCCGGAACTTCAAACAATCCCATGGGTCCATTCCAGACTATGGTTTTCGCCTTTTTCAAAACCGCATTGAACGCGGCTGCTGTTTCAGGGCCGATGTCCAGAGCCATGCTGTTTGCGGGGATGGCATCCGCAGCGCAAACTCCCGAAGCCTTCTGGGCCTTGACATCTTCGGCATACACGAAATCCGTGGGCAGATGGAGCGTGGAACCGCTGGATTCGGCCTTGTCCATGATGGTCCGGGCCTCGTCCACCAAATCCTTTTCCACAAGAGAACGACCGACTTCGTAGCCCTTGGCAAGCATGAACGTGTTGGCCATGGCTCCGCCGATGATGATGTCATCCACCTTGCCCAGCAGGTTGTGCAGAATGCCCAGCTTGGTGGAAACCTTGGCTCCACCGGAAATGGCCACATAGGGACGCGCCGGATTCTTCAGGGCTTTCCCGAGATATTCCCATTCCTTCTTCAGCAGAAAGCCGGCGCAGCAGATCGGACTGTGAGCCGGAATGTCCACGACCGAGGCATTGGCCCGATGGGCCACACCAAAGGCATCATTGACATAGATGTCGGCCAGGGAAGCAAGCCGGGCACCGAAGTCGCCGCGATCTTCCGGGGTCTTGCCCTGCTCTTCCTTGTGAAACCGCAGGTTCTCCAGCATCAGAATCCGGCCGGGCTTCAATTCGGCGGCCATGCGTTCCACTTCATTGCCCACGCAATCCGGAGCCAGGTCCACGTTGCATTCCAGAAGTTCGGCAAGGCGCGCGGCAACAGGCGCAAGCGAAAGCTCGGGATGGACCTCTCCCTTGGGCTTGCCCAGATGCGCACAGACGATCACAGCGGCATTCCTGTCCAGCGCGTATTGCAATGTGGGAAGCGCCGCACGAATACGGTTGTCGTCCGTAATGGTTTTCCCATCCAGAGGCACATTGAAATCGACACGAAAAAGAAGCTTTTTGTTCGTGATATCAAGTTGATCTATGAATTGCATGACATATCTCCGATTCTGATTGCTGCTGTCCTACAGGTCACAACGATAAAGCAGGGCGTCCTCCCGGGTGTCCGGGTAATATTTCTTTCGGACGCCAATCTGCTTGTACCCGTATTTTTCATAAAGGGCTATGGCCGGCGCATTACTTTCCTTTACGTCCAGAAAACTTTTGGCCACCTGTTTTTCCCGGGAGTACGCAAGCGCGCTCTCCAACAGGACCGCGCCCATCCCCCGCCGTCTGGCATCGGGATGGACCGCGATATTGAGAATTTCCATTTCATCCAGAATCACGGAAAACGCGATGTAGCCGACAAGTCGTTCGGCTTCTCGAATGCCGAAGACGACAAAGGCATTTCGTTCCAGACCGAGCAGAAACTGCTCTCTGGTCCAATGATAGGCAAAACATAAGGATTCAAGGGCAATAAGGTCATCCACGTCGTTTTCGCCAAGGCGAATGACATTGAACGACGTTTTGCCTGATCGGGACTGGGCACTCATAATTCTGGAAAATCCCTGTGATGCAGTGTATACATAGTTTAAACGTAAAGCAAAACAATTCAGGTACGTGCAGGCAATGACAAACAGAAACGCCTTTCTTGAACCCGACAAGAGGTTCGACGGTCTGGTCGAAGTGGTGGATGATGCCAGCCGCCGCCCCTTGCCCTGATCCCCAAGGATGTAGCCCACCGGCATCTTCTGTATCACAAGTCCGTGCTGGTGCTCATCTTTGATCCGGACAACAAGATATATCTACAGAAGAGAAGCAGAAAGAAACAGTTCTACCCGGGCCGCTGGGATGTTTCCGCAAGTACGCACACCGAACCGGGCGAATCGTTTTCCGAAGCTGCGGTCCGTGTGGTCCGGGACAAGCTCGGGCTTGAAACCGACCGCCTGCACTTCGTGCGGCAACTCCCCGCCTGCCCGGAAACCGGGTTTGAATTCGTTTCCATTTTTGCCCTGCATCGAAATACGCTCACCATAACGCCCAACCCGGAAGCTGTGGACGAAGGCTATTACTATTCAAGAGAAGAACTGACCTGTCTGGTCAGGAACTTTCGGGAACTGCTTACTCCGCAGCTCGTCACCCTGTGGGAAACCGGAACCATTGATTCCTGATCCGGCCAGCTCCTTCTATTGTCGAGCAAGCAGCCCGGCCATGGCTTCATGCAGAAGGCCGTTGGAGGCCAGTATATTCGGCGAACGCAACCGATGCGGGGTTGCCGAATCAAACTCGCTGATGCACCCGCCCGCTTCGTTTACCAGCAGAATTCCGGCAGCCACGTCCCAGGGATTCAATGCGCTTTCCCAGAAGGCATCATATCGACCGCAAGCCACATAGGCCAAATCCAAGGCCGCGGCCCCGGGCCGACGCACCCCCTGCGAAGCGGGAAGCAGCGTTTGCAAATGACGCAGGACCGTGTCCAGATGCTCCTCGATGGCATAGGGAAATCCGGTGGCAACCAGAGCGTCCTGCACGTCGTCAACGCGGGAGACATGAATGGGGGCACCATTGCGAAAAGCCCCCATCCCCTTGCCCGCGCTGTACAATTCGCCCAGCAGCGGCAGATTGATCACACCAGCCACAACACGATCACGATGCCAGAGCGCCACGGAAGTCGCCACGAACGGCAAGCCGTGCGCAAAATTCGTGGTGCCGTCCAAAGGATCGATTATCCATGTCAATTCACCCGGTTCGGTCTGCTTGGCCGTCTCCTCGGCAAGAAAGTCAGCCTCGGGAACCAATGCGGCAAGCTGTTCCTTGAGAAACAGCTCGACACCGAGATCGGTTTCCGTGACAAGATCGTTTCTGCCCTTGTGCCGAATCCGGCGCTCTCTGCCGTCGGCCTCGCGAATGATTTCGCCGGAACGGGCAACCACGGGAATCAAGGAGTCGAGCAATTGGGAAAGGTCGCTGTTGTGCATGCAGTGTACATACAAAAAAAACGGGCGGTTGAAAACCGCCCGTTCAAATTGGAACAGCTCCGGCTATGAACGCCGCTGCACAAAGAATTCCACTGTCCGATTGTAGGTCTTTTCCTCTTCCGGAGTGAAATAGCATCCGGGCAGTTCCCCACGCTGCCGATGGTAGTGCAGGCATTCGCAACAGATACCATGCCTGTCGCAAGGGTATGTACAGGTACAGTATTGTTCATTGATCTTTGCCCGAGGGCATTGGTCCTTTTTTTTCATACCACCCCACCTTGAAAGGAAAAATCAAACTTGCCAGCCTGTTAACGAGGTCATGAATACTACGTCACCTTTAAACGGGTGTCAATATTCGAGGTCGCAAACCTGATAATCGCACGATTCCCGAATGAAGCATTCACACCAGCCCCCGGCTCGACTCTCCCAATAGCCCGTTGCCAAATCCCGAACCTGATTGCATAAAATACTGGTCAACTCAGCCCTTTGCGAATACGATGAAATCAATCATCACACGTTCACCAAAAGACCAATAATGTGGGAAAAGGCTTTCAGCGAAGTTCCGGGACTGTTCCGAAAAAATGAATCCAGCGAGGCAACTCCGCTGGAGTTGCGTACTATCGAGCAGGTCAAATCCCATTTCGATTGGCTGCATATCAAGCACTGCCTCCTGAAACCGTATTTCGAGACCGAAGAATATCCTCTGGTCGAATCTCGCGAACTGCTTCCCTCCTTTGAAGTGGATCTCTACGAATACAAGGCATTGCCGGGGTTCACGGCAGTTGTCTTCGAGCGTCCCCTGAGTTCCTTTCAGGAAATATTTCAATATGATTCCCTGCATTCCCTTACGGATTGGCAACTGGATTTCGAAGCCGACGCCTGCTCTCTGGAAGGCAATGTCTCGGCAGCCAACACCCGCACGTTTCTGAGCCGCCTGCCCAAACGGCATCACGCCGAATTCGTGAAGCAAATGCACGACTCGGACATATGCGCTCTGGAAAACTACGAGAACATGCTTCCCTTCCTCCTCGAACTTGAACGCGCGCACATCATTGCCCATGACAGTTCCGGCGCGTTCGGACTTCAGGGGATTTACGCCTCCCTGCCCTCGAATCTGGATTCCGAGCTCAAGCAGTTCGGCCTGAAAATCGGCAAATTCAAGCCGGGCGACAGCTTCATGTACGAGTGCAACCGACTGTTCGTGTACCATTTTCTCATGGAACTGCACGGATTTCCCATTGTCTCGGAGCGTCGCACCTCGGCCGCCATGTTCGCTCGCCGCCTGTTGCGTCAGGGGGAACGATTCATGATCCGCGTCCTCGGCCAGAGCGACAGGACCATCACCACGTTCACGTCTCCGCTGGCAGTCAGCGCAAGACGTCGGAAAGCCCATCCCAAGGTGGAGAAGATCGCTTTGGTGCAGGTCAATGAGAATCAGACCGAAGCCATCGCCCTGCTCAAGGATCAGGGCTTTTTCGTGGACGAAAAGAAACGGGTCGTGATACTTCGCGTCACCTACCAGCAGCACGACTACAACTCCCGCAACATCCGGGAAGACAGAGCGCTTTCCGTCCGCACGCAGGAAGTCATTCACCCGATCACCGGGCGAATTCTGGATCATCTGAACATCATTCAGGACGTCCAGAACATGATCCTGCGACTCAACGACATCGTGCGCGGCGAATTCAAGGGCACGGTGAACTACAAGCGCCGGGAAAACGTCACGGACACGGATACGCACGAGAAACGACTGAAATTCCTGTTCAGCTGGCTGTCCAAGCACATGCACCGGATCATCGACTACTCGGATGAATACTATGCACAGGTGGTGCGCGTTCTGGACGGGTATCTGCTCGCCCCGGACAACTACGACGTCTTCAATGAACTCTTCGACCTTCATCAGGAAGTCTGGTCGAAATACAGCCAGATTCAGCAGGCGCGAAAAATCAGGGCGCTTGAGGATCTCCACGCCAGACGCTACAAGGGCGAACGCATCGGCTACCGAAGGACCTTGGAGCTGATGACATCCATACTCAATGAATTGAAGTTTGAAATCGTCAACTATTTCGACAAATTCGTCGCAAAAGTTCTCGTCATTGGCGAGGACATGGTCTCGGACAGGTATCTGCAACGCAATTATGTGGAAAAGAAGGACGAGGAGCTGTCCGCATACGGCCTTGAAACCAAGCGGCTGTACTATCGCCTCGTGGCGCTTCTGGACGAATTCCGTTCCATCCGGAAATCCCGCATGTCCACCGGCGGCACTCGCAGCATAGGCTTCTAGTTCCAGTACCAACAAGGAGGAGAATTTGGACTCTCTCGCTGTCACCCCCCTTACCGAATGGCACAGGAAAAACGGGGCGAAAATGGCTCCGTTCGCCGGTTTCGACATGCCCGTCCAGTACAAGGGCATCATTGTCGAACACAAACACACCCGCTCCAAGGTCGGCATCTTCGACATATGCCACATGGGGGAACTGATTCTGGAGGGCCCCGGCGCCCTTGAAGCCTTGAACAAAGTTGTCACTCACGATCTGACCACCCTGGCCCCGGGCAAATGCCGCTACGGATTCCTGCTCAATGAATCCGGGGGAATCACGGATGACCTCATCGTCTACTGTCTGAAAGATGACGCCTACATGCTCGTGGTCAATGGCGCTTGCCGGGAAAAGGACCATGCCGCAATCTCCGGCAAGCTGCCCGATGCCCTGCCCCTGAAGGATGTCAGCGACGAAACCGCCAAGATCGACGTTCAGGGGCCCGAAAGTCTGGCCGTGATCAACGAAGTTCTTGGCGCGGACTTCAGCCATTTGAAATATTTCAATTTCGAGCAGTGTCAGGTCGCGGGATGCTCCATGATCGTCAGCCGCACCGGCTACACCGGCGAATTGGGGTATGAACTGTACCTGCCTGCGGACAAGGCACTGGAAATCTGGGAAAAACTTGCTGCGGACGAGCGCGTGGAGCCCGTGGGACTGGGCGCACGAGACACGCTGCGTCTGGAGATCGGCTACCCCTTGTACGGTCAGGATCTGGACGACGACCATACCCCCGTGGAATCCGGCGGCGGTTTCTTCCTGAAAAAGGAAACCGAGTACATGGGCAAAGCCGGCCTTGGAAAAGTTCGGGAAAAGCTCGTTCCCCTGTCCATTCAGGGACGCCGCACCGCCCGTCACGGAGATGACGTCTGCCTGCCGTCCGGCGAGAAAACCGGCGTGATCACCAGCGGTTCCTTTTCCCCATCCCTTGGGCACTGCATTGCTCTGGCCTATGTCCGGGCCGAGGACGAGGATAATGACATCTTCATCGTCAAGACGGCCCGGGCCGAGCTTGAGGCCGCCAAGGTCGGTCTGCCCTTTTATGCCGAAGGAACTGCCCGAAGGAAAATCGCCTAGGCAATCATCTCATGGAAAACAAAAAAACGGGGGACAGCAATGTCCCCCGTTTTTTTGTTTTTTCAATGCAATGAACTCTGCGTCACACTCTGCCGAAACGCAATCCGGCCAACCAGTTTTTCACGGAATCCGCCAACCCGGGCACGGAAACCCAGGCCAACCGCAGCACGGCCAGCCCGCCCATGACCATGTTGCCGAACCATGCCCCCAGAACGGGCGGCACAGTGCCCTGCTGTCCCGCGGAAACACCGACTACATGAAAACCGTAGTGCACGAACACGAGAGCCAGAGCCAAACCGATGTTCAGGAACAGGTTGTCCGACACCGTGGACAGGGCCAAGGCGAGCAAGGCCATGACACAAACGGAAAAGGCATAGGCAAAGCGGGAGTGCCACACGGTTTCCAGCTGATTCACGTTGGCACCGGACACCTTGAGATTCCCAATGACATCCCCCAGTTCCCACAGAGGCAACTGGGCCTTGTCATTACTCAGCTTGACAGCGGAAAAGGACTCCAGATTCTGCCGAACCGACAGGAATTGTGAAAGTCGTTCCGCCGCCCTGAAGGTCCGGGTGTCCAATTCATGCACATCGAGCAGGCCCCAGCCGTTGTCGTCCACCAGAGCCTTTTTCGCGGAAATGATTCGAATCAGCCGCTCGCTGTCCGTGGCGAATTCATACACAGTGACACCCGTAGCCCTGCTCTTGCTGGGTTGGGCCTCCTCGGCATGCACCACAAACGGGCCGTCCCGAAACCAAAGGTGCTTGATTCGCAACTCATCCAGTTGCCGCTTGCGAACCTCCTCCTTCCAGATGCGGTTGGCCTCATGCTCGCCATAGACGCCCACAACCTGGGAAAAACCGAATTGCACGCCGCTCCAGAACAGTCCGTACCAGACGAAAAACATGATGAACCATGTCCATGACACCCCTCCGGCGCGCAAGGCCAGCATCTCTTTCGATCGAGAAAGAATGCCCAATTGAATGACCATGGCCAGCACGAAAATCGCGGGCATGAGCTGGGAGATGATGAGCGGAATCTTGACCAGAAAATAGAAGAATATCGTTTCGGTTCCGACTTCGGCCTGCACGAAATTGTCCAGCCTGTCGAACACGTCGGACAACAGGTACAAACAGGCGCCGCAACACAGGCAGATAAGCATGTAATACATGTTCTGCCGCAGCAGATATCGGGAGAGCACGCCGAACCGCATCAGGCCGATCTCCTTCGCAAACGCGTCGCCCAGACGACAATCGAGGGAAGCCGTTCCAGATTGGCATATCTGAAGCCCATAACGGAAAAAAGAGCAAACAGGAGATTCGGCACCCACAGAGCCAATCCGGGATTCGACGCCCCGGATTCCCCCATGCTCACCCCCACGGAGAATACGCTGTAGTAGACAAGAAAAAAGACAAGGGCGAGCAACAGACCGTATTTCTGATTCAAGCCCTGAAAAAATACTGCCATGGGCAAAGCGAACAAGCCGAGAATGAAGCAGCCAAGCGGCAAGGTCAGCCTCTTGTAATACTCCGTATGTATCTTGTTGAAATTCCGCGTGGAATACCGCATATCCGCGTTGCCCTGTTCCAACAGTTCCCCCAGCTGGGCAAACGACATTTCCTTTGGTTTTTCCTCGCCGGAAAGGGAAATTCCCCCGACCATGTTGGCGAACGGCAGCCGTACGGAATACTTGCCGAATTTCAGCAGTGTCAGGCTGTCGCCCTGATTCTTGAAAATGCTGCCGTTACGGAATTCGATGCGAATATCCCCGGTATCATGATCAAAATGCACCTGTCCGGAAGGTGCGGTCACAACCACCTTGACGCTCCTGTTCGTCCTGTCCTCCACGAAGATGTCCTTGAAGGAACTGGTGGCCGGGTCCACCTTGCGGGCATATATGGTGAGGTTGGGGTATTCCTGATTGAAAATGCCCGGCTGAATGGCCAGTCTGGATTTTGTTCTGGCCAGTTCCACAAGTCGCACCTTGAAGGCGTCGTAACAGGTGGAAATGCCGTAAAAGGAAACCCCGTACGTCAAGGTCGTGACCAGAGCGCAAAACAGCAACGGTGCCGGGAGCATCCGAAACAGACTGACCCCGCTGGCCTTGAGCGCGGTCAGCTCATTGTCGGAACTCATGCGCAAAAAGGTCAGAAACACGCTCAGCATGCAGCTGATCGGCGCGATGAGCAGCATGAAAAGCGGACTCATCAGAAAAAAAAGCTGCAACAGATCAAGCACGCCGAGATCAAGCGCGAGCAGCAGCGTGCGCAATTGCAGCATCCGGCCGATGAGAATCAACCCGAGCAGACAGGACACCGTCAGGCCGAACAGCTTGACGAGTTCCATGAATATGTGACGATGGAGCAACTTCACCGGCGGGAATTACCGTTCCTGTTCAGCGAGAAAACGCTCCAGAAATTCCACATCCCTGGGGCCGAGATTGAAACGCATGGCGGCCTCCTCGACCAATTTGGAAAGCGGTTTTTCCGGATTGTCCTGGCGGGCCTGACTGATCCAGGCCACGGCCTTCTTGGCCAATTCGCTGTGAGTCATGACTGTCGTCACGGCATTCTCCTGTGGTTCAAGATTTCGCGGCTAAACTACACCACCTTACAAGGGGTTGCAAGGCGGGCCGCCTTGGGCTAGCAGGCTGGTTACCCATGCGGATTTCCAGCGCCTCGCATCAAGTTGCCGAGGCGGCATCCATGTTCCATGGCATGTCGGCAAATTCGCTGAACACGCAGCACACACCACAAGGGGTGACAATGACTTCATGGTACGTGGCCGTCATTCTCGGCATAATCGAAGGCCTGACCGAATTCCTTCCGGTTTCCAGCACCGGGCATCTCATCATTGCCGGGCACCTGCTCGGCTACACCGGCCCCAAGGCGGAAACCTTTGAAATCGTCATCCAGCTTGGTGCCATTCTCGCCGTGGTGGTGCTCTATTGGGAACGCTTTTACGGACTTCTCGATTTTTCCGGCAAAAGGAATTTCTCGGGAATACGAGGACTTTGGCTCCTGTTCCTGACATCGCTGCCCGCATCCGTTGTCGGCCTGCTGGCTCACAAGTTCATCAAGACCCACCTGTTCTCCCCGGTCACGGTTGCCTGGGCCCTTGGCGTGGGCGCGGTCATCATTTTCATCGTGGAAGGCATGAACAAGAAGGAAACCGCTGCCGAAATTGACGACATCACGCCAGCCTTGGCTTTCGGAATCGGCTGTTTCCAGTGCCTCGCCCTGTGGCCCGGCTTTTCCCGCTCCGCGGCCACGATCATGGGCGGCATGCTCCTCGGAGTCCGCCGCTCAACCGCCGCGGAATACTCCTTCATCGCCGCCGTCCCCATCATGTGCGCGGCCACGGGCTACGATTTCCTGAAAAACTACCAATTGTTCGAGGCCGGAGATATGCTTTTTCTGGCCATCGGATTCAGCGTCTCCTTTTTTTCCGCCTGGGCCGCGGTCAAGGGATTCATTTACCTGTTGGGAAAAACCACGCTCCGCCCCTTTGCTGTTTATCGTCTGGCTCTGGCTCCGCTGGTTTTGCTTTTTTTATAAGTAATTTCAAATCGTAAAAAAATTCATTTTTTACTTGCCAAGCGTCTCAAAGTCGGTCTATATGCTTTTCCGCGCTGAGGGCGCGACCCCAAAACGTGGCGGGGTAGCTCAGTTGGTCAGAGCATGCGGCTCATATCCGCAGAGTCGGAGGTTCAAGTCCTCTCCCCGCTACCACGGTAACACAAAGCTCGCAGGATTCATCTTGCGGGCTTTTTCTTTTCTCCAATTCACAATTCAACAAAAGTTCGGCGTACGGGCATTTCAAAGATATTCCAACTTTTTCCCTTGCCAAGAGAGCCTTGATCCTTATATAGGTCTTGACCTCAAGAGGTTCTTTGAAATGGGGGCGCATTGGTTTCGACGGGGATAGTCGATGCCAAGGTTGCAGGTCGAGGTTGGTCGATGGCCTCGTAAAAATCGACCAAGCACACAAGTGCCAATAACGATTACGAATACGCTATGGCTGCCTAGCGCAGAGTAGCACCTGACAACATCTGATTGTCACGACTCCTTCTCCGAGGCTTCATAGGAGGAACGAGTCGTCAATTCATGAAGCTGGCGTCTTCCGTTTGCACGTTGCGGAAGGCGTGAGAACTAAAAGCGCGCTGGCCTGACGGCCGCCCTGGGCCGGGGCAATCCGTCAGGCGAGATTCACAAACGGTCCTAAACCTGTAGACGCCTTGAGCAAAGCGTTCTCGGACGGGGGTTCGACTCCCCCCGCCTCCACCATTTATCCTCAATCTTTTCAATTATTTGCGCTGCAAACACCCCGAAAACCCGTGGTGTTGATGTGGTGCACATAATTACCCTCCTCCACGTCGTTTCAAGTGAACGATTTTCTCGCCGTTCCCCTGTGCACGGCGAATCAGTTTCGACATCTCGAAAGCCCGCTCTCCCTGGAGCTGGCAGTACCGATCAAACGCCTTGTTGGTGTCATGCTCGGACGCATCCTTGGCAGCGTCCCGGCCAGCCAGCTTGGCGAGCTGCGTTGTCGAGGTGTGCCGGGTTCCGCCGTACAGATCCACGCCTTCAACCCCGACCAGCTTGCAGGCCCGCTTCCACCAGACATAGAGATACTTCTGCCCGAAGGGCGTTCCCTCCTTCACGGGCGGAATGGCATTGTGATGCCGGAAGAACAGCGTGCCGGGCAGCGCGGGATATTTCCGCTTGAGCCAGTCCAGCACCTCCACATGCTCGTCCAGCAGCCGCACGGTCTTGCGCCGGTTCTTGCGTTTGGTCGGGCGCGGGAAATCCAGCACGCCGTAGTGCAGGTCAATGTGGCCTTCTTCCAGCCGGAGCAGGTCCAGCGGCCGCAGATTGGTGTAGATCGAAAGCAGGTCGATCCCCACGTATATCTTTGGATTGAGGTCCCACGTCAGCTCCCGCACCTTGTCCTTGATCTTCTTCTGGGTCTCCCAGTCCGTGAAGTTGCGCCAGCCCAATTCGAATTCGATGACCGGAAGGACAGGCACCTGATCACGGGTCAGGATTTCCTCTTCGACCAGCCACCGGGTGAAAAACACGTTCAACACGCTTCGATAGTTTGCCCTGGTCTTGCTCTTCACGTTCAATCCGAGCAGGAAGTGCTTGATCTCGCGCCGCCCGATGGATTTGACGTTCCGGTCGCCCCACGCCTCGATGGCCATTTTCATGACCCGCGTCAGCTTCTGCTTGTAATTGTCGGACAGATTCGTTTCCGCGTGCCTCTCGTCCACGAATTCCTCGGCCAGCTTTTCAAAGGATAATGGGTTGTCGGCCTGATAATCCCGAAAATCCAGAGTTCCCTTGTCCTCCTCGAACCGGATCCCGTTGAGGAATCGCTCGGCCTCGGCGTAGGTCCGGAAGCACTTCCGCAGCTCGCGGCCGAACTTGACGTAGAACTGACGGTACGCCGCCACATGCGGATGTCTGGGACAAAAGCATCCGCCCCGCCGCTCGTCATGCCGCAGGGGACCACCACAAATGCCACACTTCTGCCGAGTGTAGATGTTGCCTTTCATGCATAAACCTCCTGATAAACCCACAGGAGTAGCATGCTGGCTATGGTGGTACAACCTGTTCATTTTCTTAATGAGTTTCCTTATGGTTTCTCATCATGCGGACCATGACCGGAAAGACATCAAGCCATGATCAGCCTTTGACAGTTTGTTCGGTGCGGGCGACAAGCGCATCAAGGTCAGCGGCCAGAACCGGATATTCATCCCGGCACGACTCAGCGTAAGCACGCAAAGCCGGAATCGCATGCGGATCATGGGTGACATCCAGAACGAAATACTCACACCCATCATGCTTTTCACCGGGAGCATCCCGCCGGTCCGTTCGAAACACGACATACTTGTTGTAAATGCCCTTGCTTTTGTCTTTCATGATGCCCCTCTTCCCCAAAAGTTGTTGTGACGGCCCCCAGCGTAGGCTCCAGGGGCTGCCTTGGTTGCGCTACAGTGCGCAAACGGTGTCGCCCTGATCGTTCATCAGGTACGCTTTCCTGTCGTAGTAAACGGCCACCACGTCGCCGTCGTATCGGGCTAGGATCAGCCGCTTGCAGTCTTTGGCCGTGTCGTCCATTCCAAACGAGTACGAGCACTCTTCATCAGCCATGGCCGGGTTGACTCGTTCGTTTTGGGTGTCCAGCTTGACGCACTCCATGAAGCTCCATCCGTGTTCGGTTTCAAACTTTGCAATCATTGCGTATCTCCTTGCGTGCTTACGTTCGTGCCTACGGAAAAATTGTGATGATTGCGGATAGGGCTAGATTGTTGCGGCCCGTTCGTAATACGCGGTTGCCTGTCCCATCACCCAAGCCCTCTTTTGAGAGAGCTTTTCGATGGCTGCATCGTGCTTCTCAGGGGAGAACCCCCACTGAGATTCCATTCCACAGGCGCGTTGCTGACAGGCGTTGATCATTTCGACCAGCATCATGTTTGCTGCCCGCTGATAGCGGTACGCCCTCTCCAAAAATAGGACGCGCCGGGCCTGCCTATCAATGGAGCCATAGGTCGGCTTTTGATTCCTGTCGGCCCACGCCGCTTGCCTGATTTTATTCATGGTCAACTCCTGACTGCTGATAGTCTTAGAAATTCGGATGGGCCTTGCTGTAGACGGCCCACAGATAGGAGCGCCCCTTGGGTGTGAGGTCGTACTCAGCGGTCACCAGTCCATGCTTTTCGGCGATGGTGCGCGAGGTGTGGCCCTGGTAGTAGCCGGACGCAACCTTGAGCACGGCCATATCAACCACTTCGCGCTTGGTGATGTGGTCGCCAAAATCCGCGTATGCGTGGACGCGCTCGATTTCTTCGTCCGAGATGATGCTTTCCGGGGTTTCCATGGTCATTTTGTGTCTCCTGATTTTGAAGCATTGGTCTGCGGGGTATTTGCAATAAATTGATACGGGGTGCATAGTCCCCGTAAAATCGGGAGGCCAACAAATGACAAGCTGGGCGCATGAAAAAGTAGACCAATTGTGTGGTGGCTTTTTTGGGTGGCAGGAGGGAAACTGCCAAAGCACCTTTTGCCGTTATTTTTGGAAAAGCCTTTGGAATCTGACAGTTTTTTTTGTCGGGTTCTGCGTGCTCTTTTTGGGAGACCTTGCCCTTGCTTTTCTTGTGGACCCAACGAAGGCCTGGATACTGAGTTTGTTCGGTTCATAAAATTGCCTCACTTCTATCAATTTTGCGGCCAGTTGGCGGGCCGTTCAGTGCGCTCGAACTCGTACACCCACACCCAGTCATTTCTCTCCCATGAGCCGGGGTAGAGGTCGTGCCACAGGGAGTGGAACAACTCCCTAGCGGACAGCGCACCGCAAGCCTCGCAGCCCTCGCCGTCGTACCAAGCGTCGGAATGAATCCTGTCGCGTCTGACCGGACACGGCGTTTCCTCATCACCAATCCCCTCGGCGATACAGTCCTCAATGGAGATGTCCTGAACCCGCTCGACGCGAACGTCGGTGATCTTGACGAAGAGACGGGCGGCTTCCTTAAAAATGCCGTTGGGTATGCCCTGTTTTTTCCAGACCCAATTAGGCGCACCATATGGGAACTTCTGGCCGTTAGAGTCCCAAACCTCAGACATCCGCCATGGGGTGTTGATTTCTTCTTCGTGATCATCGGCCATATATTTGATCCGCATCCATTCATACTGGCAGTCCGGTGATTCTTCGTAAGCAACCACACGGCCAGGTTCACGAATCCAAAGGACATCGCCTTTTTGATGCGGGGCGAACCGTTCTCCTGGATAAAAGTCACCGTATGAATTTTCGGCAAAGAAGTATGTCGGGTCGTTTTTATCGATGTCCGCGTTAATGGTCAGACGGTCAGGGATAACCCTTCGCGTCTGCGTCTTGCGGCCCTCCAAGATGGAGAGCGCAAGCGAAGCGGTGAACGGCATGCAACCTAATTCCATAAACCTACCCTCTCATTCCCCGATGCGAAATTCAGGAGGGCGGGCGATGCGCGCTGCCCCTCGCCTTGTCTCGGTCCATGGCCCGAAACGCGGCTCGATCCCTCCAAAGACTTTACGACTCAACCGCCCCGCCCTGACTGAAAATTGGATCGCCCACGGGCGCGAACTCCCGCGTCTCCCACACCTGTTCCGGGGACGGCATGGACGCGCCAGTGCAGTTCCACGAAACGGATGGCCCGGCTGGCAAGACGGATTTCGCTCGGACGGCCCTGACGCGGCAGGCCGCAGGAGTCCACGAACTTGGCGAATCCCCCGAGAGAATGGATGTCCGCCTCTCCGGGCAGATTGTCCTCGCCGAACTCGCTCCAGAGCTGGCCGATGCGCACGGCCTTTTCACCCTTCACGATGCAGCCGTACAGCTGCTCGGCCAGCCGCCTGACCCTCGTCCTGTAGATGGCCTCACGATCCTTGCGACTTCTTCCCATGGCTCCCTCCCCTGTCGAAAACGCGCCGGACCAGCAGACATACGCCCACGGCCAGACCGATGACGAACAGCATTTCCCCGACCATCACAACCCCCGAGGCACGGTCAGCCCGCGCCGACGGCGCAGGATCCACGACCAAAGGATGCGGCACATGTGGGCCGCAGCCAGCAGGGACGCAGCGTAAAGGGGGGATGAACTCGCGTCCCTGCATCTGCTGAGGAGGTCTCGGCGGATTCCGAACAGGTCAAAGATCACATGGCGGCCCGGACAACCCGGGACAGCCGGAAAAAATCGTCAATCCAGACGGCAGCCGCGATGTACGTCGCCGGACGCGGGCGGCACCAGAGCCAGTGGCTTGCGTCCGCGCAGATGCCCGATGGAGACCAGAGCCACGTTCAGGGCGCGCCGGGCCAGCATGTCCTGCGGATAGAATCGCTTGGCCGCCTCAAGATGCCGCTGCGCCTCTGCCAGATGCTGTTCAACCGAAGTCGCGCCCTGCATGTCTCTCCCCTCCCCTAGATGCGGTCCCCGGGCTTGCCCGCGATGGGCCGGAGCCGGGACACCATGAGCATTCCACGATTGATCACGTCCACGAGCTCGCGGATGATCTGCCGCGCCTCGCGCTGGGAAATGTGGCACCCCTTGTCGCCGTCATCATGCACGGCATCCCCGCCAGCCTTGGCAACCTCGCCCATCTCGCGGAACAGGTCGCCCAGACTGTCGAGCAGGGACACGCAATCCAGCGCCGCCACTTCCAGCTCCACCGCGCCGATCTCCACCTGCGCCCCGATCCAGTCCAGCACCAGCGTGGACCGGCAGGCCGAACAGAACCGCGCCAGCTTGGGCAGCGTGGGCCAGTAATCATCCTTGGCATCACGGATGCGGTTCACGTTGGCAGGCCCCCAGCCGACCATGTTGGCCACGGTCTCCCAGCTCCTGCCGGAGGACGTGACCATCAGCTGCAACACGTCCGGCAGCGCCAGCGTTGTCAGGTCAATGGACTCGTGCGGATTGCTGTTCATGGTGGATATTCCCTCGTGCTCTTATCTTGCGGATGCGTCTGCTTTTCGAAAAACTGAACATCAGCCGGAAAACGAACTACCGAATCGCCTCACCCGGATGCGTTCCGAACTGCTCCAGCTTGGACCAGCACCAGGCAAGCTCCCGGCGAAGCCGCTTGTTCTCGGCCAGCAACTGCCCCTTGGGCTTGGTCGGATACGGCAACAGATGCTCGGGAATGCCGTATTCCCGGCACAGCTCGACGAATTTCGGAGGGCATGTCTTGAGATTGACCAGATAATTGTAGGCCGCCTGCTTGGAGCAGCCATAGACTTCCCCCAGCTCGACGAAGTTCAATTCATGATCAATGAGCCACTTTTTTATCTCTTTCTTGCGGTCAACCATTTTTTTAAATATTCTCTCTAAAATTTGAAAAGGGGCAGCCCATGAAGAAGCTAGGCTGGGCTTATGCCTCCGAAAAGAAGCGGTCGAACTGACCAAGCGTCGCGTCCAGATTTTCGGGGTCGCATTCCCGGTCAGCCCAGCAGAACCTTATGGAAGGCGTATCCAGACCGGCCAGCATGGACGATCCCGAAATCGTGATGCCCTGCTCTTCGTGGAGCACCACGACAACCCGGGTCCGCGTTCTGGTTTTCTGGGAGAAGAAGACCTTGGTCCATGACCGTCCGGGAACATCGTCCACATAGTCGTGCCGCTCCAGCGAGGCATGAATGCGGGCTAACGCAAACTCCGGGCACCCCAACGGGCCAACAGGTATGGCGACTTGACTCATGACATGCTCCTTGCACAACGCGTGTCAGGTTAAGGACCATTTTAGGAAACTGTTTTCTGGTGTTGAGCTACTTTTATTTGAAAATCTGAAAACGGTCAATAGTTTTTCGGAAATCTATTTGAGAAAATAAATGAAAATTAACGAAAGATTACTTTATTTAGCTGAAAAACTTGAAAAATCACGCTCGATATTCAGCGACAAGATTGGGGTAAACAACTCCACTTTTCACGGATATCTGGTGGAAGACGGTGCACAAAGGGTTAAGTTATCTCTCCTCCTGAACATTCTGGAGAAATACCCCACAGTGAATCGAAATTGGCTTGTCTTTGGCGAGGGAAAACCCTTTCAAAAATCTGAAGAAAACCAAGAATCATCCCCGACTCACACAATAGCTACTCCGGTAGCGGATGCAGTCCGGACGGCAGAGACAGCGCTTCGTCAGGCCGGAGCCACGGATGCCGTGGTCTGGCAGACCGTCATGGGCTTGGCCAAGGTCAACGCGGACAAAGAGGAATAAAGGAAAAAGCCGCTTTGTCGCGGCTTTTTATGTACCCACTTCAACTCGTTTTACGAATTACTTCGTCAATGAAAAACAGATGAAACGATCAGGCTGTCTTGCAATCATCCTTTTCATGGCTGCGACATGGTTTGCCATCTCCCTAGTCGAGGAATGGGAGGCGGTTACTGTTGGCAACCAGCAAACCAAAGCCATCGCTCGCCTGAACGCCAATCCGGATGAGGTTCTTGCCGAGATACAAACACTGGTGGATGCCCATGCCTATCACGCCGCCCTCGCTGAAACCGACAAATACAAGAACTACTCGAACCAGAACCTTCAGGCTCTGCGCAATCAGATACAAGAACAGCTTCTGCTTGAGGAAATGAAGGACATCCCCGTCTCCCATGTTGGCGAACGACTGGCGGCCTACGAACAACTGACCCGATTTGCCCCGAACAATCACGAATACAGAGCCGACCTCGACCGCTGCCAGCAAACACTGGATCGGGCGTTGAAGGCCGTACTCAACGAACAAAAGATCATTGCTGCGGAATGGCAAGACCAGACACTCATGACAGCAGTCACCCCCTACAAGGGGTCTCATGACGGCTTTGCCCAGTATTTGTGTGGCGTACTGGCAGACCATGGAATCACGGGCGCAAACGTGGCGATAAAGGACAAAGAAGGGAAACAACTGGGCTTTGCATCTTGCCCGCAATAGTGATGTTTTTTGCTCTCACTCTCAACCGCATAGCGAGGATACGACAATGTCTTTTCATGAAAGTGTCGAAGGGTTCGTCAAGCCAATTTGCCTATTAGCATTTGCACTTTGTGTCTTTGGATGTACGGAACCAACCCTTGACACGACATCGAAGGCAACCTTTGAAACGTCAACCGAACAAATCATGAAATCCTTGGACGCAACAAAAAGCGAAGAATTCAAAGAAGCTCTCACTTTTCTTATCGGCAATTCCATAGACCTCGGCTCCGCCATGCGTGCGTCCTTGGCGGGCAAGGAATATGATCCTTTCGCATCTCTTCAGGACCTGAAAGGCATGAACGCAGACCAGATAATAACACATGCCAACCAGGTCATGAAGGAACGAGAAGAAAAGATGCGAGAACAAGCCCTTAAGGAAATCGCCGAACTTGAGGCCTCCAAGATCAAGGCGGAAGAAGCTCAAGTGGAACTTGAGAAATTCAAAGTGCTCAAATCCCGCTTCTACAAATACAAAAAAGAGCACTCTTTCACTGCAAAACCAATTATCGAATTGAAGGTCAAAAACGAAACGACATATCCGATCTCCCGCATATATTGCCAAGGCGTTTTGGCTAGCCCCGGCAGAGCCATCCCTTGGCTGCAAGAAGAATTCAACTACCAGATAGCAGGAGGATTGGAACCCGGCGAAATTGGCGACTGGTCGCTTGCGCCCAATTCCTTCAGCACATGGGGGAAAGTGGATGCGCCAAAAGATGCTGTTCTCACAGTGACCATCACACGCCTTGACGGGCCAGACGAAAAGGAACTGTTCTCCTCTGACTTTTCCGAATCCAAAAGGAAACGATTGGAAGAACTTAAAGCCAAATATCAATCACAAAACTGACGTAACAAAACAGATCCGCCTCTTCCCTGCCCGGCTCGAAAAGCCGTGGAGAATCACACGGAATGTCCCATGCTGCACGCATACCGTAATCGACATTCCACGTGAAGGAGGCACCCAATGGACCATCAGCTGGAAATCATCAGAGAGTTGCATGAAATGGGGGACGCGCTTCTGCTCATCGCCAAGGCACACTTCGAGGAACACCCGGGCAATGCCTACCTCCAGAGCCGCATTGCCCAACGGCTCCACGAGATTGCCGACGAAATCGTCGTTGCCCAACCGTCCGAGGAAAATCAGACCTAGCACAAGAGGCCCGGCTCGCGCCGGGCCTCTTGGCTACGCCTTGTAAAATATGGACAATCAATCAGAATCAATTGAGCATTATTTCAATGAAACAATGCGACAAAAGGGAACTATAGGGGGGGGGGAATGCCACTTAATATGGAAAACGCTATTGCACATCTTGCAGAATTTAACTCATACCTACAAGAAAGACTCGGCAATCAATACGGGGAAAGGATTGACGGAATCATTACCTTTCTAGGAACCGGAGATCCCATATATAGGAATTGTCCAGATCGATTATTTCTATATGTTTTTTATGCACAATCGATAATAAATAACGACTTCACTTTGTACAACTTTAACGAAGGGGCTAGATCCATTCCAATGTTCGTGAATCTAGCTCAAAAATGGCCAAACATTTATGAAATAGGAAATTATGAAGATAAAATAACTGAGATGTGCGACGTTGCGAACAACAATATCGACGCTACCATATTTGAAATATTAGTAGCACTAGGGTATGTAGGATTGGGTTATAATGTATCGTTTGTGCCAGTAGGGAATAGACGTACTCCCGATTTACAAATTGAAAAAAATGGAGTCTTGAGGCATGTTGAATGTAAAAAAATGCAACGAGGAAACCAATACTCATATAAAGAATTGGTAAGGTGGTACGCAATAGCTGATGGCATAAAAAAAATCATAACCGAAACAGAACTATCTGGGCACATTCATATCAAATTTTTGCAGGTCTTAGAAAAAATAAATCCAAAGCGGATTTTTCGTAAAATCTACAAAAAAATTGATGTATGCCAATCAATAACAAGACCTTTTCACATTACCAAAAACAAAGATTTCAAAATTAAATTTTCTCCAATAAATCCCAATTTAATAAATGTTGACATGGACCCTATGCGCCATGTTCAAGGAGCAACCATAATAGAATATCTAACTGGCAGCTACAGCCCTTTTATTAACTATAAACTTCTGCTCAGTGGGCAAATGTATGGACCATATATAGATCGTATAAATTCTGCCTCAGTAATTTCTGGCAATCTCGACAATTATAAATCAGCTCAAAAAAAGGCCCAACACGCAAAACGAAAAATAGCTGAAGCGACACGTCAAATAAATGCTGGCTATCATGGAGATATTCACATCTTAATTGAAGAATGCAATGGGTTAAATACCTATCATGAAAGACTTCGCAACAACTTCCAAGAAATACTTTCTTTTGAAGACAATCAGGAAGGCTTGGAAAGAATATATCTCCATATCGCTAAGTATATAGTTCCTCTTGAGGGCTTATTTGACGTTGAAGAAACAGTGACAACTTTTAATAGAAATGGATTTGTCCCAGAAAACATACAATCCGTTTGGTATGCTGGAGAAGAATATGGTGAAGGTTTTGGAAATTTGATGGAAGAATGGCAATAGCCTTAAGGTTGAATTAATTATGACAATATAACAATCTCATTACATCTGTATGCCAAATTTCAATCCACATAACCACATCTTATATCAGTGATTTTGCCCCCACTACCGCGCAAAGCCCTCAAGACTCAAGGACTTCGTAAATGATATCGTCACCTTCATCGTCAGAAAAAATTCCGCAAAGAATAACTCAAAAAAAAAAACAATAACCATAGGCTCTCTGCACCCCGTTAAGCATTGGGGATTTCGGGCCAAGTGACAGAATGGGGAAAACCTGCCTGCAGTGGGATATCCCGCAATTCCTGACGATACAGGGACCAAACATCCTTGACAGTAGAGGACAACGGTGAATCCGGCAGCTGGGTATGATCGCTGGCCCGCAAAAGGGCATCACGACGGGCACGAACAATTTCAGCCACCTCGTCTTCCGGCAGAAGTTCGAGCACCACAAGGACACGATTGTTGGCAAAGTCGGGGGTGATGGAGAGGGTTGAGAATTCGTCCGGTTCGGTATCGGGACCATCGACGTGAAGTACGACCAGCCCCGCTTCAGCCAGCTTCATGGGGTTCTCGTAATCGCCCCCACCGAATTTTTCTGCCACACCGTCAGCGTTCAGGAAGTGGAAAGTGGAGATGGTGGAGGAAGGACCGACAAGCTGATCACCCCCGTCAGGATTCTTGGACGCCGGAAGTTTGTAGTACGTCATGGAAAGCCTCCTATGCAGTCACCCAAATTTTCAAATTCTCGATGACGAAAAGATTGTTGCTAGGTGCATCACTTTTGACAAAGGTAATGCAACACGGACCAGCTATCGTCCAAGAGCTGACAGTGGCAGGAGGAGTCCAGGAGAAGGAGAAGGGCTGACCAACCGCAATTGCAACATCCCGGACAACCTTTCCAGTCATGCCACCTCCATCAGTCCATACATGAGTTGATATTTCTCGAAGCCCAACCGTCGAAGAAGCTGCAACATTCCCGGACACATTGAGGGTCTTGTGCCCGATAGCGGTTACGTCAGCGCCAAGAAATCCGTATGCAGCATCATTCGCAGTAGTAGCAATGCCGTTCGGCGAATGCAGTTCATTCCAATAATCGTCTGACCAACCGGTAGTACCGGTTGCAAAGTTCCAGACAGCCCAACGGTGTTTGTAAGCGTCAAAGCCCCACTCCATCCCCATGCAGGATGCCAACTGGCCGACAGAATGGGCGTTGATGCGGGCGATGTGGGCGAAGCTCACTCCATCCATCGTCGTTAAGACTGCCATCACGCCACCTCGAAGTAGGTCAGGGACGGGTTGACCAGAATTATGTCGGAGGTCACGGCGACCCCAATGGCCTGAACAATGTCTCCGCTGCCGTTCGGCGGAGTGCTGATAGTCTGCCCGCCAACAGGCGAAGCATACAGAATGTCGCCGGGAGTGAAGGACCACGCTGTATGACGAAAGAACCCGTGAACCAGGATCGGGCGGACCGTTCCCGCCGCGCCTGCCCAGCACTGGATACCGATGGCGGGCATGGTGGCGAACGCGTCCGCGTCGGCAGGCGCGGCTTGGCCGGTGCTGTTTACGCAGACCAGCGTACCGGCATTCGTGGCTGCGGCAAGCTGACGTTCCACGACCACTCCGACAAACGTATTGTCCGTCATGTCAGTCAAAGAAATCATCTGCCGAGGGACATCGCCGGATGTGAATGCCGCAGTGGGGGAATTGTCATCAGTTAGCACCGTGGTGCCGTTCCAAGCGAAGCTTCCGTCATAACCGATTTCGAGATATTTGTAGGAATCACCAGCATCATTGTACACGGAAAATCTGGCGGTATTCGTGCTCATTGAGGCATTCAGGTTTGCACGAATCTTTTGAGTTACGTCACTGCGCAAGCGCAATTCGGCGTATGCGCTGGACGAGTTTACATACAACGGAGAGGTCATCAGGGCACTGATATCCCTGCGTGCAAATTGGCTCGCCTCCAGCCCGTCCAGTTTGTCCGCGACCAGGTTCACGCAGCGATCACCGTTCGATACGGGGATATTGCCGCTGGCGTTGCCCGGAGACGCGTGTCCAAGGTTGGACACGTTCATGTTGAATTGATCGGTCAACGGCCCCCATGATGTGCCGTCATAAATTTCGAACCGCTTGTTCGTCGAATTCCACCGGATCGTCCCGCCGGGCATGTTCAGGGTCGCCGTACCGTCAAAGAGCCTGGCCAGGGCTTCGAACATTTCGCGAATTTCCGCCGGAAAACTCGTGTACGGACTCGTCGCAGTCGGCTTGCTGAAATCGGCTGTCATGCTAAACTCCTATGATTGACCAGCTGGCCTCGCCATCCACACGGGCACCGCTGGCGTTGTACAGATATATGGAGAACCCGGTCGGGTTCGGCTCGTCCACGAAATCGTAGAGGGCGTACCTGGCCGCGCTGCCGGCCTTGGGCGTGACTGCGATGGCCTGAATGTCCACATAGCTGTCTGCAAATGTCACCGGCGTGCCTTCGGAGTGAGACGCCAGACACTGCATCATGCCACCCTCCTTGCGCTGCTTGATGTCGTAGCGGATGTTCAGGCCGGAGATGCGCACCGCCCCCCTGCCATCCGATATGACGGAGACTGTCACCCGCAGATACCGGAACGCCGTGGCATAGCCCTGCCAATCGTCGGCCACCAACCTCCAGGCTTCGTCCGTGGCCGCCCGGACCTCTATCCGGCATGTGGCGGAAGGAGCACCCGTGAGTGCCTGCATGGTCGGCGTGACCGTGATCTTGCTCCCCGAAAGGACTGTGCCGTAATCGATCTCCTCCTCATAGACGGCGCTTGTCGCGTTGGGCAGCAGGTAGAGAGGAAAACCGGCGTCGGCAAAATCCTGCATGGTCGTCTGGCCGCAACGTGAAAAATGCTCCTGCCACGTCTCGTCGAACGCCGGGCCTATCAGCTCCCCGCCTTCCATGATGAATCGGGTCGCAGTTCCTCCCAGTGGCGAATCATAATCGTAGAGCAGCACATAGTCCGGCGGCTGGCTGACCGTGGCCGACACCGATGCGAATGCGCCCTCGTTGCCGCTCGTATCCACAGCCGCCACCCAATAGGTGTAAGAACCTCCCTGCGATTCGAAATGTGAAATGAACCGGGCATCCACCGTGCCCAGCATCATGGATGTCTCCAGCGTCTCGCCGGAGCGCACTATGTAGTTGGAGACGGGGAAGGTGCCGGTCTCTGGTTCCGTCCAGTAGAGCAGCACGTTGTTGTCGATCACCTGCTGTGTGACCAGAACGGCGCCCGGCGCGATGATGGTCATGTCCACGGATGCGGCTGGCCCCGTGTTGCCCGCCGCATCCGTGTAGCGCACCCAGAAACGATGACACCCCGCCGCCCCCGGAAACTGCCGACTGGTGGAAATCAACCCCGCATCAACGGATTCGGCAGAGGCCAGATCTGGGCCATACAAGACCTCGCATCCAGACAGGGCAAAGGATGATGAGGGCCTGCTCCAGGACAGCAGAATGTTTGTACCGGAAATGGTCGCGGCAACCGAAGGCTGTGCTGGGGGGAGAACGACGATGGTGGCCGATGCCGAAGTCGTGGAATAATGCCCCGTCGTATCCAGCGCGCGGATGTAGTAGGTGTGCGTTCCGGCGGCAGTCATTGGCAAGGCGGCCGTGGATCCCGGGCCCGTGGCGACCTCTTTGCCGTCGCCCCAGCCGAAATCCGTGGACCGTATCTCGTAGCGGCTGACATCCAAATCCACCACCTGCTCCCACGTCGCGACAATGCTGTTGTCGGCAGCGGACAGGGTGAACACATTGACATCACCGGGATTGCTGGTCTTGCCGACAACAGTGTGACCGGTTTCAACGGTCCAAATCGATCCGACTCCGGCAGACGTTACGGCACGAATGCGTATGTCATAGGCAGCCCCGTCCTCGACCCCAGCGATGAAGGCCTGAACCCCGGCATTGACCGTAGGTGCATTGATCCATTGCGACGATGAGCTTTCGCGATACTGCACCTGCACCGATTCTGCGGCCGACGCACCTGCCCCCAGGGCATAGGCGACACAGATGCGCGACGAAAGCGTGCCGTCTGCGTCGCGCACCATGACCCCTTCGTCGCTGCGGACCAGAGTAATGCGTGGTGCCGGAATGAACCGTCCCCTCGTTACGTCCAACCGCACAGGAGGAGCATGCTCCGGGATTGCCCCGGACACGGACGCCTCTATTTCGTCCATGGCAGCAGGTATCAGCGTCAGGTCCGCAGTCAGGTTCTCACCAGGCGTGATGGCGGACACGAGATATTCGTCATACTCCTCGCCCAGGATGGACACCGAACAAAGCGCCTCCAGCTGGGGGGCCGGCTTCGAGGAGATCACGTAGGAAAAACGGAGCACGTCATTTTCCTCGCCGTATTCGGGCACGATCTCGTAGGTGGTCAGCCTCGACGAGTTGTCCCGGATGGCCATGCCGTACCGGGCCGGAGCAGGATCGGAAAAGACGACAGTATCGTCGATCTGCACGCCGATGGGAATAAGAGGCTCGTCGCCCTCATCCAGCGGGATGTCCTCCTCTCGCCCGACGAGCACCTCTTCGCCGTCGATGTTGAACAGCAACCGCCGGATCCGGGCCGTGCCGAACACGTTCATCAGCACGTCCGACGCCACCCCGACCAGGTCACCGCGATGCGCGGCCAGCCATTCCCAGTCCGTGGACAGGGAGATGGAAAGCTGCCGGTGCAGGAGCTTGGCAAAATGACGACGCCCCATCTTCCAGATGGCTGACCAGTTGGTGACGCCCGGGTAATCCCAGGACACGATGTCCACGGCGGAGTTCTCGTCGTACCCGTCGGCATAGACGAAGCCCTCCTTGGTCTTGTAGTCGTCGTCCTCGTCCACGTAGGAGACGCGCAGCGCGTGCGGCAGCTCCATGAACCCGCGCTTGATCTTGCATCCCCAGGAATTGCGCGGAGTGAAGAGTTGCCTGATGCGTTTCCCCGGCTGATCGATGGTCGCGCCCCACAACCCGTCGACGTCCGTGGTCACGGCAGCCCGCCCGGCGGAAAGAATCTGCGTCAGCCGCTCCCATACCCGTGTCTCGCTGTCGCAGATGTAGTTGAACTCGTGTCCCTGGGCATCGCACCATTCGGCGAACTCGGCCAGGGTGGTGTCGTCCATCTTGGTCTCGGAGTACGGCCGGGCCAAACCGCTTCTCGTGGTGAGCAGATAACGCATCTGGTCCGCAGGGTTGGCTGTTTCGGCCACAGTCCCCCATCCGGCCCCGTCCCAGGACGGCAGATTCGATGAGCACAGCGCGTTGAAGTCGTCGACGTATCCGGAAAGCTGGTCGTTGGCCTTGATCCGCAGCTCCGAAACGCAGATGGGGATCGGCGTATTGAATGCAGGCTGGCCCAGAACCGCGCGGGCCACAGACCACGTCGCCTCGTCGTAGATGTACTGGCTGTCGGAGTCGGCCGTCACCCTGCGAAGCCGAGCTTCGTAGGTGGTCCGGTTCAGGGACTCGACGCGGAATGTATGAACAAAGAATGTTGTCTGGGCCTTGGTGACGGAAAACGTGCCCAACCCGGAATCGATCCACGACTCGGCTCCGACCGCGCGATACTGGGCCTCGAACTGGACTGTCCGATCGCCGCGCCGTCCGGTGCTGCTGTCGATGGTGGTCAGTCCGCGTTCAAAGGAAATGTCGAAGGACAGTTCCTCGGCCTCGCCCACGGTTCTGGTGACCCAGCCGCCGGACTCGGTCAGCGCCGAGCCGACGCTGCTTTCGGTGTACGACTTGGCAAACAACGTCAGGTCGCCGCCGATGGTGGACTGATGGAATGCATGGGTGACGTCGGCGAATTCGTCCAGAGAGGTCTCGCCAATGCGGAAATCGGAAACCACGACATCCTTGTGTCCCCAGACAACCAGCATGTTGAAGAACTGATCCTCGCCTTCCCACGCAGTCCAGCTTTTCGCACCCAGCGGCGGCGTATGACGATGGGAACCGAGCACCAACGGAACATAGCCATGAGGATTTGCCGCATTCCTGGCCCCGGAGATTGAGTATGTCGGCGAGTCTGTCCCTGCGTCGTAGGTCGACGAGCCAAGCGACGGCACGGCTTGGGAAAACAGAGCTCCGGAGGCGAACGATCCGGCGGCCATCAGTCCTCCGGTCATGGCCGCCGTCATCCAGGAGGAAATGTAGAACTGTCCGGACGCCAACGGACCGACGAAACCGGCCTCGATCCCGCCCATGGCGCCCAGCAGCGCGGGTGCGGCGTAGGCGGCCACGGCCATCACCGCGATGGCCGCGACCATGCCGACCGGACTCTTGCCTCCGCCTCCCCGCCGCCGCAGCACCGTGCGAAGAACCTCGATGCGCGCGCCGGGGACCGGGCGGGTGTCGGCCCAGTGCGTCCTCGGAATCTCCACGCCGTCCACACGACACCGGGCATAACGCAGCAGAAATCGAGCCTGAGAGGGGGTGTACACCCGATCCCGACGCAGCCTTCCCACGGCCTCTTCGACAACGGTCGCCAATGTCGTCCCTGCCATAGTCTCGAAAAAGACCGGACGCGTGGAGTCGAAACGCCGCCCCATGACGGCAACGGTCTGGTCAGCGTGCATCGACATGCCTGAGCACCCTTGAAAGCCTGCGGCCCCACCGGGCCGTGTCGTACCGTTCCTCGGCAACAGCCATGCCGTCCACGACATGCAGCATGGTGCCGGGCCGCAGATAAAGCCCGACGTGGGCCTCCACCCCGGCGCGGCGAAAGATCATCACGTCCAGGGAACGCCACGGCCCGGCGGTCACGTCCACGTTCCAGGACTCCTCGGCCACGCCGTCCACCAGAAGGTCGACCTCGCCGCGAGCGTAGGCGTCGGAGTATCGGTCGCCCAGGTCGGGCATCCCGATCCCCAGCTCCTCGCGGTAGATCAGATGCACCAATCCCCAGCAATCGCAACCGGCCCGGTCCGTGCCGTGGTCCAGAAAGGGGATGCCGATGTATTTGCTCGTGTCCATGCCGCCGCCTAGTCGAAGAGGTTGGGGAAGTACGCCGGGACGAACCGCAGCCAGGGCATGGGTTCGCTGGAGGCAATGTTGTTGATGATCGTGACGTCAGCCATGGACGCATCCCATTCGGCGGATCCAAGCTCCATTTCCGGCCAGCAGACCTCGACCTCGTCAGGGGTTTCCGCATTGACGAATTCGAGAGTTATCCTGGGATATGCCTCGTCCACCATCTTGAGATACGGCGTCACCATGCGCCCCACGTTGGCAAAGGAGACCTTGCCCTCGGGCGGACTTTCGTCCGACGATGTGGGCAGGGATGCATTGATGGGCACGAACAGATACTGCTCACCGCGGCTGACGGTACCCATGATCGGCTCGCCGGTGTCCTCGTCATTGTGCAACCACTCGGTCGCGTCGGTGGACAACCGTACAGGCTCGGTCCAGGATTCGTGGGTCATGGTGATGAGCACGACATCACGATCGGCCGTGTCCTGCGCCATCATGGCGGTCGTGGTGCGCGGGGAAAGAGCCATTCAGCCTCCTATGTCAGCGGCACGTCAGGCCAGTATTTGATGGTCAATCCGATCAGCCAGTTCAGCGAAACACCGTCCGGTTCCAAAGAGAAAAGGCCGGAACCGGACGGAACGAGTTTCGCGCGGACGTAATCTCCACGGAAAGGATGTGGCCAGTCGAACCACAAAGAACCATCCTTGATCGTATCCGAACAAAACGTCTCCAGAACAGCGACCTGAGCGGAAGACATGGAGTACCGGACATCCAGCTGTCTCGGCTTCGGCCCGCGCCGACGGGTCTTGTCATCACCGGAATCCATGGACAATGTCAGCAGGCGATTCGGATAGGGATTCGAAAAGCCGTCATACAGCGGAGCTTGGGGGAGTCCCGTGGGCCAGACGGATACCATGTGCTACCTCCTGACAACCTGTTGTTTCATGCCGGTGCTGGAGCGCATGGCCCGATTCAAAGAGGAGCCAGGCGTGGCCAGCTGTTTGGCTGCGGCATCGCCGATCATGACATCGACACGGGTATTGCCATAGTTGTCGCTGCTCTTCTGCTGGGTCGCCGACTGTCCGGTGGAGTTGTGAATGATCACCTGAACGTTGTCGCCACCGTTGCCGCCGCTGCGGCCATTGCCGACAGCCTGCACACCGAGATCGCCGGAGGCTGTTCTGGCCAGGGGGAAAACGCCCTCGATCCCGGCTTCTGCAAGAACACCGCCATTGGCGAACTTGGAGTAATGCCGATCGAACCCGAAATAGGTCGGGCTGCTGTAGATACCGTTGGAAAGTGAGGATATGCCTGCGCCGGAAAGGACGTTGCCCTTGGCGGACGGGAACAGACTGCCGATGATGCTGCCGATTCCACCGGTGACGACTCCAGCCAAAGGCTTGGCTACGGAAATGCGTATCATCTCGGCATAAATCGCATTGAAAAAATCCATGGCCGAGACCTCGGCTCCAGTGAAGGCATCGGTAAAGGAGTCCTCAAGACGACGCCCCACCGTGGCTGCCATGTCGCCCATGTTCGACATCTGGTCCATGGATGAGGCCGCATACTTTTCCCAGACGCTCTGCGTTTTTTCGGCGGCCTGTTCATTGATTTCGACAATCGACTTGGCTTCCCATTCCTTGATCTGGGCAATCGTGTCGGCATCGCCGACAACCATGTCCTGCAACTGCCGGGATCGCGCCTGAACCTCGGCGATCTGAAACGCCGTTTCTCCGAGCGTGATGCGCTGGTAGTCCTTGCTGAACCTTTCCAGAGTCGCCGTTTTTCGATCCTGATATTTCTGCCATTCCTTGATATGGTCGTCGAACTGAGAGGTGTACGTCTTGGACACCCCGGCAGCTGCATCGTTGCCACCACCGGCGAACTTGAACTCTGAGGCATCCCCCTTTGCCGCCATTAAAGTGAGGTCGCTCGATGCCGCGCCCCATTTCTTCAACAGGGAAAACACCTTGTCGAAAGCCTTTTCCCTGTCATCCAGAGACCTGTCGATCTCTGCATATTCCTCCCTGAATTTCTTGAGGTTGGACTTGGCAGCAAGCTGTTGCCAACCAAACTTGTCCCCGAGGCCAGGCAGCATCGATAGTGCCTCGAAAAAATCATGCACGAACCGTCCGACGACCCTGTGCAATCCGACCCACGCCTTCTTGATTACGTCGATGGAATCCAGAAACAACTCCGCTCCGACAACCATCCCCTGGAAAGCTCCGACGATAACTTCCGCCGTCATCGCCGCCCACCTGGCCAAGTTCATGCGGCCTTCGCTGGTTTCCAGACTTTTCAGGAACTCCTCCAGACTTTTTTTCATGACCCTGAATGGCCCAGATTTCATGACCATGAGCTTCCATTGGGTCCAGATGTCGCTCACATTGGACATCATGCCTTCCCAGGAACGGGATTGCTTTTGCATCCCTCCTTCGAAACGTCTGAAGATTTCACCCAGTGTCGTGGTGATGCCCTGTTGCGTCTTCCGGGCTGTCCTCACCATGTCCCGACCGTTCTGCGACCACCGGAACGTGACCGTGTCGCCCTGCTGGGACGCACGCACACCGAACTCCTTGAGACGTTCGAACTCGCCCTGCGCCGCATCGGCGAACATCTCCACAGCCTGGGAAAGGGTCTTTCCCATGGAGGATGCCGTATCGCCCAAAGGCTTGAGATGCTTTGTCGGATCAAGGCCATACGCCGCCAGCTGACGGAATCCGTTCGAAACCTCCTGCAATTCGTAGGGAGTCCGGGCAGTGAAATCGGTGATCCACGCCATGGCGGCCTCGGCCTGCTCGGCAGAGCCGGTCACGGTCTCCAGGCTGATCGACAACGTCTCGAATTCCGAGGCTGTCCCCGTGAAACCGCTCATCAACCCGGCAGCACCGGAAAACAGGCTCATGACGCCGCGTATCGCGCCCTGAATGGCAACGAACTTGACCGCCAGTCCTTGGGCGGCAATGGACATCCGCCTGACATGACTGGTCATCATGTCTTTGGCCGTGAATATCATTTGCGTTTCAGCGGACACGATTTGCCTCCCCTCGGGTTAATGATTATAAGAGGGGTATGAGATCTTCCTTCGACTCTAGAGAACCGCAAGAACCGGGCACTGTTCGGTTGGGGTTCTCCCTGCTCTCTGCTTACGGCCTGGGCTGGCTCGCAGGAGCCGCCGTCGTGATCGGCTTTCTGGCGGCCCTAGTCTGCATCGGATCGTTCCTCTAGCCGCGCGACCTGTCTGGCCAGCGACTCCATCTCCAGCAATCGGATCTTGGCGAACAGGCCCGGCGTGAATCGCATGCCGATCGTTTCCGAGACCAGCTTGACTGCCGGGTAGTCCAACCCGATGATGCCGAAACCGGTGGACCGCCATTGCGTGCTGGATGCCACCCACAGCGACCAGGCATCCTCGTTGCCCGGCCAGAGATCCGGACGCCGCCAGTCGCACTCCGCGCACGCATCCGAAGCGCCACAGATTTCGCAGTAGGCCAATCGCCTCGGATTCGAATGCCACGCCCAGACCTCGATCAGTTTCCCGATTCAGCAGCCTGACTAGCTTCCATCACGCTCGTGAACAACTTCATGGCGTCGTTCAGGGACAGGGCCTCGATGCGCAATTGATCCGCCTCGTCCGGATAGACCCTGTCCAGCAGGATGGTCATGGCGTCAAACAGCCGATCCGGCTGCTCGTCCAGATTGGCCAGATTGATCCCGGCCAGGTTCAAAGCCTTGGCCGTGCCATAATTCATGGGGCGAACCTCGAAGGCCTCGCCGCCCAGTTCGATTGTTTTCTTGTCCATGGGTTACTCCGTCCAGTTCTTGATCTCGTTGCGCAGGGTCACGACCACGGCGGAACCTGCGGAATCGGTGTCGTGAAACGCCGCAAAGGAGAAGTTTTCCAGCACCCCCCGCGGACCGGCGAGTCCGGGAGTCTTGCGCTGGTATTCCACCTCGGGCATGGCCACGGACAGCTTGTAGCCGCCGTTGACCAGCTGGACTTCCACGCTGGAACGCGTGCCGGCCTCGGCCTTGTCCAGAAAGCGGGTATCGGTGAACAGGGCCTCGATGTCGCCGGAGACGGTGGTCAGCCCCTCGGGGATGTCGCCACGCACGCCGCCATCGCCGAGGGTGTACTGGTCGGTGTCCAGACCGAAATCGAGGTTGATGTTCACGGTCTTGTTGCGGCTGGAGAGCAGCGTGCCGCCTTCGATGATTCGCGCCTGAAAGTTGCCGAAGCGGTTGAACGGCAACTCCACAGGATTGGCGTCGTAGACGGCGGCGTTGCGCGTCTCGTCTCGCCCGACCAGAGACAGGGAGGCGGTCAGTTCGTCGGAACCGCCCACGGAAAGGGCGCAGGAACCGATCTTGATGCCGCTGGCAAGAAGATAGGCAGGAATGTCCGGAAACTGCTTTTCCACACCCAGGGAAGGCATGCTCTCCGCGATCTTGAACACGTGGTCCCGAAACAGGGCAGTGACGGTTTCGGAACCGTCGAACGTTTCGGCAGCATAGGTTTCCTCGATGACGATCTCGCCGATGGAGGTACCGCGCTTGACCATGTAGGTGCCGTCGTAGTTGGTGGTCCCGGCGATGACGATTTCTGCCCCCACGGCGAGACCATGGCCGGCGGCAGACAGGCCGACGAGACCGTTTCCCTTGTCCACGGCGTCTCCGGCATCCAGATTGACCCGAGCCGCCAGCTGCGCCTCGTCGGTGGTCGAAAACGTCTCCCCCGTGAAGCTGGCCAAAATCACCAGTTCATTCGAGGAAGTTTCCGGCTGCAGGATGTGGGCGCCGTCGTAGCTGGTGGTACCGGAAAGCACGATGGTTGCCCCGGCCTCGAATCCATGCCCCGTAGCGGGCAGGCCGACCTTGCCGGAGCCTTTGTCCACGGCGTCCCCGGCATCCAGATTGACCGCAGCCACGGCCGAAGTGGTCGGCATACCGAACATCCCCACGAGCCACAGGCCGAAACTGTGCGCGTCAACCGGCACTTCAGCCGTACCCTGCACGTCCACGTTGCCCTGAAACGGGGCCACGGGGTTGCGCGAGCCGGTGATGGTCGCCGCCGTATTCTGCTCGCGCGAGGCGGACAGATCGCAGGTGTTGTAGGGCATGAGGTGGGTCTTCCTGATGGTCGGGGCCACGCCGAAAGCCGCCTCGATATCCACGAGCAACTTGCCTTTGTATCCTCTTGCCTGGGTCATGCCAGATCTCCTCTATGCTCGCCCAAGGGTGTTGGGCAGGTTGACGGTGATGAAAATATGCTTTTCGAAGTAGCCGTTGCCCGGGTTGGATTTCTCCGCCTGCCAGTCGGACAGGGGATATCGGAGCGATGCGAGAAAGGATCGCACCACGGATTCGAACCGCTGGAGAGTCTTGCCGCCCATGTAGCGAACGCCGCGGCCTCCTGCGTCCTCGACCGTGTCGTCGTCCTTGATGCCGAGCACCAGCAGAATGGAATGAACTCCCATGCCGATTTCATCGCCGTCGCGATCGGCCATGGGGATGACACCGATATACGGCACCTGCTGTGCGCCGTGCTTGTCCCGCTTGTCGAAATCCAGGAACATGGACGGCAGCTTGCCGAACGCGGCCTGACAATGTTCATTGACGGCCACGGAAGCGAGCAGAGCCTCGTACCAGGTCTCGGCGATGTCCAGACTGGTGGTGTCCATAATATCTTCTCCTATGCCACCAGCTTGAACTTCCGCTCCGCGCGGAAAAGGTAGCTGTGAATCTTGTCTTCGATGCGCTGCATGACCTCGCGCTGGGAGGCTTCGAACATGGGCCGGATCAGCTCGCGTCCCTCGGTGCGGATGGAACCGCCTTCCGGGATGCCAAGTCCTGCGGCGGCAAAAAAACGTTTCATCTTCAGGGTAACCGGAGTGGAAAACCCGGCTTGCAATTTGGCAGCCTTGGCCGCAGCCGCCCTGGAAAGCCAGCCGATGCGCACACGCATGAGCGCTTTGTCTCGTTTGTAGCCCACTGCCTTGACCAGTTGTCCGAAAGCGTGAGTCGCCGGTGCGCGGAGACTCTTGCCCAATCGCTCACGCTTGACGTCATCCAGAGTGCGCATCCGCTGGATGTCGGACAACGCAGGCCAGTGTGTCCCCTGCGGCTTCTCCTTGTAGACCGCTTCCTGAATCCGCTTGCGCATCCACCACCCAATGTGGCCGAGAGCCTTGTTCATTTCGTTGGGAAAGGTGCGGGCGCAGTAGGCGAGAAATGGCGTTACACCATCACGAATTTCCAGCATGGAACCCGTGGCCTTCGAATGGAAGGGATAGTGACGGACACGAATCCGATCAACGCCATCCTTGTCCACCCATTTTGTGGGAACAGGAACTCGTCCCTCGAAACTGGTCATGCGAACACCCCGCATTGATCGGCCACGCCGTAGACGACCCACCACATCTTTCTCGCCCCGGTCTTGGGAACCGGATACGCCGCGCGCACATCGTAGGTGAATCCGTTGAAGACAAAGGCATCCCGGTACCCGGGCGCATCCGTCATGTCGCTGAACACGATTTTGAGTTCCGCGTATCTGGCCTGTCCCTCGAAGAAATTGCTGTCCCAGCCGGACGGCGTGGACCCGAAGCCGTGATCGATGACCAGAGCCGTGAGTTCCCGCGCCTCGCCCTCGCACGGCTGATAGGTCACGGGCTGGCCCTGCCGATCCAGAATCACGCGCGCCGCATATTCCATGCTCATGGCCTGCCCTCCATGCCCGCCCTGATCGCGGCCTTGTCCGCATTGCACTGCCGGAGCGCGGACCGATAGTCCTGAACGCATTGCAGCAGGTCCCCGTTGGTCCGGGCATCGCGGCAATCCGGGGCAGGCGTGTCCGCCAGCAGATGTGCGGGCGGAGTCACGCGCACGATTCGGGGCACGGCAACCACCTCGGGCTGCTGCCTACCGGAGCATGCCGCGCACAGCATCAGGCAGAGGAGTGTCAGCCCAGTCGCGTACAGTTTCGTCATGGCGCAAAGCCTCCTGCCACCGGCGGCGCAGGGCCGCACGGTCGGCGTTGATTGCGGAAATGGTTTTCTCCCGTTCGGCCAGAGCCGCTTCCTTGGCCGCGTCCGCAGCCTCCATCTCGGCAAGCGCGGCCCGGCTGGCCGCATGCGCGGACCGGAGCGCGGCGTTTGCCGCATTCGCCCGGGCCAGAGCCGCGTCCTTGTGCGCATTGTCGCGCAGGATCCATCCGAAGGCCGCGACGATCGCCACGGCCGCAATTCCGGCCACCAGCCACTTCACGAGCCGGGAACCGCCGAACAGGGACGCGGCCCGGGCAATCAGCGCCGTCCACATGTCAGCCTCCGGTAGATGTGGTGGATGCGTTCCACATAGGTGATGGTCTCCCGGCTGTGATGGCCCGTGACCTGCGGCAGCGCGGCCATGATGTCCGCGAACCCGGTTGCCCCGCCCGCCCTGCGCTGGGCCTTGAGCAGATTGCCCATGCCCGCGTTGTAGCTGGCCCGGGCCAGATCCCAGCGGTCCGGGTCCGGACGCGGGCTGGACCAGGCGCGATAGAGCCGGGCCATGTAGTAGGCCCCGGCATTGATGGCATGCCGCACCGCATGCGGCGACACCGCTCCCAGCCCCAGCTGTCCGGCGACCTCGCGCCATGTGCCGGGCATGAACTGGGCCAGTCCGCGCGCGCCCACAGGGGAAACCGCGTCCGGATCCAGCAGGGACTCCTGATAGAGCTGCGCCTTCCAGTACCGCCAGTCCGCATGCGGAACGCGCGGCCACCAGCGATGGACCGCAGACCGGATCAGGGAATCGTACCTGCCGGGAATGCCCTGTCCCGCCCTAGCTGGACATGACCAGGCCAACGAGCAGGCAAGCGCCAGCAAAGCGCACACCGTAATACAGCGCAGCCGCATGGGGATCCTCCCTGATTATGTCGATAACGTCGCCCCAGGGCCGCCCCGCGCTCTTGTCGAGCCAGCGCAGAAGCCCCAGCACGAGCACCAGTGCGGTCATGGCGTACAGGGCTGTGGTCAGATACTGGATGCCGATGAGTTCCAACATCACCCCTCCTTGCGGTAGAGTATTGGCCGAATCGCCTTTTCCCAGAGCCGCGCCACGCGTCTGGCGCGAGACCGGGAAAAACCGAATCCCACAAGGCGGCACTCCATGTGCAGCCCGTTCAGGTGATGCTGAAGGAACGCCAGCAGTGCCGTGATCATTCCACGCTCCTGTCGTTCAGAATCTTTTCCTTTTCCTCCTTGGGCATATCCGAATGGACTATCAGGGCGCGGACCATGCGATAAACGATGCGCACGGCTTCCTTGTCGGCCTCGTGTCGAGCCTTGCATTCGTCACAGGTCACGAACTTGCGGGCATCCCAGGCCCGGACAACCGCCGCCGTGATCACCGTGACCAGCAGCGTGCTCAACAAGGCTTCGGCAGGGGTAAACGTCATCCGTCCTTCCTGTGGTTGCCCGTTCCCCTCTTGCCAGCCCGGCGCTTGCCGCAGACCGGACCGGCAAAAGGGACGGAGGTTGCTGCCTAGGGAGCCTTGGACAGGGCCGTCCGCAGCTTTTCCTGCATCTCGGCCACGGAATCCGGAAGCGACTTGGCCTCGGGATCCAGATCGAGAACGGCCCGGCTCAGGGACTTGAGGCCGGACTCGGCCCCGGCCAGAAGCGTGTCCGCTTCGGCCTTGGCGGCCTTGGCCTGCTTGAGCGAAGCCTGCAACTCGGCGATCTTGTCCTTGAACACCTTCACGGCCTTGTCGCCTTCCGGGGCCTCGGGAAACAGGCTTCCCGGATCAAGGGCATGGCCGTTGTCGATCAGGGCCTGCGCCTGCTTGACCGGGAGTTCGACCCGGCTTCCCGGAGCCATGGTCGTGCCGCCCTGCTTGTAGGCCACGGTCAGAATCACGTTCATCCTTTCCTTGCTTGCCATGATGTCCCCCTACACGACCTTGACGAAGACAAAGGCATCGGGCTGCTTGAGCCACGGCAGGGGCCGGGACTCGGCCAGAAACTCCAGATAGGACGGATCCCAGTTGATCCGGCTCTTGGCGAAGTATTCCACGGGGCCGCTGTTCTCCAGATCCTCGGGCAGGCCGAAGTCGATGGTGGTTTCCGCCTCGGTGCAGCCGAACACCACGTAGTCCGGATGCATGAGCTTCTGCACCTGCCCGGCCGCATCGTGGTAGGAGCCGCCGTAGCGGTAGATGTCCACGCCGTTGACGTGGCCGCGATACGCCTTGCCCACCTCGGGAGCCAGTTGCCCGGTCTCCATGCGCCGGTTGTCCAGCTCGCCCTGCACCTTGGCGTTGTTGCGGAACGCCTGCCAGGCATTGACTCCCTGAACGCAGACATCCGGAGTCAGGCCGGTCGCGTCCACGATCAGGTCGGCCCAGACTTCCAGATCCTCGCACGGATCGGCACCGGCATCGGCCCAGGTGTCCCCGGCTCCGAGCACGATGATGTGCGAGGCAGGCATGCGCATGTCCACCTCGCCCTGAAAGGTCTCCCCGACAAGGGGAATCTTGCCGCCCTGCAGGGACTTGGCCGCCATGTACTCCACCGTGATCTCCACCCGGTCCTTGAGTTCCTGCATGTCCGTGGCAATGGCCTTGTCCACGCGGTCGTCAGTGACCCCGGGCTTGATCACGGGCGGTTCCCCGGCCTGCCGGAAGTCGAGCAGATTGCAGGCGGAAAAGTGCATCTTGGGCCGCATGCGCGGGGTTTCCACGACCTGCGATTCCCGCGTGGTCCCCTCGATGAGCGTGCCGCCCTCGAACTTGGTCACGAAGGGCACCAGAGACTTGCCGCCCACGATGATGTCGAGCTGGGCCGTGGTCGTGTCCAGAGGATTCCTTCTGGAAAAGAAGAGCTCCTTGAACAGCTTGGGTTTGACCGGACGGCGGTCGATGATGCCGGTAAGCGTCCTTCTGTCGAAAAGTTCCATGTCGCCTCCCTACTTGACGTAGATGCCCTTGCTGGCCAAAGCCTCGATGGCCGCGTCAATGGCGGCCTCGTCGGCATCCGGGTCCCAGGTCAGGCCGTTTTTCCTGAACTCGCCATGCACGTAGCGCAGGGCCGCCTCGTCGCCAGCCGCCGGGACCGTCACGTCCTCGCCCAGAATGGTCGCGGCGATCTCGCTTCCGTCCCCTGCGCTCGCGTCCCACACCACATACTTCTTGCTGGCAGTCACCTTGCCGAGAACCGTCCCGGCCGCCAGTTCCTGCACCTCGCCAGTGGAGGCCAACACCGCCGCCATGGTGATGACGGGATGGGAACCGACGAATTCCCGCACGGCAAAATCATGATATTCCGCCATGGCTCTGGTCATATGCTCCCCCTAGATTTTCAACCCGCCGATCCTGTCGATGCGGGCCTGAAGTTTCTGTTCCGCGCTGATGGATGCCGGGTCGGCTCCGGCCTTGACCCCGGCGGGGTCCTGCGCCTTGAGCTGATCCAGAATCGCGGCCCGGGCATCCTCGTCCCCGGCCTTGGCCTCGGTCTGTTCGGGCGTGTACCCGATGGCGACAAGCTGTTCGGGCGTGACCCCGGCCGCCATGAGCGGCTCCAGCCTGTCCTTGGCCGCATCGCCCAGCACGGCCCCGACCATGGTCATCACCTCGTCACGTCCCTGCGCCGTGGCCGCAGCGACCGCTTCGCCGTTCTGCCTTTCCGCATCGGCCTTGGCCTTGGCCTCCACCGAGTTCACGATCTCCTGCACAGCTTCGGGGTAGTCGTTCCGGAGCTGAGCCGCTGTTTTCGTCATGGCTTCCTCCTGTATGGATGCTATGAGTTCCTGCCGGGTCATGATGCCCTTCACCAGCCCCAGCTCCAGTCCCGCCTCCGCGTCAAGGACCCTGCCGTCCGCCCAGTCGGCGGACCGCGCCGGATCCAGCCCGAGATACCGGGCCACATCGGCAAGAAAAATGTTGTAGGTGTGATCAAGGTTCCCCTGCAGATAGCGGGAAGCCTCTTCGGAAAGAGGCTCGTCGGGATTGCCCATGACCTTGAACCGGCCCGAATGCAGCCACGTGGGGCTGATGCCCAGCATGTCGTTCCACTTGGACCAGTCCGTATGCAGGGCCAGCACCCCGATGGAACCGACGCGAACCGTGGGGCTGGACGCATAGACATTGCCCGTGGCCGCGCCCAGATACTGCGCCCCGCTGGTCATGGTGCCGTTTGCCAGAGCATAGATGGGCTTGCGCTCCCGCAGGCTGAACACGTGATCCGCCAGCTCCTTGCAGCCGTCCACGTTGCCGCCCGGGGAATCGATGTCCAGCACCACGGCATCCACGCCCGAATCCGCCATGGCCGCGTCCAGCGAGGCCCGGATGTTCTCGTAGGAGGCAATGCCGGACCAGCTCCAGCGGGTCCGCTTGACCAGCGTGCCGTACACTTCGAGCACCGCCACCCGGCCGTAGTCCTGTCGCGGAACCAGCCCGTCCGAGCGTTCCGGTTCCGTGAAGGAAAGCATGGCCGGGGAATCGCTCCCCTGCGCGCCCGGGCGGACCCGCCGCATCAGGCTGTGCAATCCTTCCTCGGAAATGGCCCACACACCGGACATCAGCTGCAAAAGCTCGTTCATGAAATCGCCTCCAGCCCCAGATCGCGGTCGCGCCTGCGCTCCCGGGCACGGGTCTCGGCGACCTCCTGCCCGTCGCCGCCCTGCTCGGCCACCACGTCCGCATGGGTGAAAATGTTGTTTTCCAGCCCCTTGACGTAGGCGAGGATTTCCTTGACCGGATCGATGTAGCCCCGCGCCGGGCCGATCCAGCGCACGCCAAGATAGGCAAAGGGATCGTCGTAGAAGTCCGGCGCACCCGCAGGCACGGACCACAGGCCGCGCAGGTACGCCTCCTCCTGAACCATGTTCCATGTGATCTGGCAGAAATGCGCCCCGGCCCAGCTGCGGTAGACCATGAACACCCGCCACGCTTCGAGCAGGGCCGCGCGTGCGCTGGAATAGTTGGTCTGGGAAAAGTCCTTGGCCAGCACCTCGTAGGGCATGCCCGTGGCAGCGGCCATGGCGCGCATGATGAGATGGGCGAAGGCCTGAAAATTGTTGCCCGGCCGGTTGGATTCCAGAATGTACGGCCGTTCCCCGGGCGCGCCGTAGAGCACGGTGCCCGGCGAGTATGTCCGGTGATACAGGGGATTGGGCTGGCCGGACTCGTCGTAGGGACTCGGCGGATCGGGCTGGCCCATGGGCATGGCTGCGCCCATGGGGTTCTGGGACGCGATGAACACGGGCATGGACGCGGCCATGATCTGACCGATGAGTTCGTAGTCCACGGACTTGCCCAGCAGCCGGTAGAACTTCATGGCCGGAGCCAGCACGCTGCGGCCCCGGAACTGTTCCTCGCGCGTGTACCGATATCCGTGCAGCACGCCCGGCCGATGTCCGATCCGGGCCGGAATCCGCACGTAATGGGAGCTTGAAAGGAATTCGCCGTACTGGTCCTTGGGCGGGTTGCAGATCCAGTAGGCCACGGCGCGGCCGTCGTCGTTGATCTCGATGCCGTCCACCATGTCCTCGCGCTGGCGCATGTCCACGGGCGTGGACAGTCGCGCCGGATGCACGTCCTGCAAGGCAAGGGAGAAGATGCGCTCGGGATAGCGCGCCTCGTCCAGCATTCTGGGCAGATAGAAGAATTCGCCCTTGGCAAGGACGGAGTGCAGGGACTGGAACTGCATGTCCCCGAAAAAGGCCCGGCCCCCGGCATGGGCTTCCGGGCACCAGCGGAGCCACGCCTTTTCCTGCGCGTCCTGCAACTCCTCGGCCTGGTCCTCGGTCAGCCCGAGCCGCTTGCGGTCCACCTTGGCCTGCGGCCGAAGTCCGCCGCCCACGATGTTGACCGTCATGGAATCAATGACCGAAGCCGCGTTCGGATCATTGTCCACCAGTTCCTCGGCACGGCGCGCGATCACCTCGCGTTCCCGGGCCTCCCCGTCCCGCGTGGCCCGGCCCGTATTCCAGTTGGACAGGATGTCCTCATGCCGGCCGGCAACCGACCGCACCCGCCCGAACCCGCGAGAACGCACGCCGCGAAACGCCACGGCCCGAGACCTGACCAGAGGAGAGATCATGGGATCACCCTCCCGACCACGGCAATGGGTCCGCTCTGTCCGCGCAGCGCCTCAAGCTCGCGCTTGTAGTATTCGAGATTCTCGCGCAGCTGATACGGGTTGGCCATCTCATGACTGCCGTCACCCGTGTCCACGCGAAGGACAGTGGCCTCCTGCAACGCCTTCTTGGTCGTTGCTATGGCCTCAAGAAGTTCAGCTTCGGTCCAGATATTCATGCCCAAGATAATATGTCGAATTTCGACATGCTGTCTTGGACGTCATGGACGTCATGGACGTCATGGACAGAAAATGCATTTTGTTAGCCCCAAAACACATTTTCAAATTCTATGAAAAAAACTTACAAATCTAAAAGAATTTTTATGATATCTTTCAATGCAGAATAAGGGTTAGTGGCATCACGGCAACTAGGTATGGAGTATCGAAGCTGCCCGAGAGGTTGTGCATTGCGATTGTTTTGCAAGGCATCATCGACTTTTGCTAGAAAAAACTCTGCTTCTGTACAATTTCTGGGCATTGGCTTTTCATACTCTGGCAACCAATTTCTTCTTAAATGATTCTCAGCGGCTCTTGAATCAGGAAATGCCCGAGTGCAACATTCACAATGAAGAATATACCAATATTCGATGCTCGGCATATTGTAAAAGATATGCCACGGTTGCTGTCTGGAATTGTATGATTTCACTTCGGCAGCAAAATTCCTTATCCTTTGGACATCGCCGGGAACAAGGTTTGGTCTTTCCAAATCACATAAAAAAATTACGCAATCATAATTTTCACGGGCTCTGCACAATTCTCGCTTGGCATGATCCGGATGTATCCCAATTTTAGTTTTTATTGTGAGTTTCTTTTGTATTCCCCTCTTGTCATTTAAGAATCTTCCTAGCACATAATCAAAATAATTTTTCTCAGTCTCCCCGTCACACACAACAAAACATCTCTTTTGCCTGTCCCTAGTAGGTCGACTACGCCGTGCCATTTGTTTATTCCCCCCAATCAATATTGGGGACAGCCCCAAAATTCCCAGCCAAATACTCTTTTGAAAATAATTCTCCTCGATCGTTCTTAGTTACAGATGGAATATTTTTGAATTCTGCTAAACTAAAAAGAGAAGATTCAAAAGAACAACTATTTTTCTCTGTGAAATAGATTTCATCGGGACGTAACAATTTTTTATCCATAATAGTTGTGTCGTGTGTTGAAAAAATAAGTTGAGCCTTATTCGGATTGGTTTTAGACGATGTGAACATTTGAACAATCTTGCGAAGCAAATATGGATGAAGAGAACGATTTAATTCGTCTGCAAAAACGGTAAAACCGTTTTTTAGAGCCATTAGAATATACCCCAGCAACGAATAATAATTTGCTGTCCCCTCTGACTCATCGTCCAGCAAATCAAACAAAACGACTTTACCATCTGTATCCAGATGCTCAAAATACGTATTCGCAACGGTTGGATTGTCTTTTAATTTTGCATCTTCGCCTTCCTTGGCCAATTCTTCAGTTATATATTGCCGCAAAAGAATAGGAATATCTATCTCCTGCTCTTCTACACGCACCCCATGGATGTTCATATCCGCTATTGCCATTTTCAAGATTACAGAATTTACATCCAGTACTCCATTATGGATAAGGGTCGCAGTATAATCAGGACGGGTTTTGCGCAACGGAATTTCCAAAAAACTTGAGAACCAATCCATCACAGGATCAAAAACATGAACATCGCCTTTTTTAGCTAAAAACGCCAAAAAAGTTTCTTGCTTATTAACCTCTGCAGACCAAACGTCTAAAAAACTTTTGTTCGAATGAATAGATTTGTGCAACCTAACATCATTTTCTTCACGAAGGATTAATTCGATGCATTGAGACCCCTTTGCAGCACCTCTGACTGTCAATTTTTCAAATAAAATTTGATCAGGCTTCAACGACAAAGAATAAGTATACAACTTACCGTCAGGCCCAACAAACTTAATATCAAACTCAGAAGGCTTATCCTGATATACAGCTTTCAACTTAAATCGTTTATCAGAAAAGCTTTGTTTTTTTTCACGAGAAGCACTGGTCTTAACAATCAACCTCAAATAGGAAAAAGCATTCAATAAAGAACTTTTTCCCGACGCATTAGCCCCATAAATAACAGCACAAGGCAAAGCATCTGGCTCCCTAAAAATGCCAGTATTCAAAATATCATGATATCCCGACAGCTTGCGAGCTGGTTGCATAAATAGAGTTTGTTTCTCTCCAAAGGACCTGAAGTTACCAACTGTAAATTCCAAAAGCATGCCCACTCCTCGCAGAAAGCCTTTCGATTTATTTTACGTTTGTATCCATTTTTTGGATTTTTCCTATCACTATGGCAGAATTTACCCAACTGCAACCTAAATTTATATAGGATTGATACCAATATCACAAATTTAGAAATTTTATGCTAACCGTTTCTGCCCCCGAAACGCATCAATATCCGCCAAGGGAACTCTCACTCCCTTGTTGCGACCGAGTCGGTAGGCATTGGGAAACGCGCCGTTTTCAACGAGGTAGTAGAACATGCTCTTGGAACACCCCAGACGTTTGATGGCCTGCTTCCAGTTCAGGCCCGGGCCGAGATCCTGCTTTGCTTCCATGTGAGTCTCCCTACAACTGGCCGAACCAGCTCGGCCGGAATCCGTTTAGAATGTCCGCCTGGGTCACGGTCCGTTCCGCCACGGGCCGTGGCTTGGGCTGTACCCTTGCCTTGGGCTGATCCCAGTTCGCGCCGCCCAGATAGTACCAGCAGGCACGGGCGTAGACTTCGCAGTCCCAGAAATCCACACGCTTGTGCTCGGGCTGGATCCACTTGTTGGTCTCGTCGTCAAAGTATTCGTTGCACATCTGATCCGCATAGTCCGCAGGCATTGCCGTCCTGTCGTACAGGTGGAATCCGCCGGGATCGCCCGGCTGCACCTGAAGGGCGGTGCTCAAGTCGTCCTTGAAGAACTTGGTGTCCAGATTCGCCAGCGTCACGCCACCGGGAATGCGGATCTTGGTGCCGGGATAATATTCGATCGGGGAAAACGTGATCGGCGTGGACAGGGTGTCCCGCCCACGGATGGGCAGCATCTTGCCGCGATGCTTGACCGCCATGGCATAGACCTCCTTGGTCCGGTGTCCCATGGCATCCCAGAACACGCAGCGCACGCGGTACTCGTTGCCCTCCGCGTCCCTGTACGCCTGCCCCCACAGGATCTCCTCCAGAACCGGGATGGTCAGGGCCGTGCCGACCCGAATCCGCCACGACTCTTCGGCCTGCCCCCAGCCGAACGCCACAATGGAATAGGGCAGACTCCTGTCCTGCGTATCCACCCCGGCCACCAGTCCGGCCACGCGCGGAATCCCGTTCACCGGGCCGGGAACCAGCATCCGGGGCCGGTTGTCGCACAGCTCCCAGATGCGGTCCGCCTCGCGCTGCACCTCGAAGTTCTCCCACGGTTCCGCCTCGTAGGCGTTCCGGAAATCCTTGGCCCGCTCCTTCCAGTCCGTGCCCCCGTGCTTCTTGCTGCCGCGCAGGAATGCGGCCACGACCTCGGCCAGCGGCACGAACCGCGACAGCCAGGCAGGCGTATGAAAGCCGATCCGCTTGGGGCGATGCTCCCGCAGATACGCGAACAGCTCCTTGCCCGTGAGGATGTCCCGGTATTCGCCCATGGACACGGCCTTGTCCCGATGATGATCCTCCCAGCGCCCCTTGCAGAACTCGCATTCATACCAGCCCAGTCCCTCGGTCTCGATCCGTTCCGGGTCACGCACGTTCTCGGGCATCCGGAACTGGTCCCAGTGCATGCGCTGGAACTGGCCGCAGTGCGGGCAGCGGACAAAGAAATGGAACACGACCTGACACGCCTGCAACGCCTGCCAGATTTCCCCGGTCACGATGGTGGGACTCGAAATCTTGAATATCTTGCGCGACCACTTGTAGGTCCGGGTCCGCTTTTCCCCCAGCGGAATGGGACCGGTCTCCTTCCGGGACGACGTGCGCGGGTACTTGTCCACCTCGTCGAAGATCAGCAGCTTGATCGCCTTGTTGGACAGGGAGGACGGCGACTTGGCCCATGCCGTGTAGATGGCCATGTGCTCCAGCAGAATCCGGGTCGAGGAAATGTCGTCCTCCGCGCCCGTGAGATAGGAGCGCAGCCGCGCGCTCGGCCGGATCAGCCCTTCGAAGATGCGCTTGCTCAGGTTGTGCTTGGCCGTGTCCCGATCCGGATACACCAGCATGGCAGGCCCGGGGTCGCGGTCGATGGCATAGCCCAGAATCGTGTTCACTCCCTCGGTCTTGCCCACCTGCGGAGCCGCGCACCAGTCCACTTCCTCGATGCCCGAGGTGTAGGCCGCATCCAGAATCGGCGTGACGAACGGGGCCGTATCGTTCTGCCACGGCCCGGGCAGCGCGGATTCCTCGGAAAGGATGCGATGCCTTGGTGCCCACACGCTCGGGGCAATGTGCTGCCGCTTCCGGCACGCCTTGCGCTCGGCCCTGCTCGGCGAGAACACGTAGCTCTCGGGCCGGGATTCCCCATCCGGAAGCCAGCGTGAGGAAACCGCGATTTGTCTACTATGCGTCGTCATGGCGGAACACCACCTCGAAGCTGTCGGTGCGCGCATACTCGTTCAGCGCGGCATCCAGGGTATGGTTGAGTTCCTGAAGCAGATCCTTGGCCCGGCCGGGCCTGCCCCCCACCAGCTCCACGTATTCCAGAATGCGCTTCTGGAACTCGGACTTGATCATGGACTCCAGCACTCCGGCCCGGGCCGCCACATACAGTTCCAGCTCGTTCCGCTCCACCAGCCTGCCCTGCTCGCGCCTGCGCTTCAGCTGTTCGCGCAGATGCTTTTCCTCGAGCAGGGCTATCTCGGCTTCGGACTTGCGCCGACTGCGCTCCTTGTCCTCCTCGGACACCTTCTTCCCGGAGCCGGACAGCTTGAGATGGGCCTCGGCATAGGCCAGCACGGCAGTCTCCTCGAACACCCCGTCGCTGTTCCTGCCGAACAGCCCCTTGCCGTGATGCCGGGAAACCGTGGTCCGCGCCGCTGCAAAGCCGCTCTCGGACAGGAATCGCCGCACCGCCTCCACGGAATCGAACGTCCTGCCGCTGCCCGTTCTTCCGGCCGCGTCCCTTCCGTTCCGGACCAGTCGGTCAAGGGCCTCGGCAGCCTTGTTGAAGGCGGCGATGTTCGCCTTGCTGGGGTCCGCCTTCATGCGCGCCTTGGCATCCTCCTTGGCCTTGAGCAGAAAGGCCATGTCCGTTGACGCGCTCTGCTCCACCAGCTGCTGCAACTCGTGATCGGTCACTGCCGCGCCTCCTTTTCCGCAAAGGTCATGCCCGAACCATCCAGCCGTGCCTGCCGTCCGGTGAACTCCTGCCACCGCCGCACGATCACGTCCGCGAAGCGCGGATCCAGCTCCATGGTCCGGCAGCGCCGTGCGTTGGTCTCGCAGGCCATGAGCGTGGAACCCGAACCGCCGAACGGGTCCAGCACCAGCTCGCCCCGCTTGCAGCTGTTCAGGAGAAACCGTTCCACCAGAGCCACGGGCTTCATGGTCGGATGGTCGTCGCTGCGCAGCGGCTTCTTCTCGAAGACCACGGACGGCACCAGTTCCTCGATGCCCAGATCGCGGCCGCAGACACGAAGAATCCGGTTCGGCAGATTGAGTTGCAGACCATCATCCTCCACTTGAACAACATCCCCGTCCAGCCGGACCGAGGTGGTCCGCTTGCGCCCGCCGAACCAGCAATGCCGCGCGCCGGGCTTCCAGCCGTACAGGATGGGTTCGTGCTGCGGCTGATAGTCGCTGCGCCCGATCACGAACTGGTTCTTCACCCAGATCACGCAACTGGCCAGCTTGAAGCCCACGTCCTCGAACGCCCTGCGAAAGGCCACGCCCTCGGATTCCCCGTGCGCCACGTAGATGGGACCGCCCTTTTTCAGGTGCAGGAACATGGTCGTGTAGGCATCGTACAGAAAACGGTAGAAGTCCTCGGCCGCCATGTGGTCGTTCCGGATCTTCCCGGCCTTGCCCTCATAGTTCACGTTGTAGGGCGGGTCCGTGAACACCATGTCCGCCAGCTCCCCGTTCATGAGCCGCTCCACGTCCCGCACGCTGGTGGAATCCCCGCAGAGCAGCCGATGCTCCCCGAGCGTCCAGAGGTCGCCCGGCTCCGTCACCCACGGCCCGCCGCTCTCCGGGACCGCGTCCGGGTCGCGTTCGTCCCCGGCAAGCCGGAGCTGCTCCAGCAGGTCCTCGCAGATCGACAGGTCCAGCCCTGTCAGTTCCAGATCGAACTCCAAAGCCCGGAGTTCCTGAAGCTCCAGCCCCAGACCCTGCTCATCCCAGTTCGCCCACGCCGCCGAGCTGTTCGCCATGAGGCGAAACGCCTTGACCTGCGCCGGACTCAACCCGTCCGCCAGCACAACCGGCACCGAGGCCATGCCCAGCCGTTCCGCCGCCTGCAGACGCAGATCCCCGTCCACGACCTCGCCGTCCGACATGGCGAGCACCGGAACGCGAAACCCGAACTCCCGAATGCTTTGCATCATCTTTTCCACGTGCACCTCGTTCTTCCTGAGCCGTCTTGCGTACCTGACGAACCGTTCCAATGACCAGAATTCCAGCTTGAGCTTTTCCATCCGACCCCACCCGTGGTAAGCCCTCGGTGTCTACTAGCGCGAGGGTTGGGAGTTTTCCTGGTCGGATACGCGCTTATCCGGTCGCCGGAAGGAGGTGCCACTCCAACCGGCAACCCTCTCCTAGTTTCCCGTCCGCAGCAGTTGGCCGGGCATGATCCTGCCCGGGTTGTGGTTCTCGCCGATCCAGTCCATGACCTCCCCGGAAAAGTAGAGCCGCATCAGTTCGTCCGCTTCCGGCCCGGACGGGTAATGCCAAGGATGTTCCAGATCCACGCCGATCCTGTCCGGTCCTCGCCACACCGGTACATTGAGTTGCCGCATCAGGCTGTCGAGCCGCCGCACGCTCCGGGGAATTGCGCCCTCCGCCGCCCTTGCCGGCTCCGGAGCCGAAGCCACCCGGCCCCTGGGTCTGGGCGCGGCCACGCGCAGAACCGGGGATATCTGGGACAGGATCCACGACTGCAATCCCTGCATGCCGATCCGCTGCACCAGCTCTCCGGGATCCTTGCCCACGGGCATGGGCGCGCGTCGGCACTGGGGAAAGGCGTTCAGCCACCATGTCCGGAACTTCCTTCCCTGCTTTTCCCCGTCCCCCTGCGGCTCGAAATCCAGTGCCTGCAAAATGTCCACGGCCCGCTTCAGATGCTCCGCCGCCTCAAGGTCCGGATAGGCCGACAGACTGCCGATGGCGCAGCCGCCCACGTCCGGAACGTTCGCCGCGATCACGGCCAGCGCATCCAGCTCGGACTCCACCACCACATAGGCGCGCGCCCGGGGCGTGATCAGACAGCCGTGTCTGGAACCCTCGACCTGAACGTACTTCTTTCTGCTCCTGCCGCTTTCCAGATCCACGGAAGGCCGACGAATCCGGATGCCCAGCAACTGCCCTTCCCTGACCTTGGGAATGACCAGACCGCGCGGCAGCCACAGGCTCTTTCTGGGCCTGCCGTCCGGAAACGTTGCCGGAGGCAGTGCCCACGACTCCCGATTGCGATAGGCACAGGGGGGCCGATTGTTCTTCTGCCGCTGTCCGGCATGCCACCCGAGCCGATACTCCCGGGCAACCTCCAGAGGCACGCCCCTGTCCTCCAGCCAACGGACAAGACGCGCATTGCGTTCCAGCGCGGCCGCGCATGTCTGGACGAACTTTTCCCCGTGCTCCTGCCACGCCACTGCCGGGAACTCCAACGGCCGCAGCTCGTTCACGGGCCTGCCCGTGACCGCTGGCCGCGCCGCAGCCCGCTGCACCGGCTCGCTCCGTTCCGTCTGCGCGCCCTCTACTCCCAGATATTCGAAAATTTTTGTCCAATCCCACCCTTCGATCTCCACCAGCCATTGCACATAGTCGCCAGCCAAACCGCACTGACGGCACCAGTACCCGCCGTTCATGCCCGCACGCATAGCCAGATCGCCACTGGGAGTCTGATCCGCAAACACATGAAAGCGATCGGTACCGCCGCAGGCAGGGCACGGCCCATGGAATTCCCCTCTGGCTCCCTTTGCCAGATCAAAGCCCGAGCCGACCCGGGCGCGAACCAATTCAACCAGTTCAGCAGGCATGGCGTTCCTCCATTCGCTTGCAATGGTCCGGATGGTCCCTGAAACTCCGGCCAATGGTCCGACCGATAACAAACGGTAAACCAACAGGTTGAAACAGATTGGGACCATAGGGACCTGTTTTCTATTTCCTCTTATTGCCATTCTTTGATTCAAGATTCTTTTGGTATAGGGATAACCCTCCCTATCATCCCACGCATTACGGCCTTCCCCGGTATTTCAGAGGGTTGCGGCATGGACCTTTGCCGGACCATGCAGGGACCATGCGGACCTTCGACTAATCCTCCTGCGGGTTGAAGCCCTCGAAATGGCGTTCCTTCAGGGCCAGCCCCTGATACAGGATGGTTCCGGACTTGATCTTCTCGAACCCTTTGTCCTTCATCCAGCTGCCGAACTTCTTCTGCGACGGCTCGAACTTCCCCATTCTCTTGTGGTGCCACTGCTTGAACACCTCGTAGAGCTTGGAGCTGCCCACCCGCAGGTTCTCGTCAACATCGCAGCACTCGAAGAGGAATTCGCCCAGCATGTCCTCGCCCTCCCGGTACTGGGCCGTGGCCTCGGTCACGATGGCCGGAGGGTTCAGCCCGTATCTGCGCCACGCCAGATGCCCTTCCACCAGCCAGGCCAGAATGCCGGGCAGGCATTGCTCCAGCTTGGCATCCAGATCGGGATCAATGGTGCGCTCCCACGGTTGCGTGGGTTCACCGTGTACAAAGGAGATGGCATGGGGAATGGCCATGACCCGCTTCCAGAACGCATAGTCCGTGGCCGGAGCCGAGGGCAGGTTGTTGGTGAGCAGGAACATGAGGTGCGTCGGCGCAAACGTGGTCGGATACTTGTCATTGGGATGGCGGCCGGTCAGGGGATCGCCTCCGGTCAGCCACTTGACCCGGTCGATGCTGAACTTGCGGCCTTCGGCTGTTTCCGAGGCCCATGCCAGCCGCAGTCCCTTGAGCGACATGATGGACGGTGTCGGAGAATCCGCGGACCGATTCACGCCCTGATCCAGCAGCAGTTCGGAAGGCAACGCTCCGGCCAGCGGGCCAAGCACCTTGTACAGCGTATTGAGCAGCGTGGACTTTCCGTTCCGGCCGCGCCCGGTCAGAATGGGCAGGATATGGTTCGGCGTGGCTCCGAGCAGGGCGTAGCCGCACAGCCGCTGAATGAAGGCGATCAAATCCTGATACGGTTCCCCGGTCTCGGGATTCGCATAGATGCCGTTCAGGCATTCGAGCCAGTCCTTCCGGTCGGCATCCTCGCCCCTCCACTCCACGGGAGCAGCGCGAACCATCCAATCCTCCGGGCGGCCCGGGCGATGGCGACCAGTGGTCAGATCCACAACGCCGTTCGCAACCGGCAGCAGATCGGGCCGGTTGTCGAGCCACCACGATTCGCAGTTCAGGGGAAACCCGGCAATGGACCGCACCTTGGTCATGACCGAATTCTCCCTGTTCGGAGACCGCAGCGAATTCATCCGCTCCCGAACCGCCTTGTTCTTGGCGGCCAGCGCCTTCTTCAGGCTGAGCACGTCCGCAGCGAGAAGGGTCTTTTCCTCCTCGGTCACCGCCTTTTCCACGCGCTCCTCCAGCTCGCCGATCTTCCGCTGGAAGCTGACGACCACCTTCATCTGGTGCGCGTACTGATAGGAAAGCGCCACGTTCTCCATGAGCGAATGCGCATACACGCTGGCCGAATCCATTACCCAGTGATGGCCGGTGAAGCGCAGGGTCTCGGGAGTCTTGCGGTCGCCGCCCGTGGTGATGTTGATGGCCACGTGGTCCTTGTGCATGGCTGCATAGACCTCGGCATCCCCGGTCACGTTCCGGTACATCGAGGTCAGAATCCATGCCGGATCAAGGTTTTCCCAAGGCCGGAAGCGCGGCATCTCCTGCGGCGGGCCGTCCTGACGCGATGCGCCGGGCGGCGATGGGGACAGGACTTCCTCCAGCGAACGCCGCAGGTCGGTCAGAAGCCCAAGCACCTTGGGATCGCTCAGATCCGCATCGGGCGGCGGAACCACGTCCCAGTGCCCGTTGGTGTCCTGATGCAGCGAGTACCCTTGAGGCAAGGTCAGCCGAGGCATAACCTCTGCTGAAATCTTCTTGGAATCATTGGACATTTGCGCACCTCGCTTGTGTTACGTTCCTCTGCGAAGTGCCACAATTCATGTCATGGAAAACACGCTTCCCATTTTCCCACCCAACAAAAAATCCCAACGCGCACACCAACCACGCTGTTGGCGACCCCTGTAATTCGGAGGCCCGGGAAGGACCCGAGACACCCCGCCGCAGATTTGGATGATTGGCGAGATTCCTTGAGGAGAGGGCGGAGAGGACGCGACGAAAGGTCCGCCCTGCCCACTGAAGACCGACCCGCCAGGCGGCGGGGAACGCAAAGCATCCCCCGCGCCCGGGCCACGAAAATCGAGGTTCAAAACAGTGACCGCGCAGCACCGATTCAGCACACATGTGGTGCGCGATATTCTTGGAAGCGTTAGGCTCACAAAACGCTATTGGGTTCGACTCCCCCCGCCTCCACCAGAGCACCGTCCAACGGTGTCCAGAAAAGTCCAGTAAGCCCTTGCCCAGCAAGGGCTTTTCTCTTTTCGAGCATCCAACTCCGTCCAGCCCGATCCGTTGACATCCGGGGTTCAATGCGGGTAACTTTCCGGGTAACAAGGAATCCGTCCAAAAGAGTTACCCACATTCGCCGGAGAGCGTGAACATCTTCCCGACCTGCGCCATGGCTCCCTTTGACAGTTTGGAGCTCCTTGCGTACTGCCCGAAGCATTCCGTCAGACATCCAATGGTGTTAAGGCGAGATTCAGCTTGTCAGGTTTGATATTTTTCCAGAAAACGTCGTTCATTCTCATCACCGCCAATCACAAGCAGTGAAGCCCCTTGACTCAAGGGCTGCATCGGATCCGGATTGATTTCCATTTTCTCACCGCGCAATACCGCAATGACACTGCAACCGGTGTCATCTCGGATGTTACTTTCCATAAGTGTTTTGCCCGCCAACGAAGGACCGACTTCGACCCGAAAGATGGTGAGCCCTTCCGTGAGTGTCATCACCTTGCCGGGGCTCAGCAGGTTGATGATCGTGTTGGCTGTCATGGTGGCATACGACATGACCAAGTCGGCACCGGCCTTGTGCAAGACATTGATATTGCGGTCGAATGTTGCTCGGGTGATGACTTGAATGTCCGGCCTGAGTCGCCTGCAGTAAATGGTAAGATATATATTCAAATCGTCGTTGTGCGTCGTAATGAACACCGAGGGTGCTCTGTCGATTCCTGCTGACTTCAGGACATCGATATCCGAGGCGCTTCCGTGAACATAATGAATATCATCTTTGATGAGACCGGCTTTTTTCTCCACTATCTTGTAGGAAATTCCACGTAGATCAAGCACCTTGGCAGCAGATTGTCCAACACGACCGCCGCCAAGAACAAGTACGGGGGCCCCACCCAAGGAAATCTCTCCGACAAAATCGTCATACGCTCGAAGCTGATCTTCACTTCCAGCCAAAACGACGATTGTTTTCGAATTGATAATGGTATCCGGATGGGCGGGAATCATACGGCCGCGTTCCCACAGACCGCAAATATTCATACCTGTAATTTCTCGCAACCCGCAATTCCTGATGCTTTGCCCCACAAACGGCGTACCAGCGGCTGGTGCTTCGGCGATATACAATTGCTTAATGTTGCCGATGACGTTGCTTCTGGTATCCCCACCATGGGTCCGCCGGGCGAGTATTTCTCCAAGCATGTCCATGAACTGAAAGACGTGACTTGCTCCGGCCAATTGAAGGATATCAACCGATTCCTCGGAGTCGGCATTGGCCA